>NZEN01000013.1 GCA_002689665.1 Opitutia bacterium | reverse complement strand
GTAAGTGGTGCGTAACCAAACCAACCAATAGCTGGAGATCCACCAGTAAAAAACCAGCTTAGATTGAGAATGATTCCTCCTGCGATAAAACACCAAAGACTTAAGGTGTTCATTCTGGGAAAGGCGACATCACGTGCACCAATTTGAAGGGGCATAAAGAAATTAAAGAAAGCGGCACTCAAAGGCATGATAACGAGGAAAACCATGGTTGTTCCGTGCATCGTGAACATTTGATTGTATTGCCGATTGGTCAACACTTCCATGTTGTGACTCCACAATTGAGATCGGATGAGAAGTGCTTCTATCCCTCCGACTAGTAGGAAAAACAAAGCGGCAAGTCCGTACATCAAACCTATCTTCTTGTGATCAGTTGTGGTGAGCCAATCAATAATTCCTGATGCATGTTGTCCAGGTCTTGGGAAAGCTTTTGTTTCTAGCTTAGATTCCGTTTCAGGTGATGCGTATTTAATGGATTCAATTGCCATGATTAGTAGTTGTTAAAATTAAATTTTATTTAAGTCCAAGTAGATAAGTTACAAGCTGACTCACTTTCTCATCGTCGTCTTGAAGTTGGCGTAACGGATGACGGTCATCAATTCCCTCCCCATTCCACATCAGGTTTCCAAATTTTATTTCATTTGAATTACGAAGCCACTTATCGAGACTATCTTCGTCGTTTCTCATCCAGCCAGCAGCAAGGGATGTGCGTAAGCCAAAGAGCGTTAGGTTTGGACCTTTGGCACCAATTCCGGTTTTGTTAATAGCGTGGCATTGAGCACAACCTTGCGTCCCAAAAAGGATTTTCCCTTTTTCATAATCGTCTGAGTGAACCTTTTCCCAAAGATCTGGCTTAGTTGCGGGAGTCTGACCTTTAGCGGTTGATTTTAAAGCACGGAATTCACGTCTATTATTTTCTCCGAGATCATCATCAGGGTAAGTAACGACTGTACCNTCATCGTATGTGTTTTCCGCTGAGTATGCAGTTGGTTGTAAATTCGGATTTTGAGCATTCCGAAATTTCAGAACCCATTTGTCAAAATCTTCATCAGTTTGAGCGAGGGCCCGGAATGACATGTACGCATGGGAGTTGCCNCAATATTCAGCACACTGGCCATAAAATAGACCCCCGACTGCTTCAAATTCATCCGTAAATGCTTGCTTAGCAAAAATTGTTTGCCTCATTTTACCATCGAATACGGATGGCATGGCTGTTTTAGCGTCCACTTCGTATGGTTTACCATCCTTATCAATGCCTGAGCGAATTTTTTGTTCATCAGCAATAAACCATAGGAAGTTTTCTTGGCCTGGCATTAAATCCATNTTGCCAGCAAGCTTTGGTAACCAGAATGAATGGATGACATCTTCCGTGCGGAGATTGACACGGACTGCTTTGCTGGCAGGAAAAACTAATTCATTGGCCGTAACGATTCCGTACTGAGGGTATTCAAAAACCCAAAAGAAACGCTTGCCAGTCACATTTACAGTTATGGCGTCTTCAATTTGGCTTTTATCCAGCTTGAGCTTTTCAAGAGTTGCCTGATCGTTNGGGTCGGGAACTCTGTTCATNAGAACCACACCTTGAAGGGTTGGGACTGCTANAATAACAAGNATGACAGCAGAAGCAATAATCAGTGTGGTCTCGATTTTAGAACTACCATGCATTTGTTCAGGAATCTCCATTGCTTCTTCCTTAGATTTAGCACGGTATTTCCACAGAACAAAAAGCAAGCANCCACCTACAGCACAAAATAGGAAGATGGTAATCCAAACAGAAAGCATGAAGATGTCATATTGGTTTTGTGCAACTAAGCCTTTCGGATCTAACGCAGACTGNTTATGATCGATTCTGGAACATGAACCCAACAGAAACAGGGCAAGAGCTTGAAGTAAAAAAACAAGTTGAGGTAGTTTTGAGCGGTGAGTGTGCGATGTCATGGCAATTATAAGTAGCGATCTATGACGAGAGATGCCAAAAGCAATGGAAGATAAATAATAGTTACTATAAAGAGTTTTCTGGCTGACTTGTCCCGTTCTTCATTAATGAGAAAATTGAGGGCTGGTACGAGNANATAGAGGGATAGCANAGAGGANCAAGCTAGATANAGATAACCCGGAGCTGTNTGATTCAACTCGACGAAATAAGGAGCAAACACGAANGCAGTTAAAACAAGGGAGTAAAGAAAGCTNTTCAGCCCCATCTTGGANCCAAGCGGGTCGTTGAAGTGATGGAAGCGAAATCCGCCCTTCGTGTAATCCTTACGATGACTCCAAGCTATGGCCATAAAGTGTGGGAGTTGCCATGCGAATAGGATTCCGAACAAAATCAGACCATAAGTGGTGGGGGAACCAGCAGCAACCACCCAACCGATTAGAGGAGGTAAGGCACCGGCGATGGCCCCGACTTCGATTGCGATAGGTGATTTTTTCTTCAGAGGAGTGTAAATGGCAAGGTAGATNAAAAGTGTCGCAAATGTAAGTATNGTGGCCCANGGATTCGTCCAAACCCAAAGGGTAAGTAAGCCNAGNAAACTTANAGCGATTCCAAAACCGAGGGCAAATTCAGGAGTCACAAGTTTTGCAGGCAATGGGCGAGATGCAGTCCTTGCCATCAAAGCATCTTCTTTACGCTCTATCCATTGGTTGAGAGTTGCCGCCCCGCCTGCGGCAAGAGCAGTGCCAAGAGTCAGTGCAATGAACAATCCTAAGTCAGGTATGAGTGGATCATGAACTAAAAAACCGAGAGACGCGGTGAAGACAGACAAGAGACTGAGACGGGGTTTTGTAAGCTCGTACAAACCATTAAAATTTACCGATTTCTCAGCTTCAAAAGCAGTTGTAGATGCTCTAGAATTGATGTTTTTAGTTAGGTTCACAAGGGTAATTAATCATAATGATGCTTGGTATGCTCCAAGCAAGATGATTGAGGNCTATTAATGCATTGAAAGAAAATCTAATACCTAATCGTAGAGTTATTAACTAAACTTATTTTACTNTCTGTANTCGAGAATGACAATTAAGAAGTTTTAATTGCAAATCGAATTGCGAGAAATTTCTTTCCTGATAAGTTAGAACTGTGAATTTCTTAATAAAAGGACTCTCCACACTTACATTACTGATATACTCTACTTCTTGCACCAAAACAGAAGTGCGGAATTCAGTTAAAGGTTTGCTTGAAGATGAGGTAAGGGGGGAAGTTGTGAGCACTGATCAGAACAGAAGCGTTGCTTCTATCCGGGTTACTGCTACCGGATCAGCAATTCGTGACTTTTCGGATGTTCAATTGGATGATGTTATTGAAACAGAAGTACAGCCAGGTGACTTCAATCTTCTTGAAAAAAAGAGTGTTTTCAAAGGTAGGCTCCAATCTAGTTTTAGCCCGCAGAACGGGGAGATTTTTCTTTTGCATAGTGTTTGGCCTGATGAGTTTAGGGAAAGAATCCGTTTTAACAATGTGAATCGATTGCTTCGCAGGGACACCCTCTCTATGGGATCAGATTCCATCCGCAGTGTCGGAGACCAAGTTCCTCCGTTCGCTCTCTACGACCAAGATGGTGAAATTATAACCACCGATTATCTGGATGGGTCGGTTACAATACTAAATTTTATTTTCACGCGTTGCTCTGAGCCTGATATGTGTCCAGCTGCCACTTTGAAAATGAAGAAATTGCAGGATTTAGTTGAAAAAACGAAAATACCTTATGTTAAGTTTCTTTCCATCACACTGGACCCTATGTTTGATACACCGGGTGTCCTTAAATCATATGCTCGAGGATACAATTTGGAGGAGTCAAATTTTCGTCTTGGTACTGCAGGGAAAAGTGTGATTGATGATCTTACGCGTCAATTTGGAATTATGCGGAAAAAAGAACCAAAGACTCCTCTAGACCACACCATGCGTACCATTGTCATTAATCCACTTAGGCAAATTGTCTATCAAGTCCCTGGCAAAGGCTGGTCGGTTGAAGATTTTCTTAGCCGTCTACAAGGTCAACAATCAATTTAATGTGATTTATTGATAATATGAGTCGTTCTCTTAAATCCTTGTTGATGATTATCCCTTTTGTGGCTGTTTATTTTATTGCTCGATGGTTGCCAGTTGAGCCTTGTGATTTTTTGCACGAGGAAACATATAATTCGGAAGGTGAACTTGATTATTGTGGTCCGGGAGATGCCGGATTTGTGGATCTAACCGTTCGAAAATGGCCAATTTCCATGGTATTAAGACCACTAGGCGAAATTGAGATCAATAAACCTTGCGAGTTTGAAATTAATCTAAAGGAATTTGACGGATCTCCACTTGCTGCTGATGAGGTGGCCCGGAGTCACACTCAAAAGATTCATCTTTTGGCGGTGGATCCAAGTCTTGAGGATTATCAACACCTGCATCCGGTTCCTGATGACTTATTTGACGGTATTTGGCATTTCACTCTTACCCCTAAAGCATTTGGTGAATACCGAATATTTCTAGATCTAATTCCGATACGCAGTCCAAGAAGAGTTTTACTATCAAATTCCTTCATCGTTGAAGGTGGTGATGAAAAAAAGCCTAATCTTAAAGGTTCAAATTTTTTTCAGGTTAAAGATCGCAACTTCTCTTTGAATGTTCGTAAGAAGGAATCTTCCGATGATGGATATATTCTTACTTTTAAGGCAAGAGATGCAGAAGGTAATCCACTGATATTGAGGCCTGTGATGGGTGCTCATGCGCACATGGTTGCTTTTGATTGGGAGAGAAAAGGCTTCGCCCATCTGCATCCCCTAGAGCAGGAAGGAGTTGTGGGTCCGGTTACCGATTCAATCACGAAGGATTTGGAGTTTTCATTTAGTTCTTCGCGAATTAGCCAATGTAGGTTGTGGGCTCAGGTACTATTGGAAGATGATGAGGAAGAGACATTTATTCCTTTCACTTTAGACCTTAACAACTATTTGAATGACACAAACTAATCAGTTAAACGAGCTCCCCGAAAATCAGCAACTCTTAAAAAAGCTGAAAATTGTCGCTTGGGTCATATCCGGGGCGGTTTTAGGTTTAGTGATGTTAATGAGAGAGGTAAAAATTCCTCTGCCGGNCGGATTTAGTCTAAGCTTTCTGCCACCTTTTCATGCCATTCTTAACACAGTGGCTGCTATTTCTTTAGTTATGGCCTTGGTTGCCATAAAAAAAGGTAAAGCTCTCCTGCATCAAAGATGGATTTATGCAGCGATGATTTGCTCGCTTTTATTTCTTCTATCATATGTCACATACCACTTCACCACTCCGGAAACTATCTATGGCGATAAGAATGGAGATGGAGAGATGTCAGCGGTCGAGCTTCAAAAGGCAGGTTCCATGCGTACCGTTTATTTGGTAATCCTGCTTAGTCACATCTTTTTGGCAGCTATCAGTTTACCATTTATTTTACTTACCTTCTGCTATGCATTCACGAATCACTTTACTCAACACAAGAAGCTTTCGAAGAAAATATTTCCCGTTTGGTTGTATGTAGCTGTGACTGGTCCGGTCGTTTATTTGTTGTTAAGGCCGTATTATTGAGCACCATTTAAGATGGTTTTCGAATCCACCTGTTTAAGCTAAATTCTTCGTTTTGGAATAGTTTTTCCGCAATCTCAAAATGATCCTTGAATGCTGGAAAGAAGGCATCCCCATTCTCGATTTCAAGGTGCACTTCAGAAATATACAACTCTTCGCATATGGGGAGAGTTTGCCGATATAGCTCACCACCTCCTATGATGAAGAGTTCCCGGTTGCTGGCAGCTTCTAAGGCCTTTTCAAGTTTCGGGAAAACCTGAATATTCGGCTGGGTTGTTAGAGTGGAACTTAGAACCCAATTCTCCCTTTTAGGCAAGGGACCGGGCAGCGACTCCCAGGTTTTTCTCCCCATTAATAAAGTGTGACCAAGGGTAATCTTTTTAAACCACTTCAGATCTTCTGAAATTCTCCAGGGTAAATCCCCATCTTTGCCGATCACATAATTTTCGGAAATCGCTACGATTGCTTTAATGCCTTTACTGGAACTCATACGGAGATAGGTGCTTTAATGGCAGGATGCGGATCATAATTGCTGAGAATAAAATCTTCATACTTAAAATCAGTTATCCTTTCCTGCTCTCCAATTATTTCCATCGATGGTTTAGATTTGGGTTCCCTGGTGAGTTGCAGTTCGGCCTGTTCGCGGTGGTTTGCATACAAATGGAGGTCGCCAAATGTGTGAACAAATTCATAAGGAACCA
Organism: Opitutia bacterium; assembly: GCA_002689665.1. GTDB lineage: Bacteria > Verrucomicrobiota > Verrucomicrobiia > Opitutales > Seribacteraceae > Seribacter. The sequence goes on along the minus strand of NZEN01000013.1, from coordinate 31,297 downwards.
GATTGCAAATCTTGGCGACCATCATTGTCAGTAAAGCATAGGAAGCTATATTAAACGGAACTCCCAAAAAAAGATCGGCACTTCTTTGGTAAAGCTGGCAACTCAACTTGCCATCAGCCACATAGAACTGAAAAAGGGCATGACATGGAGGTAGGGCCATTAAGTGTAATTCCCCTGGGTTCCACGCACAAACCAAGTGGCGTCGACTGGAAGGGTTGTTCTTTAAACTTTCGATAACTTCTTCGATTTGATTAATACTACCGCCATCTGTTTTTTTCCAGTCTGTCCACTGTGCCCCGTAAACTCTACCCAGATTACCATCATCATCGGCCCATTCATCCCAAATAGAAACTTTGTTATCCTGCAAATATTTTACATTGGTATCTCCATTTAAAAACCATAGCAGTTCATGAATAATTGATCGCAGGTGAAGTTTTTTTGTGGTTAATAGTGGGAACCCGTCATCCATTCGAAAACGGACTTGTTCTCCAAATACTGACCAGGTGCCCGTTCCCGTGCGGTCGTCTCGAAAAGTTCCGTTTTCTAAAACATGGGAAAGGAGGGACAGGTATGATTTCATAATAGGAATACTGATGTTCTTGCTTTCGAGCGGAAAGAAATGTTTATTAATGGTCTTTCCATTCTTTCTAAATAATGTCGAGGATATCCTATTATTTATTTTTTTACCTACTTTTGAGCCATGTTTGTATGGGGCAACAGAAATCGAATGACTTTACACGCAGACTGGGAAGTTTTGACGGTAAATTGAACCAATATTCAGGCAAATCTTTTATGAATTCCAATTTGAATTCGAAAATTAATAATCGCATCAAAATTGAAGAATGGCCCACCAAGTACTCTCCTTTCGGGGGGAAAAGGTTTGTTTCTAAAAACCCGAACAGTTTGATTCAAAAAAGAATCCCATGGAAAACCATTCCAACTGATCGCCCACTCGAAGACAGGAGGTCAAAATTGGCTGATGATAGAGTCATGGAATCAGATTTAAATAATCGTTCATCTGCTACGGATGCAGTCGAGTTCAGGGACGCTGTTTATGCGCAACTCGATAAAAGAGTGGATGACTGGCTAAATAAGGTAAATAATGTTTCTTTGCGGGAAATTAATCGTTATCAGTTCCGCAAAGGCAGGCCATCGGAGCCCGGGTTTCCTGTACAGCAAGCCGGCTCCGAAGGAAGTAAAGAAGTTCCATCGATGTTTAGTCCTTCAAGTCCCAGCAAAACACCGGTATCTGGAAAACCACCAGTTGGATCATCCTATTGGTTGGGTCCACCTAAATCATCTGTACAGGGTGGAAAGCAACAAGCTCCACAGACTGATAAACCGCAGCTGACACCCAAAGGTGGATACCGTGCGGGCCCTCAACCTATTTTAGGTCCTAAAAAGGTACGGGTACAGGTCGGCACATCCAAGTGATTCACGCTTGCATGTACTAAAGACTCGTTTATGTTGGTGGGTTCACTTTTAACTAGGACGGCTAGCTCAGTTGGTTAGAGCGACTGGTTTACACCCAGTAGGTCACAGGTTCGAGTCCTGTGCCGTCCACCATCCTTTTTACTTTTCCCATGCGTCATGTCATATCCGTTCTCGTCGAAAATAAGTTCGGCGTACTGGCTCGAATAGCCGGTTTATTTAGCGGTCGAGGATTTAACATCGACACTTTAAATGTTGGACCTACCCATGAAGATGGTAGGTCCCGCATTACCGTTACGCTTAACGGTGATGAAAAAGCATTGGATCAATGCATCAAGCAATTGGATAAGCTTATTGATGTGATCAAAGTGGAAAACTTTGTTGGCGATGAGGGAGTAGGTCGTGAATTGGTTCTCGTCAAAGTAAGTGCAAGTTCTCAAACTCGTGGCGAGATCACTCAGATCTGTGATGTCTTCAGAGGAAAAATTATTGATGTTTCCACTTCATCGTTGATCATCGAAGTCACAGGGAATGAAAATAAGATCAAAGCTTTTCTTAATCTTCTCGATTCATTTGGAGTCACTGAATTGGCCCGTACGGGTACGGTCTCTCTACGCCGTGGTTCGATGGAAAATTAATTTCAATCACTAGACAATCATAAGAAAACCCAATTAGGCTATGCCTGCTAAAGTATATACTCAAAAAGAGGCGAAAGTAACGCCCATCAAAAAGAAAACGCTCGCCGTTATTGGTTACGGTTCACAGGGACATGCCCATGCTCTCAATCTAAAAGAGAGTGGCTGTAAGGTAATCATCGGTTTGTACAAGGGAAGTAAATCCATCAGAGTCGCCAAGCGTCACGGATTTGAAGTAATGGAAGTTGCCGAAGCAGTAAAACAAGCTGAAGTTATTATGATCGGCGTTCCTGACATGAAGCAGGCTGAGGTTTATGAAAATGAAATTAAGCCCAATCTTTCAAAAGGGAAAACTCTGCTTTTTACTCATGGATTCGCAATTCACTTTGGCTTAATCAAGGCTCCCCGTGGAGTCAGTGTGATTATGGTAGCTCCAAAAGGTCCAGGTCATGTCGTTCGATCTCAATACAAGGAAGGGAAAGGAGTTCCTGCCTTGATCGCAGTAAATAAAGGATCTGCCAAGGATGCCAAAAAAATTGCCCTTGCTTGGGCCGCAGGAGTTGGTGCCGCTCGTTCAGGAATTTTAGAGACTTCATTCAAGGAAGAAACTGAAACTGATCTTTTTGGTGAGCAAGCCGTTCTTTGTGGTGGTGCTTCTGCTTTAGTTGAAGCAGGTTTTGAAACTTTGGTTGAAGCCGGATATGCTCCAGAAATGGCCTATTTTGAATGTTTGCATGAGTTGAAGCTAATTGTCGATCTGATGATTGAATCCGGGATTGCCGGGATGAGATTTTCCGTTTCTGAGACTGCTAAATATGGTGATGTTACCCGTGGCCCACGAGTTATAAACGGAAATGTCAAAAAGTCTATGAAGTCGATTCTTAAGGAGATTCAATCCGGAAAGTTTGCCAAGGAATGGGTTAAAGAGTATCAAGCTGGACTTCCTAAATACAATAAATTACTGGAGGATGGAGAAAAGCATCCAATCGAAGAAACGGGTCAACGGCTACGTTCTTTAATGCCTTGGATTCCTAAAAAGAATATCAAGGGTGCTCAAGCCTCTTACTCTTAATTTAAAGAGTTAATTCTTGAATCGATTGATTCGCGGAAATTTTTCTGTGTAAGTTAAACACAGTGAATTCTCCCCGAACGCTCCGAATAGCCACTCGTAAAAGTCCGCTCGCCCTTTGGCAGGCGGAAAGGGTAGCCTTTTTGCTTCAAACCAAATTGGAGGTTCAGACTGAACTGCTCCCAATGAGTACGACGGGTGACCGTCAAACTCAATGGAATTTGGCAGAAAAAGGAGGGAAGGGGCTATTTACCAAGGAATTGGAGGATGCGTTGATTCAAGGAGATGCCGATCTTGCTGTCCATAGTGCTAAGGATATGCCCACTGATTGCCCCGCGGGGCTTAGCCTTTCTGCATTTGTGGAACGCGACGACCCTCGTGATGTACTCATCCTAAAAGATGGTATGGACACTCCTAAAGTTATGGCAACCGGAAGTCCTCGCAGGCAAGCTCAGTTGAAAGATCGTTTTCCCCAATGTGAATGGATTCAATTACGCGGAAATGTTGAAACTCGTTTGAGGAAAATTGCTGAGCAGGATGAGGCAGACGGCACTATCCTTGCTGCGGCGGGCCTTGCACGATTAGGGCTGACTGGTTATCCAGGGTTAAAATTTATGCATTTACCGGTCAGTGAAATGGTTCCAGCAGCGGGGCAGGGTGCAATTGCAATACAGACGAGGTCTGACGACAAAGATGAATATGTTAGATTAGGGAACCCAACGACTCAAAGGGATGTTAGCATCGAGCGACGGGTTCTAGAGAGCCAAGGTGGAGGCTGCCAAATCGCACTCGGTGTTTGTTTACAGCAGGGAAATCTTCATTTCTTTGAAGAGGGTGCTGGGTATCTTTCCTTTTCTTGCAATGAAATGAGTGAATCTGAGATTATGAAACAAATAAAAGATTTTTACAGATGAGTAAAAAAGGAATGGTTTATCTAGTGGGAGCGGGCCCGGGCGAACCGAAACTTTCAACCTTGCGGGCAAAGGAATTGATCGAGAGCTGTGATGTTCTTGTCTTTGACAACTTAGCGAATCCAGAACTCCGCAAATGGACCCGCAAGGAATGTATCCAAATTGATGTGGGTAAATCTCCAGGTCGGCACACTGTTGAACAAAGAGATATCGAAAAAACTTTAGTCGAACATGCCGCCTCGGGAAGTATGGTGGTTCGACTGAAGGGGGGAGACCCCTTTGTGTTTGGAAGATGTGCAGAAGAAATGCTGGCTTTGGATAAAGCGGATATCGCTTATGAAGTGGTTCCTGGGGTAACCGCGGCTCTTGCTTGTGCTGGATATGCCGGGCTTCCACTTTCTCATCGTGAATGTGGATCAACAATATCTTTTCTCACCGGTCATGAAGACCTGACTAAAGAAGAATTACGGGTTGATTTCAGTAAATTTGCCCAGGTTGGCGGAACACTCTGTATTTACATGGGCATGAGTAAACTGGAGGAGATTGTTGAAAAATTACTAAATGGGGGGATGTCGCCTGATATTCCATCTGCGGTTGTCAGTAATGGAACACTGCCCAGTCAAAAGAAAATCATTAGCTCATTAAAGGATTTAGTAAGTTCTACGAAAAACGCAGGTTTGGAGGCACCAGCCATTGTTTTTATCGGAAACGCAATTGGACGAACGGGAGATAAGGCAAACTGGTTTGAAAAGAGACCTTTGTTTGGTCGCAAGCTCGTGCTCACTCGTCCAACCGGTCAAGTAAGTAAGTTTAAGGAAAAATTAGAACAACTCGGTGCAGAGGTGATGGAGTTGCCCTTAATCAAGATTTTACCTTTCGAGGATAAGAAATTGATCGCCGAAGTTTTTGCAGGCATTGCAACCTATGAATGGGCGGTTTTTACAAGTGCCAATGGTGCCCGTGAATTCATGAGACTCTTCTTTCTTGCTTATGGTGATATTCGTAGTTTTGGGCCTATGCGAATCGCCTGTGTGGGAGAGAGTACCGCGGAGGTTTTTAGGAGTCACTGTCTTGAAGTTGAAATTGTTGCTGAAAAATCCACGGCAGAGAATCTTGCCAAGGATTTGGTTGCCACGGACTCCCTCGATAGTGCAAATGTGCTGGTTGTTACGGGGAATCGGAACCGTGAAGTTCTCGTTCAAATGCTTGAGGATGTTGGGCATGCGATTGTGGACAAACTGCCCTTATACGAAACAGATTTTACTGATGTAACCGAAGCAGTAGATCTAAAGAAATTTCGTGAATTGGGGGCGGATGCAATTATTTTCACCAGCTCCTCTACCGCTCTGTCTTACATTGAACAGGAAGATGATTTAGTTCTGGATCAAGAAGCGATCAAGCCGATCATTTGCAGTTTTGGTCCTGAGACCAGCAAAACTCTTTTGGAAAATGAACTAACTGTGGAATTGGAGTGTTCCAACCCAAGCATTGAGGATATGACCAGCAGACTGGTTGAGTATTTTTCTTAAATTTTAAAATTACGATGGGTGTTGAGGTAAAAGTATGTGGAATCACCAATAAGAGGGATGCATTAAATGCCCTGCAAGCGGGTGCAAATTACCTTGGTTTTATCCTTTATCCTCAATCCCCCCGTCACATTACTCTGGAGGATGTAAAACTGGTTTCCGACAGCTTGAAAGATATTACATGCATGAAAGTTGCGGTTGATGTGACTCCGAAGCTTGAGGATCTAGCCCTTATACAAAAAGCTGACTTTCAATTTTATCAGTTTCATTTCCCTCTTGATTTAGATAAAGAAATAATTCGTCAATGGAGCGAAATGGTAGGTCCATCGAATTTGTGGCTCGCTCCCAAACTACCCCCTGGAGCCGGTTTTCCGGATCATCTATTGCAATATGCCGAGACGTTTGTAATCGATGCTTATTCGCAGGATAAATTTGGAGGTACCGGAAAGTCTGCAGATTGGAAAAGCTTTTCTGAATATCAGAATTTATACCCAGAAAAAAAATGGATTTTGGCAGGCGGTATCGGTCCAGAGAATGTCGTGTCTTCGGTCGTTCAGACTAATGCTCGCATGATTGATCTGAATAGTGCAGTGGAGTCAAAACCGGGGCAAAAAGAAGTAGATAAGATAAAATCTGTTTTTGAGTCTCTTAAAAAGAATTTTCTGTAGATCTTAAAATGAATAATTCAGACGATAAAATTTGATATTTCTTTTCCAATTATTAGTGATAGACGGATGACTTCCGTTGGAAAAAAATTCCCCGATCTCAATGTAAACGCGATGAACGAAATGGGAGACACCATTTCGATCAATATTCTAGAGAAAGCCCAAGCTGAGAAGAAAAAGGTTTTACTTTTTTGGTACCCCAAAGATTTCACTTTTGTTTGCCCTACTGAATTACACGCCTTTCAGGAAGCTCTACCTGAATTTCAAAAAAGAAACACAATTGTAATGGGTGCTTCATGCGATACCGCAGAAGTCCATTTTGCATGGCTCAATACTCCTAAGGACAGTGGTGGTATCGAGGGGGTTACTTATGATTTGCTTGCTGACAGTAATCGTAACCTTGCGAACACATTAGATATTCTTGATGAAACCAATGAAAGAGTGGACGAGGAAACAGGTGTCGTTTTGGTGGATGGTGACAGCGTTCCATACAGAGCAACTTACCTTATCGACGAGGAAGGTATGGTTTTCCATGAGGGCATAAACCACATGCCAATAGGAAGAAATGTTGCGGAGTACCTCCGCCTTATTGATGCTTTCACCCATGTCCAGGAAAAAGGTGAGGTATGTCCTGCGAATTGGGAAGAAGGAAAAGATGCGATGAATGCTAATCGTGATGGAGTAGCCAATTATTTAAGTTCCCATTAATCATATGTTACAGGAACTAACAGAAGACAATTTGGCTGATCTAATACGGGATCAGCCACTTGCTTTCGTCCAGTATTCTGCCGGATGGTGTGGGAATTGCAGAATTATGAAACCCAAGTTCAAAAAATTTTCCAGTGAAATGGAAGATGTGCCGTTCTTTCTCGTAGATTCTGAGAAATTTCCTGAATCGAGAAAGTTATCGAATGTGGATAACCTGCCAACGTTTGCCAGTTTCAAAAACGGGAAAAACTCCGGTCAAATCCAGACTAACAAAACAGATGTTTTAAAAAGTTTTATTGATGAGGCTTCCGCTAATTAGGCATATTTCTGAATTTATAGAAAACAATGATCAGGATTTCATTGAAGAGACTCTGGAAGTGCTTGAACACCTTACGGAATTTGAAGGTTTGAGCGAGAACGAGATTGATTCTCTTGGAGAGATTATTTCAAACCTTTACGGTGCACTGGAGGTTGAGAAGTCTGTAGAAGATGGGTTGCCCAGAAAAGAAGCATTGAATGCGTTTATGAAAAGGGTTCAACAATCAATAGATAAATAGAACTTTAGATATTTTACTTAAACTGCTTGGCAAGCTTTGCCAATTCCTTGGGATCCATGTCTTCCATGCTTGGCATTCCTCCACCTCCAAAACCCTCCATTAGACGTTTCATTTTGCCGCCCTTCATTTTTTTCATCATTTTCTGCATTTGAGAAAATTGTTTGATTAGTTGGTTAACATCGCGAATTTGAACGCCTGATCCAGTTGCAATCCTCTTTCTCCTCGATCCACCAATTATCCTTGGGACCCGTCTCTCTTCCTTGGTCATGGAGAGAATAATAGCTTCGTGTTTAGCCAAAGCGGCCTCTTCTTTATCTCCTACCTGAACATTTCCCATACCAGGAAGCATCTTGGCGATCGAGCCCATGGATCCTAGTTTTTTCATTTGTTTCATTTGGGACAGAAAATCTTCAAAATCAAATTCCGCTTTGAGGATCTTTTCTGCCATACGGGCCGACTCTTCCTCATCTAGATTCTCCTGAGCCTTCTCAACCAGGGAAACAACATCCCCCATTCCAAGAATTCTGGAAGCCAATCTGTCTGGGTGGAAAACCTCAAAGTCATCAATTTTTTCCCCAACCCCCATGAATTTAATGGGTGCACCGGTAACTTTTTTCATGGATAGGGCAGATCCGCCTCGGGCATCTCCATCCACCTTGGTAAGCACAATCCCTGAAAGTCCTAATTTTTCATGAAATGTCTTGGCTACATTGACCGCCTCCTGGCCAAGAGCAGCATCCGCCACCAGGAGAATTTCATGCGGGTTAACTTCCTTGTTTAAAATTTCGAGCTCTCCAACCAGCTCGTCATCGATTTGTAGTCGTCCTGCAGTATCGAAGATTATGACATCGGATCCATTTTGCTTGGACTCTTCCCAGGCTGCTCTTGCGATTTGAGGAACATTTTTGGAAGTTCGGTCAGAGTAAAAAGAAAAGTTTTCCTGATTGGCGAGAAATTCTAACTGATCAATGGCTGCGGGACGATAGATATCGCAAGCGACCAGCATGGGAGACTTTCCACCCTTGGCAAGGCGCTTGGCAAGTTTTGCGGAAGTGGTGGTTTTTCCTGCACCGTGTAACCCGACCATTAAAATACGCAATGGCTTTTCATCGCGTAATTCGGCACTGCCTTCGCCAAGTAGTTTTACCAACTCATCATTAATAATTTTGACAACTTGTTGGCCTGGAGAAACCGATTTTAACACATCCTGTCCAAGGCACGCTCCCTTGACTTCCTCAATGAACTCCCGAACAACCCGAAAATGAACATCCGCAGATAAAAGAGCCTTTCGAACCTCGGCTAAAGCTTCGCTAACGTTGTCTTCTGTTAATTTCCCAACGCCCCTTAGGTTTCGGAGAGTTTTGCTAAGTTTTTCTGTTAGATTTTCAAACATGATCAACTAACCATCATGCCAAGCGAATGGATCGGGGGAAAGTCCTTATTTTAGAAAATGCTTTCCTCGTTGCCATTCGTTTGTCGATGAACATCATATTTTGGCTTTATCCCTATAATACATGAAAATTTTCGTAGCTGATCGAATATCACCCCTTGGGGTCGATTACTTAAAGAATCAAGATGGCTTTGAGGTCGTGGAAGCGTATGGATCCTCCCCGGAGGAAGTCACTGAAATCGCTAAGGATTCGGCAGCCATTATTGTGAGAAGTGACACCCAGATCACACCTGAAGTGATTGAGGGAAGTCAGAATCTCAAGGTCATCGGACGGGCTGGTGTAGGCGTGGATAATATTGACCTGGATGCCGCCACTCAAAAGGGAATCATTGTGATGAACACTCCGGGAGGAAACACGATTGCCACAGCTGAATTGACTTTTACTCATATGTTGTGTGGTACTCGTGCAATTGTTCGCGGAGCGACAGGCATGAGAGAAGGCTTGTGGGAACGCAAGCAACTCAAGGGGGCTGAACTTCGCGGAAAAACACTTTCAGTCCTCGGTCTTGGTAGAATTGGAGCAGAAGTGGCCAAGCGGGCTCAGGCTTTTGAGATGAGGGTTATTGCTTATGATCCTTATCTCACCGAAGACCGGGCCAAAGAGATGGATTTGGAAAAGGTCGAGTTGGAGCAGGCTTTTACCGAAGCGGATTATATTACGGTTCATATGCCCATGACCGATCAAACAAAAGGGATGGTCGACGCTGAAGCCTTCTCCAAAATGAAGGATGGCGTTCGTGTTTTTAATTGTGCCCGTGGGGGGATTATTGATGAAGACGCCCTACTGGAAGCCCTAAGATCGGGCAAGGTTGCTGCTGCCGGGTTAGATGTTTATGAACAGGAGCCGTTGCCTGAAGATCATCCATTCCGGAATGAAGAAAATTTAATCCTTACTCCCCATCTGGGTGCTTCCACGGCAGAGGCACAGGAGAGTGTGGGAGTGGAGATCGCTGAGGCTGTGGCCGAAGTGCTACAGGGAGGAAGAATTCGCAATGCAATCAATATGCCGTCTATTGACCCCAAGGATTTAGAAAGTCTAAGCCCATATCTTGATCTTTGTCACCGTTTGGGTGCATTTGCGAGGCAAGCCGCAAAAGGATCCGTTGAATCTATCAAAATTTCATATTTTGGAGGAATTGTTGATTTTGACTGCGTTCCTTTAACCCGAGCGGTGCAAAAAGGATGGCTTTCTGGTGTGGTCGGAGATGAAGGAGTCAATGATGTGAATGCACCTTTCAAGATAAAAGACCTGGGAATCAAGGTGGAAACCGTGAAATCTGCTGATTCAGTTGATTATAACGAACTGATAGAAGTTTGTACCGTTTCCAGTGATGGGGATCAGCGTTCAGTTCGAGGCAGTCTTTTGGGTAGAGGTAACGATCCGCGAATTGTGGAAGTAGACGGGCAGGCTATAGAGGTACGACCAGTTGATACCTTATTGGTTGTAAAGAATGTCGATAAGCCCGGCATTGTTGGAAAGTTGGGAACCATGCTAGGTGATTTTTCAGTAAACATTGCAAACATGTCACTAAGTCGTGCAGACAAAGGCGAATGGGCCTTAACAATTTTGGAACTGGATGATGAACCACCTGCCAATGCCTTGGAAGCCATAGAGCAGGATCCTGATATCAAGGAGGCCCGAGTCTCCAGACAGAGATAATTTTCCGCAGTTTTTTTAACCGCCCTTATCTTCCAATGTTTTCCCTCGAAACAGTCTCCGTAGTCATTGTCGGATACCTGCTGGGTTCGATACCATTTGGTGTTATCGTTGCAAAGAGAATGGGTGTAGACATATTCAGCGTTGGAAGTGGTAACCCTGGAGCAACCAATGTCTTGCGCTCAATTGGTAAGCCTGCTGGATACACAGTTTTTATTTTGGATTTTGTTAAGGGATTGCTGGCAACAGTTTGGTTCAAGTTAGGTTTGGTTGCCTTTTCCGGTGATCCGAACCTTGCATTATGGGGGTTGCCTGCCGCAGTTCTGGGGCATACATATCCTCTATTTACAAAGTTTAAAGGTGGTAAAGGAGTGGCCACCGCAATGGGAGGCTTGCTTGGAGTCATGCCTGGTTGCCTACTTATTGGTCTGGTAAGTTGGCTGGTTATTTTTGTCACTACTAGGTATGTCGCGGTGGCTTCGATAGGATTTGGTCTTAGCTTGCCAGTTTGTTCGATGGTTACTTATTGGTCGTTTGAAGATAAGAGCGGCCAGCTGTCCAAGGTTATTTTATCACTGTTGATCATGGGTTGGATTGTGTGGCGGCATCGGTCTAATCTGCAAAGACTGAAGGATGGAACCGAAAATCGATTTGAGCGAAAAACGAAGGACTAACCCCTTACTTCCAAAAAGATGAACGCAGAAAATAATATCGAAACTATAAATATCGGGATACTCGGATTTGGTACTGTTGGCCAAGGCACATGGAAGCATTTAGAGGGAAATGGGCAGTTTTGGCAAAAAATTCTCGGCGTTCAGGTCATTCCACGACGGGCATCTGTTCGCTCATTGGATAAGCAAAGAAAAGTAAATATCCCCGCTTCTGCGCTCACGACTGACTCACAATCAATTGTGGATGATCCTGAAATAGATTTAATTTGTGAGCTTATCGGAGGTATCGAGGAGGCGAAAAGCCTAACCCTTCGTGCGTTTGAAAAAGGGAAATCTGTGGTTACCGCCAACAAGGCACTGATCTGTGAACACGGAGATGAGTTGTTTGAAGCGGCTGAAAAAGCTGGTGTGCAGTATGGCTTTGAGGCGAGCGTGGCCGGTGGTATCCCCATTATAAAAGTTCTGCGTGAAAGCATGGTTGCCAACGAATTTCCATTGATTTACGGGATCCTCAACGGCACTTCCAATTACATCCTCACCCGTATGGAGAAAGAGGAAGTATCCTTCGAGGAAGTTTTAACCGATGCCCGTGAGCTTGGTTATGTGGAAGCGGACGAAGCACTTGACCTTGATGGGGTAGATGCTGCCCATAAAGCAGTCATTTTAGCTTACCTCGCTCATGGAATATGGGTTGACTTGGAAGACATTACAGTGGAGGGAATTCGTAGAATTTCGATTGAGGATTTGCAAGCGGCCCGGAAGTTAGGATGTAAAATTAAATTGATCGGAATGATTCGTCGAAATTTTGATAACAACCATATTTCAGTTGGCGTTTATCCCGCCTTAGTTCCCATGGATGAAATTATTGCTCGCACTGACGGAGTATACAACGGAATCAGCTTAACTGGTTCTGTTGTGGGCACGGTGGTTCTGACTGGAAGAGGAGCCGGGCAGGACCCAACTGCAGGTTCCGTAATTAGCGACATTGTGGATGTGGTCAAAGCAAAGAAGGGAATCTCCGGCGTCTGTAAATTAAGGCATGTTTCTCCTGAAGAGTGCAAGCCGGCAAAGGCTGTAGAGATCGAGGGGTCCTTTTATATTCGTCTTACAGTCGAGGATCGGCCGGGCCAACTCGCCAAAGTAGCGGATTGTTTAGCTGAACATGATGTCAGCCTGGCAACAGTTTCCCAAAGTCCGAAAAATGAATCTGCCACCGCCAGTGTGATTCTCACCACGCATGAAACCAATGAACATTCCATGAGTATGGCAATTCAATCTCTTGAGAAACTTGAAGGAGTTAAGGAGGAGCCGGTATTATTTCGTGTATTTGATCCAAATTTATTTTCCAAAGAATGAGCATAATCGTAAAAAAATTCGGCGGAACTTCTGTCGGTGATGTTGATCGTATCAAGAGAGTGGCGAGGAGGGTCAAGCAGACTGTAAAGGAAGGTCATCAGGTAGTAGTGGTTGTTTCAGCAAGGTCTGGAGTAACCAATGAATTGATTGCCAGAGCCAAAGCTATTCAAAAGGCACCCTCAGATCGTGAGATGGATGTACTTATGACATGTGGAGAGCAGGAGACCATTGCCCTGCTATGTATGGCACTCGATTCGTTAGGCATTCCTGCCGTTTCTAGAACTGGATGGCAGGCAGGAATCATGACTGAAGGTTTACATGGTAAGGCTCGTATTCGTGAAGTAACGGGTGGAGATATCAGAAAGCAACTTAGGTCTGGTAATGTGGTCGTGTTGGCTGGATTTCAGGGAGTCAATGACAAAGGGGATGTTACCACCTTTGGTCGTGGAGGTTCAGATTTAAGTGCGATTGCCATGGCTGGTGCGTTAAAGGCGAAGACATGCCAAATTTTCACTGATGTGGAAGGGGTGTTTACTGCTGATCCAAGAATCGTACCAAATGCCTGCAAAATAGACGCGATCAATTACGAGGAAATGCTTGAATTGGCAAGTAGTGGCTCGAAAGTCATGCAAACCAGAGCCGTGGAATTTGCCCAAAAGCATAATATCCCTTTCGAGGTCCGTTCAACTTTTACCAGAAAAACAGGAACTAATGTGAAGAAAAATGTGAAATCTCTGGAGGACACGCTCGTCAGTGGCGTGGCCATCGATAAAAATCAAGTCCGTATCAGTATTACTGAACTTCCGGATCGACCGGGAGCAGCTGCAGCGATTTTCAAAGTGATGGCAGATGCTGGAGTGGTGGTCGACATGATCGTACAGAATGTTGCCCGCAAGGGTAAGGCGAACCTGACTTTTACGGTTCCTGCAGAAGATGCATTCCGGGCTGAAAAAGCATTAAAGGAACATTTTGCAGAGGGAGCTGGCGGTAAACTTGGCAGGAGCACTAATATTGCCAAGGTGTCCGTAGTGGGTGTTGGTATGAGGTCACATTCCGGAGTTGCATCCACATTTTTTGATGCTCTGGCTAACTCGGGCATCAATATGTTGATGATCAGTACATCAGAGATCAAGATATCAGTGGCGGTTAATCCGGACCAGGGTGATGAAGCTACCCGTGTAGCTCACCAGGCGTTCGGTTTGGGTAAGTAAGCCTAGAAGTTCTTATCGGAACAATTTCAATGCGTTACAGAAGCACGCGAGGGGGGAGTTCAGTTTCTTTTTCTGAAGCAGTTGCCCAGGGATTAGCACCGGATGGCGGACTCTACCTTCCCGAAGAATTTCCCGATTTAAGTTCACATTTAGCGGCTTGGGCTGACTTAGACTATCCGTCCTTATGCACTGAATTCTTTCGGCATTTTGCCACCGATCTTTCTGCGGATGATTTGGAGAATTGCGTGCATTCAGCGTATGCAAAGTTCCCCAATAAGCACACAGCTCCCTTACATGAACTATCAAAGCATTGGAAATGCTTGGAGTTATTTCATGGTCCAACTCTTGCATTTAAAGACTTTGCTCTTCAACTACTGGGTAATCTATATGAGGTTCAAATTGCAAGGGAAGGAAAAGCTCTTTGTGTATTAGGAGCCACATCGGGAGATACGGGTGCTGCGGCAATTTCGGGACTTTTGGGTAAAAAGGGAGTCACTGTCTTTATTCTTTATCCGAAAGGCAAGGTGTCGCCCTTGCAGGAAATGCAGATGACTTGCACAGGAGCGGAGAATGTATTTCCTATTGCAATTGAAGGTACTTTTGATGATGCCCAGCGTACAGTTAAAGAGCTTTTTGCAGACCTCGAATTTCGGGCAAGTGTTGATTTGTCAGCCGTTAATTCAATCAACCTAGCGCGTATTCTGGCTCAATCGGTCTATTATCTTTATGCATGGTTAAAGCTTCCTCCCGAAGAAAGGGAATCCTCTACTTTTGTTGTCCCTACAGGAAACTTTGGGAATGTTTTCGCAGGTTGGCTGTTGACGAAAATGGGAATAAATATTTCTGAATTTCGAGTCGCTACCAATCAAAATGATGTGTTGCACCGGCTTTTTAAAAGCGGTGAGTATTCTCTCGGAGAAGTGAAGCCAAGCCTCGCTCCTTCGATGGATATTCAGGTCGCTTCCAATTTCGAACGCTTGCTTTATTATTTTCTAAACGGAGATGCCCTTCGGGTATCCGATGTAATGAAGAAATTTCGTGAGGATGGGAAGTATTCATTTGATCATTTTGACATTTCTGGATTTTCCAGTGTGAGTGCTTCTGATAAAGAAATTCCCAGTCTGATTCAATCTGTTAAGCAGGAGTATGATTACTTGGTCGACCCACACACGGCTTGTGCATTCAAAGATTTAAATCCCGAGAAAAAAGCGGTGATTCTGGCAACAGCTCATCCCGCAAAATTCCCCGCCGTTTATCAACATGCAGGTATGGAAATACCTATCTCGTCTTCTCTTGAAGCATTGAAAAGTCGGGAACCTTGTTCTTATGAAGTGCCGTTCGATGCTTCATCTGTTCGATCCTTCATTCTTGAGAAAATTTCAGGAAAATAAAAATGAGGACAAGTAAGCCTTCATTGCTTGCATCTAGAGTCATAGTTTTCAGGAGTGGTGGGTTGGGAGATGTTCTTTTGACTCTACCCTTACTTAAGGAGGTAGAAAATCTTTTTGAGGAAGTGATGGTTTGTGTACCTTCAAAATATCATTTCTTGATCAAGGAATTTTCTAGTAAACCAATTTTATTTGATTTGGATCAAGGTGAAGAAAAATTACAAAAATTAGCCAGTAGTTCTCAAGTGATTAGTTTTTGGAATGATCCTGCCTGGGTGAAAGAGTGGAAGGAAAAAGGAGCCACTGATGTGCATATTTTTAATCCCAGACCAACGGGAGGATGTCACTTCTCGCAGTCATTGATTGAGCGTTTTAGAAAACCAGTTGTTCGCGAAGAGCTAAATCAAAAATGGTTTACCAGCCGAACTGAGAACGGCAACAATGGTTTACGAAACCTTTGGATTCATCCTGGCAGTGGGGGGGATGATAAAAACCTGCCACTTTCGGAGTGGCTGTATTTGGCTAAAAACTGGCTTAAAAAAAAACCGCAAAGTGAAGTGTTTTTTAGTTTTGGGGAAGCAGACTTTGATCTTCAAAAAGAATTTTCGAAACTTACTTTCTCAAAAAACTCTCAGATTAAAACCAAGTTATTCTCATCCTTGAGTGATTTCTTTTTCAGTTTGCGAAATCACGAAGGTGCGTTTGCCGGAAACGATACCGGCCCATCTCATCTGGCTGGTATGCTTGGAATTGAAACGCATGTTTGGTTTCGTTCTACAAGTTCAATTGTATGGGCACCTCTCGGGCCATCGGTGAGAATTTATCAGGCCGACTCGGTGCCCAGCAAAATTTTGTAGGATACGGAATCGATAAGTGCTTCCCAGCTTGCGGTGATGACATTATCGCTTACTCCTACAGTTCCCCATGTTTGATCGCTATCCGTCGATTCCACATGAACACGGGTGATCGCATCGCTACCTAAATTACTTTCGAGAATACGAACCTTAAAATCAACCAGGCGTACTTCCGCAATAGTTGGAAAGTCTTCAACTAAGGCCTTGCGTAAAGCATGATCCAAAGCAGAGACAGGACCATTCCCTTCGGCAACGGTATGCCGAGTTTTTTCGCCGATTTTTAGTTTTACTGTGGCTTCAGAAATGGCGTTCTCTTTTTCCGTGTCATTACCAACCCCAACATGATAGCGGAGAACTTTAAATGCTTCCTCCTCCCCACGCAAAAAACGACGGAGTAACAAGTCAAAGGAAGCGTCAGCCGATTCGTATTCATATCCTTTAAATTCAAGCTGCTTTAGTTCCTCAAGAAAAGATTTCATTTCAGGGGAGCGTCCGTCCACATCCATTCCCATTTCCTTGGCCTTCATCATAATACTACTTCTTCCGGACATATCTGAGACAAGTACACGTGTTCGATTTCCCACAAGGGCAGGATCGATATGCTCATAGCTCCTAGTGGACTTAGAGGCCGCATCTGCATGGACTCCACCTTTATGAGCGAAGGATGCAGCTCCCACATAGGGCGAGCGGATATCGGGTCGTAGGTTAGTGGCATCATCAACGAAGAGAGAAAGGTCCCTTAACTTTTCCAAATGTTTGGAACAGTTGGTGGTGTAATCCATCTTGAGTTCCAGGTTAGGGATGATGGTGGTAAGGTTGGCATTTCCATTGCGTTCTCCATACCCATTCATGGTTCCTTGTACCATGACAGCTCCTGCTTCCACACCGGTTATACTCACGGCTACGCCAACTCCTGCATCGTTATGGCAATGCACCCCAATTTTAGAATTAGGAAATTTATTCACCACATCATTGGTGATCTCACGAAATGGGGTTACCAATTTTCCGCCATTGGTTTCACACAAGGTCAAAAAGTCCGCTCCGCCACGGCTGGCTGCTTCGAGAGTTGAGAGGGCATACTCAGCATTGTCTGAATACCCGTCAAAGAAGTGTTCCGCATCATAGACGACCTCTTTACCCTGTCCCTTGAGGTAGCGAACGGTATCTTCGATCATATTAAGATTTTCTTCGGGAGTTGTCCTGAGCACATCCGTAACATGAAGGAGCCAGGTTTTACCAAAAATGGTAACCACCGGAGTAGACGCGTCGAGGAGGAGTTTAACCTGTGCATCCTCTTCAACGGGAGTATTTGCCCGACGAGTGGAACCAAAGGCTGCAATGCGGGCATGGGAAAGTTGGAGTTCTTCCGCTTTCTCGAAAAACGCCATGTCTCGCGGATTACTGCCAGGCCACCCGCCTTCAATGTAATCGACGCCAAATTGATCAAGTTTTTTAGCAACGCGCATCTTGGCGGCTACGGTAAAGGAAACCCCTTCCGCTTGGGAGCCGTCGCGCAAAGTGGTGTCGTAAATAAGAATTTTCGAGGATGACATTGTAATCGGGTGTTTGGAAAAATAAATTGAAAGTGAAGAAAGTTACAGGATAGCCCTACGCCAACACGCAGGGCTAACGAATTCGTCCAAGAATAGAAATAGAGAAATTGGAAACTGACAATAAGGCTTTCAAGTTACTATAAGGTTATTTTTTCCTTTCAGGCTTGGCAACGGCAAACAGGTAGTCAACTTAAGGGATAAGAGAACAAATGACCAATAACAAGAACCTACCTGAAGCTCTTTTTCACTCACTTCGAGCCAAGTTTTTTGCTCATGTGGTGATCGACTACGGACGATCTGAACCCATCCGGATGAAAGGGTGGACTGTGTTAGTGTTGGCCCTCTTTCTATCGCGAAAAATCAAAACTTATGAGTGTAAGAGAATCGGACTGGCTTTACCACCCGGTGTTGCGGGGATTTTGGGAACCCTTGCCGTTCTCTTTGCAGGTAAAATTCCGGTTAATCTAAATCTTACCGTAAGCAAACAGTCGATGATTTCCACCCTGCGTGAGGCTGAGATTGATGTCATGCTGTCGGCAGAGAAGGTAAAGAAGAAATTCCCCGACTTCCCATGGTCCCACAATTTTATAGATTTGGGCAAATTGCTGGCGGTCGAAAAAAACAAGAAACTGTCACTTCTGTTTTCTGCCTTGCAACTGCTTTTCTTTCCGAGATTAGTGCTGAAAAAATTTCAACTTAATAGAATCGAGAATAATCGTAAGGAAGCAGCACTTCTTTTTACCAGCGGAAGCTCAAGCCAACCTAAGGGAGTAGTATTAAGCGACGAAAATATTCTATCTAATTGTGCACAGATGAATGCACTTGGTCTGTTTACTCCTAACATGTCTCTTCTTGGTAACCTACCTTTATTTCATAGTTTTGGTCTAACAGTAGGTACTTTTTTCCCCTTACTGTTTGGATTACGAATTGTTTCAGCTCCTTCTCCTCTTGATTATAAAAGTAGTTTGCGGGCCATTCGAGAGGGTAGTGCGGAGGTACTCCTTGGCACGCCAACTTTTCTTAGAGGATATCTTCGCAAGGCTAAAAGTGATGATTTAAAAAGTGTGCGTTTTGTGGTGGCAGGTGCTGAAAAAAGCCCTCCTGATTTAATTGATGTTTGGGAGAATAAGTTTGGTTGTGAATACTTGGAAGGATATGGACTCACTGAATGTTCTCCGGGCTTATCTTTCAATCTGCCAGGCTCCGGGAAAAAAGTTGGATCTGTTGGTAGGTTGATGAAAAATATCGATGGAAGGACGGTCGACCCAGAAACAGGAGATGTTTTAGATAGAAATGAGACGGGTATATTATCCTTCAGGGGACCCAATATTTTTGCGGGATATCTCAATAATTCTGAAAAGACAAAAGAAGTATTTTCAGATGACGGATGGTTTATAACGGGAGATTTAGGTCGAATGGATGAGGATGGATTCTTGTTTATCGAAGGAAGACTTTCCCGGTTTTCCAAAATAGGGGGAGAAATGGTTTCGCATGAATCCGTGGAGGATGCCATTTCAAAACTTCTTTCAAAGGATGGTCACACGAACGATGATATCATATGTGCCGCAACTGGAATCGAAGACGAATCCAAGGGGGAGTGCCTTGTTCTGCTCTCAACTTCCGAAGTCAATTCCAAATGGTTGGGAGAAGAATTACGAAATAAGGGAGTCCCCAATCTTTGGATTCCTAAACAAATCAAGCAAGTTAAGGAAATTCCAGTTCTTGGAACTGGTAAGTTAGACTTACGAAAACTTAAAGAATTGGCGGAAGCCTAATGCTATAAGTTATCGTTTTCCGATTTGCATATTTCCAATCAAATCAGGAACTCCTACATTTAATTTCTGGGCCTGGGCTAGCATAGTCATACTGGCTTCCACCCTGATTTTGTTGGCTGCAAGATTGGTGGTTTCATCCGCTAAATCTAGATCCGCAATACGGCTTAAGGCAAATTCTCGCACGCTGTACTGGGCTTGTTGGTTTTCACTTTCAACATGTAACCTTTGTAAATTAGCGCCCACCTGAGACCGTTCGTTATTAATTGTTTCTCTCCATGACTCGATCATGCTTAGGGTCAACTTGGCGGAATTGATTGATTTCAAGTTATAGCGGTCGGTGTCTGCAACGGATATCGTGTTTACTGCTTTGAAAGTTAGAGAGTCTCCATCTGAAGAAGTTGAAAATAAAGTTTTGCCCTCTTTCTCCCATTTTACTCCAAAGTTTGTAAGAGGTGAGGTTGTGGGATCAGCGGCAGGATAATCGGGGACGGCATCTTGGTGATTAATTATGCCTCCTCCGTCTGCATCCAGTCCGCTGATGGCACCGGTATCAGTATTCAATGGATTAACAATGCTAGATAATACTGGAAGCGCGTTTGTTTTAAAGTCGGCAATAAATTCATCATTGGCCGTGGAGATATCTGAATATTTGGATGGTATAAAATGTTTCAGGGCAGCCCCAATGCTACTTTCCTGGGCAGTTTTTCCAGCTTTTACCTGATCCGACATCCACATTAGCATATCTTTTATGCCCGCGGATGCACCGACTCCCTGAGTTTTTAATTCTTCGTGTAAGTATCTAACGGCAAGATAAGAGGATTCTCGGGTCGGGCTGACATCACCATTCCCGACTCCGTCAATTTGAGTTTGGGTTACCATGGGCCAGACCAGAGAGTCTCCCCCGTGGACAAAATCAGCCACACCTGATTTGAACCATTCGGCACCTCCAGACTCGGAACCACCTTTATTTACTTCCCCATTGGCCATAGCGTTGAAATAAAAATTATTAGCCATGACTGCATAGGTCATCATAATTGCATTTAATCGATCAGACCAATAATCGGGTGAGTCAGAGGGAGGTGCTGTAGGATTCGAGCTGTAATTATACATTTCAAATGTCATTTGGGTTACATCGGTTTCCTTATCCGGAGAGTTCGGAGAAGTGTAATTCCACATGATCTGAATATTGTAAGGTTTATCTCCCTTGTCATTAACAACGACTTTAAAGGTATCGGTATTGTTGCCTTCAAGACCCAAACGGTCTTTGACTACCTGCTCTGCCGCACTCAACCACTGGGATTGAAGAACGGAAATAAAAGTTTTTTTGTCTTCTGAAAAGGGACCGTCTGAAAAAAGATCGAGGTCATTGAACTTCATTCCTTCAACCTCATCTAAACTTTGGGCAAGCTCCTGAAATTCTTTGTTATAGTTTTCGCGATCCTGATCGTTTTTGACGATATCAAGCGACTGAGTTGCAAGAACGCCCATACGATCGAGAATTTCAGCAGCCTTATTGAGGGCATCCTCTTGGGCCTGGCTGTATGAGATTAAGTTTTGAAGATTCTGTAAGTTATTAAGGCCATGTTTCTGCTGACTCTCCATGCGTAAGGATTGTGCATAGGCGGCAGAATCCTCTCCGTCTGCGTGAAGCTTCTTCCCGGTAGCTATCTTGTTCAGGGATTTCTCAACATTACGGGTAGCGATGCTTCCGCTGTAAGCCTGTGAAAGTTCAACTTGTGATATTTGAAGGGGCATTTTCGGACAATGATCCTCTAAATCCGCCAACCTAGGTTAGAGGACTTTAAATGAAACCTAGGGCAAGGAGGAAACATATCTAATCGTGCTTAACCCCCAATATTTACCCCACGTAGAAGATCGGAGACTCCTACATTTAGTTGCTTGGCCTGTGCCAGAATTGCAATACTCGCCTGGGTTCTAACCTGAGTGGAAGCATAGTTTGAACTTTCCTGTGCAATATCTGCATCCTCGATCCGGCTTACCGCCATTTCACCTGTGGATATTTTCCCAGCTAAGTTTTGCAGCTCATTTTGAACACGACTCATATTTGCGCCAGCTAAAGACCTTTGTTCGGCTAGAGAAGTCAGTTTGGTGGAAAGAAAAGTGAGTGTGTCCTTAGCTTTTTCAATCGAATTTAAGTTATAACTAGTAGTGTCAGAAATTGTAATGGAAGAGATTCCCTTCGAAGTATAGGTGCTACCATCCCCATCGATTGCAACATCCATCCCAGATGTACCTTTAAAATAATCTATAAATTCGCTGTTGTTTGAATAACTTTTATCGCCAAGAAAAGTTGATATATATGCGTTAAATCCTGAGTTAGCAGCACCAGCATTGGCATCATATTGATCTTTCATCCAAGCAGTAAGATGTTTGATTCCATCATCTTTTGTAAAGCTACCTGTTGTTGTTGTGTGAGTAAAACTTGCTTCTTTGATCTCTGAATCAAGAAAGCGAGCAGCTAAATAAGCAGCAGCGTATTGATCATTAGCTGACCATGATTCATTTCCGGTACCTATTGCACTGATAAGCTCTCGAATTTTGTCGTCAGAGGGATCATTACCGAGTATCCCATAAACTCTTGAGTCAGCACCATGTATAAATTCAGCGAGTCCTTCTTTTAGCCAAGTACCTCTTGAGCCATCTCCTATAGGGTCAGAAGAATAAGTGTTTTGATTTTGTAACACATGAACCATTTCATGAGCAATGACACGATCAAAATTAGCTTCAAGATCAGTAGCACCCGCATTAAGAGCATCTGGAAGATCGATAGTCATGTTTATGTTATTTCCAGTCCCACCATAAACAAAGGCAGCATAAAACCCTGTATCATTTTCATTTATAATCATATCCCAATTATCAGCACCATCTAGAGCCCATCCATAGTTAGCTGTTATAAGTTGCTCGGTTTGCCCGACCCAATCCGACTCTAACAAGTCAAACAATTTGTCTTTAAGTTCTGCTGTCGATGAAGTCCCCGGATTATTCGTATCACCTTGATTAGTTATGATAGAATTATAGGCAACAGAAGGTGCACGAGGGCCGTCTGGAATGACCGCAGTACCGTCTAAGGCAATTCCCCCGTTAGCATCTTCACCCATAATAGAACCAGTGTCAGAATCATTAATATTCTGAGCATAATTAAAGTCGTTTGCCCCGGTTCCTTTGATATAATCGATTCCGGCAGTGCCACCGCCAAAAAGATTAATATCACCAAATTTTTCGCGGGAGAATTTACTCAATTGGTCGGCCAACTCGATAAATTCCTTGTTGTAATTTTCGCGGTCGCCATCGGTTGCTGTGATGTCGAGTGCCCTAGTGGCTAATTCGTCCATCCGGTGAAGAATTTTTCCGACTTGTTGAAGCACCCCGTCTTGGGATTGGGTAAATGATAAGAAGTTTTGGAGGTTTTGGACATTCGCAATGTCCCGTATATTCTTGGAAGAAAGTTTTGTTCCTTGGCTATGTGAACCTGAATCCTCACCCACTCGTAAGTTTTTCTTACCCGATGAAAGTTTGGCAATAATGTTTTCTAAGTCGGTGTTGTTATTGGCCGATTCAAATACAAGGCCGGTGAGGTTGTTGTTTATAGGGGATACCATGACTTTAAATTGGATTCATGGTACAAAGTCGGCAGAAATTGATCCGACTTTAGGGAAGAAGTAAAATAGTTTACTTTTCTAGTATTTACTCGAAAGGGAAGTGGTAGGCCGGCCGGGACTCGAACCCGGAACCAATGGCTTAAAAGGCCACTGCTCTACCGATTGAGCTACCGACCCGAGATAATTCTGTTTTATCTAGAAAGTTCGATTTCGTCAATGATCAACCGATAGGGTCTTTTTCTACCTGAGAATCTTCAAGGTTGGGAGAATCATCTTCCTCATTCGGTTCCAAGGGATACTCGATAGAAGTCCATGAGTCTGTCCAACGATTATGTTCCTCAAAAGTCATGATTTCAATCCGTGGAGTAAACCACTCCATGATTCTGCGGGTTTTGTTGTTAAGCTTTTCGTATCGTTCCAGAAGTTCTTGGTTCTGTTTTTCAATTTTAACGATTTCAGCAAGGCGTTCTTCCTGCTTTAATTTGTGTTCAGCGGCAGGGTCAGGCTTCGGTTGGAGATCGGGAGTCGCGACAGCAGATTCGGTATCTTGGATGTCCACAAACCCATCCTCAGAAAAGTCATCTTGGTTTGACTCATCTAAAGATTTTTCATCAGTGGCAGGTGGGGCTGGTTCTGGTTCAGGAAAATCTATGTCAGGAATAGGCTTAGGGACTTCCAACAGGTCGGGCTTTTCGAGAAAAGGTTTCGTTGGATTTGAGAAGGCTTTGACGAAACAATCCTGTTCATTCTCAGAAAGGCTATCTACTGGAATGTGCTTGATGCACGAGTACGCAAGTTGCGATAAAGCATCCCGTGGGTCGGTTGCCATAAAAAATCTTTCGGATGGCAAATCGTCGTTCAAAGAATATTCCAACCTATATTGAATGAGGTCAGGTTCACGTTCAGAGTTCTTTTTCATTGGGCAAAGATGAAAAGTTTGGGTTAATCTATATCCCATTCTCAACCTTGAATCTCATTAATGCAAACTAACAAATTTACTATGATATTATCTGTTACGATGATTCTGGTAGTAGGATTAGGTGCTTTTAAAATTTCTGAATTGGAGTCTAAGTTTGTTTAAGAGGAGAAATTTTCGAGCAATTAGGAACATTGGCAAAAGCGTTCACGAGTAAGTAGGCATGATAGTCTTACACATTATGACTGCTTCTAAGAAAAGTGGTAAAAAGTGGGTTGTTCAAATTCTCGAAGAATCTTATTTTTGACAACATTTGATGTGCAATGAACTTACGAAAACGATTGCATTTTTAAGAAAAAAAATGAGAGGTTAGCCCGTCCAAATGAATCGTTCGGTAGAAATTATTGCCATTCTTCGAAAAGGAATGGAAAAGATGCTCAGCAAGGCTGAAAACCTGCGGGTTAATTATACTCGGATCTTCAATTTTAATGAGAACCGTGTATCTCTTCGAATGGAAGTGGCAGAACCGGAGTCTGCATTCACTCCGATGGGTAGAATTGATGTGGTGGAATTACCCACCAATAATGGTCGAATTACCTGTAATTGTACTTTAACAGAGCTACAGACAGGTCAATCGAGCAGAATTGTTCTTCGGTTAAAAGATTCTCAGGAACGAGAGCGGGAATGCGAGAAAGTTTTTGGTTTTTTTCGTAAAATTCTATCTTTACCTAGTGAAAATTTGGTAACACAACCTGCGATTCCTGTGGATCCTCCGAAAGCAGATGGGTCGGATGTAGGTCCGGGTAGTGGTTTTCCCCTCGATTCCAGTCGTGGGGCTCAATCGAAGGAAGATAAACCTAACGATTAAAGAGTTGTTGGGGTTTCACTTCGGTGAGGGGACCTATTTTCTTCAGTTCATTCAGATCAATCTTTTTCGAATCACCCACAATGGAAAGAAGAATAGACTTGGGTTGTATCTCCTTTTCGTAAAATCCCCGTAGTGAATCGATATCCGCTTTTAGAAGGCTATCATACCGATTAGACCGTGGGTCTTGTTTTAGACCAAGGGCATTAAAATCGTAGGCAAAACCAGGGATGGATCGACTTGAAATAGGGTTGGTGCGGTAGGCGCTGAGAATGGCAGCGTGGGCGGAGTCCCACCTCGTCTGATTAATTGGCATTTCATCCAGTAATTCAATAAAGGCATTCACCGCTTCAATAGTCTTGTCTGCCTGGCATCCTATTGCTCCAACTAAAATATTTTCATCCTGGGGTCGGGAGGGAGTGAAAAAATGAGCCCAAGCTGAATAAGCGAGAGCGCGTGCTTCTCTTAATTCCTGGAAAACCAAACCTGCCATACCTCCGCCAAAATATTCATTGTACAATTGCCCAAGTGGAGCTTTTGATTCGTCATAGGTGCCGGCGGCAAACTCCAATCTTACCTGAGCTTGAGCCATCTCTTTCTGCAAAAAGAAAACTTGGTTTGCATCGGGAGAAAGAGAGCGGTCAGGAATAGTGGAAGGTGTATCATTTGTCGGTTTATTACCGAGGAAACCATTCTGGATGGTTGCGGTAATTTCTTCTGCCGTTCGAGGACCATAATAAAGAATGGTACGCTTGACCTCGAATACTTCCAGAAGTGTTTTCGTGAGAGAATCGACCGTACTTGCATTTAGGTCAGCATCTGAAGGTCGCTTCAGATAACGAGATTCTGAACCATAACGATGGAAATGGGCCAGTGCATTGCTCAGTGCACGAGGGTCTTTTTGCTCATCATCGCGTTCAGACAAGATGATACCTTTGGTTTCATTCCAGGTCTCATCTGAAATCCTGGGAGAAAGCATGTGTTGCTGTGCTAGGTTTAACGATTCCTCCAGGTTCTCATCGAGTCCATTGATCGAGAAGGTGCTAAAGTGCTCCCGCACACCAAAACCGAATTCAGTGGCGAGTTTGTACCATTCTATTTTCAACTCATCAGAGCTCAGTTTTCCGGCACCAGCTCGATCCAATAAACGTTTAATGAGGGTAAGGATGGGATGGTGGTCATTTCCAATTTCCATGCGGACTTCGAGAGTGAACAAGTCATTCAATGGGTTATTTGCATGAATAAGTTGAATACCTTCGCTGATTTGAATGACTTGGTAGTCTTCGTCCTTCTTGATAAATTTTGGAGCAAATGGTTGAAAAGGAATCTCACTTACGGAACGCATGAAATCAGATTCTTTATCTGGATCAATTTTGAGGGGATCAATCATGGGCTTCTCGATACTCGGCAGGTCATGCTGCTCATCAATTCTGAATCCGACTACATAATCATTACCATAGTATTTGTTTGCGACACGGACGATATCCTCTTTGGTTACTTTTTCAAGTTGAGCGATTTGTCCGTTCATCACTTCCCAGTTAACAAAGGCAAGGTAAGCATCTCTCATGAGCTCCACCCGCTTAGCATTGCTTTCTAAATCTTCTTTTTGTCTTTTCTTGAAATCATTGATTACGGCGGGGAGAATCCAATCTTCAAATTTTCCGTTTTTTACATGCTCAATTTGTTCGAGTAATAATTTTTCCACATCTTCCAATGTCTGATCATCCTTTGGAGATCCCATTAAAAAATGAGCTCCGTAATCATTGTAATTCAGTGGGAAGCAACCAGCGGCTCGAACTTTTTGCTGATTTACAAGATTGAGGTTAATGAGTCCGGCAACAGAATTATCCAAAATCATATCAACCAGTCGCAGTGCGGAATAGTCCTGATGGAACCTAGGAGCCGTACGGAATGCCATGAGCACCTGTTCTTCTCCGAGATATTTTACCTGCACGAATTCTCTGCCCGCGAGGGGGACTTCTTCCCACTGGGGTTCTTCGCGCAATGGAGCCGGATTTCGCCAGGATGAGAAGTGCTTTTCAATAATTTCAAAAGTTTTATCCGGATCAATGTCTCCCGAAATACAGATGGCCATATTTTGTGGGACATAATGTTTTGCATAAAATTCTTCGATAGCGGTGATCGATGGATTTTTAAGATGTTCGACTGTGCCGAGGGTTGATTGCTGACCGTAAGGATGAGTTTTGAAGAGAAGGTTATTTACCTCCCTGTGAAGTAATCGGTCTTTGTTATCGATGGCACGGTTTTTTTCCTCATATACGGTTTCAAGCTCAGTATGAAAGAGGCGAAAAACTGGCTTGGCGAATCGTTCGCTTTCAATTTTTGCCCAGTGTTCCAACCGGTTTGATGGAAGATCCACTTTGTATACCGTTTCCTCATGCCAAGTATGAGCATTGATCCCTTTTCCGCCCATGTCGCTGTATACCCGATCCATTTCATTGGGAATCGCAAGCTTAGCCGCTTCGGTCGAAATCCGGTTAATTTCCTTGTAGATATCGGCTCTTTTACTCTCGTTGGTTTCTTGTGATCTTTGTTCGTACAATTTCGTTATCTGATCGAGCAAAGGTTTTTCTTTTTCAAAATCAAGCGTACCAAACGATTGGGTCCCCTTGAAAAGTAAGTGTTCAAGGTAATGAGCAAGCCCAGTATTGGTAGCAGGGTCATGCTTACTTCCAGCACGGGTAATGATTTCAGCATAGAAGCGGGGCTCTTCATGATTTGGGCTTAAATAAATTGTGAGACCATTTTCTAAAGTCTTTTCGATGACTTCCATGGAATTTGCTCCGCTAGGATTGATGGTATTGGAATCTGTGATGGTAATTGGGTCACGAGTTTGTTTGGAGCAGGAATTCATAAGGATGCTTGAAATAACGAGGATGTGCAGAAAGTGTTGCGAGAAAATTTGGGCCATGGTTCGAAGAGGGTTGTCAAATGACTGGGTAACTAGATATTTATTCCGATACTATCGTCAAACACTGAAAATGAAACTTTATCTTTACGAAAAATGCGAATCTTGTCGAAAGGCTACGCGTTGGCTTGATGAAAAAAAGATTCCGTATGAATCAATTCCAATTCGAGAAAAACCTCCCAAGAAGAAGGAATTGTTCGCTATGCTTGAACATCACCAAGGCAACAGTAAGAAACTTTTCAATACCTCGAGTAAGGATTACCGCGAGCCTGAATTAAAGGCCAAGTTACCCAACCTTTCAGAAAAGGAGAAAATCGATCTGCTTTCCAAACATGGGAATCTGATTAAGCGACCTTTTTTGGTCGGAGATACTGTCCTTCTCCAAGGGTTCAAGCCTGAACTTTGGGAAGAAGTTTTTTCTCGATAACAAAAATCAATTATTATGAATGATTACCTACAACCAGATCTTTGGTCCAAAGAATTGAATGCAGGCAACTTGGAACCTCTTTTGCAATGCTATGCAGAAGATGCAATCCTTTTTGCCACTTTTCAGGCAGAGCCCATCACGACTCCGGAAGGCATCCGTGATTACTTTACTGGGTTTCTTGCAAGAGAAGGTGCGGGCGTGCGTTTTGATTCATCCTCCATCGTTCACCATTCGCTTTCTGAAAACTCTTACATGAGCACGGGTCTTTATGAATTTTTCTATCGTGAAAATGGAGAGGATATTCGACATCCAGCCAGATTCTCCTATGTTGTAGAGATTTATTCCGTACACAAAATTAAGCACCATCACTCATCAGTGATTCCTGCTTGAAAAAATTAATCATTACATCTCGCTTTATTTGACTATGCTAAGTCCCCAAAAAACACTAGATACATACTACCTGGAAGCCCGTCGCGATTTATTGGAAGTGGCTGCGATGCTTGACCGATACGACGAGGCGGTTAAGCGAGATGGTGCAAAGGCAGAAAACGAATCGAAAAAGGTCTCCCTGTTGGAAGCCATGGAAATACTTGCACAACCGGAACACCCAAACGCGAACCGGGCAGAGCAGCTACTGAATCATTTTGCTAAAATTACCTAACCCTTTTTTTCATGCAAATTATCCAACCACACTACCACGCAATTGCAAGGACTGCTCAGGATTATGAGCGCATGGCTATGTCCGGAGTCGTCGCGGTTTGCGAGCCTGCTTTTTGGGCCGGATTTGACCGTCGTCACCCTGAAACCTTTATTGATTATTTCGCACAAATCTCTGAGTTTGAACCTACACGGGCCGCTGAATTTGGCATACGACATTATTGCTGGGTAGCCGTAAACCCTAAGGAAGCGGAAAATAAAGAACTCACTAACGAAGTCTTACGGCAGATGCCAGAATTCCTGGGAAAACCAACCTGTCTGGGTGTCGGGGAGACTGGTCTACATAAATCCACTCCCAATGAGATTGAATCTCTTCAGGCACATGTTGAAATGGCGATGAAGCATGACCAATTGGTTTTAATTCATACTCCTCATCTTTCGGATAAGGCACATGGTACCAAAACGGTACTGGAAGTTTTGGCAGGCATGGATGTGAACCCTGACAAGATTTGGATCGATCATGTCGAAGAACAGACTATCGAGCCAGTTTTGGACGCTGGATACTGGGCGGGTATGACGCTTTACCCGGTTACCAAGTGCAGTCCGCGTCGTGCTGTTGATATTTTAGAGAAATATCCCAGGGAACGCTTGTTGGTTAATTCTTCCGCTGATTGGGGTCCGAGTGATCCATTCACTCTGCAGGAATCGATCGTCGAGTTTCGAAGAAGAGGACATAGTTTGCAGGCGGCGGTGGAAATATACCACAATAACCCCTGCCGTTTTCTCGGACAGAACCCCAAGTGGGATATAAAGCCGATAACCATTTCCGAAGAATAGCGGAGATGGGTTTAAAACTTTATGATACCTTGACTCGAGAAGTCCGGGACATTTTTCCAATGGATAAAAGTTCGGTTCGTTTTTATGCTTGTGGACCTACAGTCTATGGGCCAGCACATGTAGGGAACTTTAGAACATTTGTAATGCAGGATGTTTTTCGGAGAGTTCTCGAAACTTCCGGGCAGTCGACTCTTCATGTCCGAAATCTTACGGATGTGGACGACAAAACAATTCGTCAATCTCAGGAGGAAGGAATTAAGCTTGAGGATTTCACTGCGAAATGGACTACCCGTTTCCAAAATGATTGCGGGCTACTCAACTTGATGGCTCCTCATGTAGAACCTTCAGCGGTAAGTCACATTCCTGAGCAAATCATTTTGATCGAACGATTAATTGAGAAAGACAAGGCCTATCAGGCAAAAGATGGATCCGTCTATTTCAGGGTCGAGGCTTTTGCTGAATATGGTCGTTTGTCAAGATTGGCTGATCGGGAAATTACCACCTCAGATAACGTCCGTGAGATATCAGACGAATATGATCGAGATTCTGCGGCTGATTTTGCCTTATGGAAGGCCCGTAAATCGGAAGATGGAGAAAATTTTTGGGATTCTCCTTGGGGAGAAGGTCGCCCAGGTTGGCATATTGAGTGTAGTGCAATGAGCATGAAGTATCTCGGAGATTCTTTCGACCTCCACTCTGGTGGTGTCGATTTGATTTTTCCACACCACGAGAACGAGATTGCGCAAAGTGAGAGCGTTACCGGTAAGACATTTGCCCGGCATTGGTTTCATGTTGCTCACCTGATGGTCGAAGGGCAAAAGATGAGTAAATCACTTGGTAATCTCTACACCTTATCAGATTTAGCTGAGAAAGGATACCAACCTCAGGAAATAAGGTATCTCTTACTTTCTGGTAACTATCGCCAATCTTTGAATTTTACCTTTGATTCATTGGGTGCGGCGCGCAAGGCGATCTCAAAGCTTACGGACTTTGCTTCCAAAATTGATTTTGAGTATGCTTCCGGTTCTTCATTGAAAGATGATTTCGGTCCTTTTTATCCAGTTCAGGAGGCTCTTCTTTCTGACCTAAACACGCCTGAAGCATTGGGGAGGTTGTTCCGCTTGGTTCGTGAACTGACTGAGGCTTGGAATCGCGGTGAATTTAAGGATGAAAGTGACAAAGTAAAGTCGCTACGAAATGGATTCCAGTCATGCCTGGACGCTTTAGGATTAGTTGTGAAAAGTAAATCTAAGGAGACAATTGAAATACCATTAAATATTCAGGACTTGGCTGAAAAGAGGTGGCAAGCCAAGGTTAATAAGAGTTGGGGTGAGGCAGATCAACTACGGGACGAGCTACTGTCGCTTGGTTGGATTGTCAAGGACGGCAAGGAAGGTTTCGAGCTTGCCAAGTCGGATTAATACCATGGACGTTTTCTTAATCGAATAATACCGATTAAGAAATGAAACAAAAAAGAACCACCTTACAGCAGTATTTATTTTTAGTATTTTTATCATCCCTACCTGCGACTTTCCTTTCGGGTAATAACCTCCCTCAGTGGACTGATCTTTTCAATGGTCATGACTTATCGGGTTGGGTGGATGTAAATACTTCCCCAGAGACATGGTG
>NZEN01000012.1 GCA_002689665.1 Opitutia bacterium | reverse complement strand
GTACGAATGGACTCCATCGGGTCGCGAACTGACCGAGGAGCTGGGAAGTAACGATGGCCTATCTCCCAAGATTGGCTTTTGCGACCTAAATTCCGATCAAGTGCTTGAGCCTATTCCGCCCGAAGGTTCCATAATTTTTACATCCTCGGTTTTTCCATGCATCCCCCAGCTTAGGAAGGAAAGTCTGCTTTCCCTTGCTCGGACCAAGCCCAAGGCAATCGTTCATTTCGAACCGATCATGGAGGAATATAATGAATCCGACCTCTGGGAATCGATGGTTCTGAGCTACCTTCGAGTCAACGATTACAACAGAAATGCGCTTTCCATGCTGGAATCACTTGAGAAAGACGGGCTGATTGAGATCACCGAGAGAAGGAAAGCTTGCTGGGGTTACAATGCTCTTCTCCCGCATTCCGTCCTGATATGGAAACCAACCTTATAATATCTGCTGTTGCCCAGAGGAAGACAAGTGGAAGGTCTTATTCCAGTGCAGCATATTCGCCTCCCGTTTGAGGAAACTTTCCTGAACGGGAGAAACTGAGATGTCCCAACTAGCTCTAATCGATGGAAAACCGATCATAGCGGATTCTTTTACTCCCGCTCAGACGATCGGGGAAGAAGAGCTTTCAGTCGCAACCGAAGTTCTGAAATCGGGAAACCTGTCTGGATTCTTCGGTTCCTGGAGCGATCGGTTTTACGGGGGACCGCAGGTAAGGAAGTTTGAGGAAGAATGGGCCAGCCTATTCCAAACCAAACATGCCATTTCCTTTAACTCATGGACTTCCGGGCTCGTTGCTGCGGTAGGAGCGATCGGAATTTCGCCGGGAGACGAAGTAATCGTCAGTCCTTGGACAATGACGGCTAGTGCTGCCGCGATTCTCGCCTGGAATGCCATTCCCGTCTTTGCTGACATCAGCCCGAAGACATATAATCTTTGCCCCGAATCCGTTCTCAAATCCATAACGCCAAGAACAAAGGCAATTATGATGCCACTTATCTTCGGATCTGCTGGAGGCTTGATTGAAGTTAAGAGAATTGCCGAAGAAAATGGATTGATCCTGATTGAGGATGCGGCCCAAACTCCATATGTGCGAACAGAAGGGCGATGGGCAGGCACAATAGGCGACATTGGTGGATTCAGCCTAAATTATCACAAGCATATTCACACCGGGGAGGGAGGTATGGCCGTTACCAACAACGCCGAATATGCCGAGAAGATGCGACTGATAAGAAATCACGGGGAAGCCGTGGTTGAAGATAAGGGTCATGAAGACATAACCAACTGTTTGGGCTTTAATTTCCGTCTAGGCGAAATTGAGGCGGCAATAGGAAGAGTGCAGTTGGGAAAATTACCGAATGTAGTCGAACGAAGATATTACGCGGGCAAGAACCTTGCAAAGATGCTCGAGGATTTGCCTGGAATCAGACTCCCTCTCATTGATCAAGAGATTAGTCACGCCTTTTATATCTTCGCGATCGGACTGGATCTGGAAGTCATGGGCGTTTCGCGCAATACCATCGTGGCGGCCCTTCAGGCAGAAGGAGTGCCTTGGGTATATGGAGGCTACCAAAATATTCACCTGCAACCCATGTATCAAAGAAAGGTCGCCTATGGCAGAGATAGTTTCCCTTGGAATCTCCATCCTGAGGAAGAGCACCCTGATTACGAAAAGGGCATATGCCCGGTTGCGGAAAAGCTTCATGACCAGGAGGTAATCTGCCTGCAGATATGTCAACACGACTATGATACCCGCCAAACAGAATTAGTAGGAGAGGCATTCTTGAAAGTATGGAAAAACTTGGAAGAATTAAGGGGGTGGGAATCTGCACAAAGCTCCCCTGTCAAAGGCAACCCATGATGAAGGCAATCATAGTTGGGTCTGAAAGAGGTGTGAGAAGTTTGGACAGCTCCAAGGGATATCCCATGTCTTTACTGCAAGACAGGAAAGGAAGGCGGCTCATTGATTGGAATCTCGAATCACTAAAGAGTGGTGGTATCGATGAAGTCATGTATGTTGGGGGCTACCATATTGAGAAAGTCGTTAGGCTTTATTCCAACCTCCGCTTCCGCTATAACCCCAACTGGCAATCCCACCGCCTTCAAGACATACTCTCCTGTATCAACGATGAACTAAATAATGACCTGCTTTTCTTCAGTGACCGGATTGTCTTCCTTCCTTCTTTCCTTGATGACATCGATCCTGTGCCAACCGATATTGAACTTTGGGAAGAAGAACCGATGCAACTGGGACGACCCTTTCGGGGGCTGTGTCGGCTTCCTTCCCACGCAGCTCTTGAACTCAAGGAGTTCTTGGAGAAAGACGCCGAAGGAATAGAAGATTTCTCTGATCTTGAAAAAGTTTGCGGTATACCTATTACAAGAAAAAAATTCAGTCGCGACATTAGTGCGATTCGATCCAATAGGGAGCTTTCTTCTTTCGTCCTGCAAGGGAAGGCTCAGACATTGGAGAGGCTTCGCCCCTTGGTAAAGTCCGCTACCATACTTGATCAAGTGCGATTCTCCGAGCAAAGATGGCTCAAAGATTCCAAGACGATAATAATGGAGATACAGAAAGCCTTTGAAGAGGCAAACATCGTAGTGCGGAGTAGTGCTGCCGCCGAGGATAGCTCAGAGGAGTCCTTGGCTGGA
Source organism: Opitutia bacterium (assembly GCA_002689665.1). Classification (GTDB taxonomy): domain Bacteria; phylum Verrucomicrobiota; class Verrucomicrobiia; order Opitutales; family Seribacteraceae; genus Seribacter. The sequence continues at coordinate 63,447 of NZEN01000012.1, read as the reverse complement.
AAATTCAAGAGTGTCCTCCGGGTCGACTCAAAAGAGGAAACGGAAATCCAAAAAGCCGTTGAGGAAGTTCTCTCTAGCTTTTCAAACCATCAAACAGCGGACGATGCTAACGAAGTTTTCGTGCAACCATTGCTTGAAAACACTTCAATCAGCGGAGTTATGATGACTCGTGACTACCACAGGGGAGCCCCCACTTATCTAATCAATTTCGACGATTCCACACAATCCACCGATTCCGTAACCTCGGGAACGGGAAAAAAGCTTCGCACCTTCTACCTTTCTCACTTCGCTCCCGAAAACTGTATTCCTGAAGAATTTCTGCAGGCACTCAAACAAACTGCAGAAGAGCTTACCGAGCTTACGGGACATGACGCACTCGACATTGAGTTCGCCTTTGACAGTGAAGGGAATTGCTTTGTCTTTCAAGTACGAGAGATCGTCCAAATCAAGGGCAATGAAGGGATTGACGATCTTGAAGTTGGAAACGAATTAAAATCCCTTGCCGAAAACTGCAAACTACTCGATCAGCGTGAACCCGGACTTCTGGGAAAATCCACAATCTGGGCAAATATGCCAGACTGGAATCCTGCTGAAATCATTGGTGTCCACCCCTCCCCTCTTTCCTCGAGTTTATACCATCACATCATCACATCCGGAGTATGGTCCGAGGCCAGAGAGAAGATTGGTTATAGGGCGTGCCGAGACGTCCCCTTAATGAAACTTCTTTGCGGACAACCCTATGTTGACGTCAGATCAAGCCTAAATTCTCTTCTGCCAGCAAGCCTCTCCGACGATCTCGGCGAGAAACTGGTGAATCATTCCATCAACAGGCTACGAAAAAAACCTCACCTTCATGACAAATATGAGTTCGAAGTTGCTGTCAATTGCATCGACTTCAACTTTGAATCCATCAAGACGAGGTTGATCGCCGACGGTTTCAATAACAGCGAGTGTGATGAAATCCGCACGCAATACCTCAAACTAACAAATCGTATCGTAAAGGAAATCGACCACCCAATTGATTCTCTTCTTAATTGTTCGAAAACGCTTGAGGCCAACCGCTTAGGAATCACCTCTCGAGAGCCGGAATCGGTCCCTGAAATCCTTCAGGCGATCAGGCGGATTCTTAGTGATTGCAAAACCTTCGGAACGCTTCCGTTCTCCATCCTCGCACGCTACTCTTTCATGGCTAGCTCTTTCCTTCGTAGCCTTGTCGACAGGGGGTCGGCAAGCCAGAAGGAAATTGACTTTGTTTTATCCTCCATTCCAACCATTGCAGGAAAATTCAAGAAGGATATGATGGAATGCATAGAGGCAAATATCTCGGAGGACGAACTCATTGCCAAGTATGGCCATTTGAGACCAGGAACCTACGATCTAACTTCACCCTCCTACCGAGAAACTTGGAAACAAATCTCTTCTTCTCAGAGACATTTGCATCGCTCTGAAGATTCAAGCGATCCGGACCCACTCGAGCGCTTCGAACCGCTAAGAGAAAAAATTGCCCCCTTGATTAAGGAAACGGGCTTTGAATTTTCTTTTGATGAACTTTCATCATTTATCACAAGGGCAATTCCAGCACGGGAAATGCTTAAGTTCGAATTCACCAAGAACATCGATTCGGCATTTACTTTGATTCGTAAATTGGGAAAATTTTTTGACCTCTGCGATGAAGACCTATCACACCTCTCGGTCGAGGTTCTGATGAGCGAGTCATGGAAGAGCACCTCCTCGATCCTCGGGCGGGAATTGAGAATGAGAATATCTCATTATCGAAAGAAACAAATCGTGCACGATTTGACTAGGCTTCCGGGAATGATCGTAGACGCCGACTGCATTCATTGTTTTGAAATCCCAGAATCTCAGCCCAACTTTATCACCGAAGGTTGCGTCCGAGCACCCGTTCAGCCAATCTCGGCCAAGGAAAGTAATCCTCAAAAACTGGTAGGAAAGATTGCCTTGATTGAAAATGCGGATCCTGGTTTCGACTGGATTTTCGGATCCGGGATTGTCGGGCTTGTTACCCAATACGGCGGAGCAGCTTCGCACATGGCTATCAGATCGGCGGAACTTCAACTTCCTTCAGCAATTGGATGCGGACAGCTCATCTTCGAGCAAGTCGCTGGTACTGGATTCGTTGAGCTTGATTGCAAAGGCAGGCAAATAAGAAAGATTCGCTAGGTGAGCCAAATCATCGGAATCACAGCAAGATGCATCCAGTCTAGAGGTAGTGCAAATGAGGAACGAGACTGCCTAAGCCATGACTGGTGGGATCTTTTGTCTAGAGTGGGTGTGACCGCTGTATTGATTCCCAACCGGTTGCCTTCTCCTGCAAATTTTCTGAAATCAACCGGAATAACACACATTCTTCTCTCTAGTGGCAACAACCTCCAACCCCTTACCGGGGAAACGGTGGACTTCGGAGATTACTACCCTCAGCGAGACCAAATCGAAATGGAGCTCCTGTCCATTGCTCAAAAAAGAGGCATTCCTGTCTTCGGCGTTTGCAGAGGATTGCAGATGATCAACAGGTTTTTCGGTGGAGGAATGTCGAGAAACCTTTCTGAACGATTGGGGAAGCCCAAGCCACATGTCACAAATTCTCATCCGGTGAGAATACTTACCCCCGAGATGAAGCAGCTCATAGGCCCAACAGTAGACGTAAATTCTTACCACGACCAAGGAATTGTAAGGGATCAGGTTGCCTCGCCCCTTGAAGTTTTCGCAATATCCGATGATGATATTGTGGAGGGTGCTTACCACCCTGACTTGCCAATCCTTGGAATCATGTGGCATCCGGAAAGGCCACACCATGCCGCTGATCAAAGTTTCAAATTAATGGAGTGGTGGCTGAATTTTTAGAATTGAATCAACCTTACTATCAAAAACAAAAGACCAACATGGAAACACAAGAAACCTATTTCTCTCTTCTAGAAAAAACGCTCCAAAGTAAATCAAAGCACTTTGGTGTTCAAAGCACCGCAATGATTATGAAAACTCTTGAAGATGTAATTATGCAGCCCCAAAAAAATCCAGAAATAGCCTTGGAGGATTGCTTTGAAAAACAAGTTGCATTTCTGCAATCAGTATTGGNTTTAGAGGAACATCTGGTCGAAGATCATGAAATTAGAAATAAGCCTGATAAAAATCATACCGAAGAGCTTTTTGAAGAAGCTTGGACAACATTTTCCAAAGAAACCTTTATGCACTCGGTCAATTTGGTTGAAAGTAGACTCCGTGATTCGGGGTTTGACGAGACTTTCTTTAATGGGAAAACCTGTTTTGATGGTGGTTGCGGGATTGGTCGACTTTCAGTTGCGATGGCTCGGTTGGGAGCGACCAAAGTGGTTGCTGCTGACATTGGAGGAACAAGTTTATCATACTTTAAGCACGCGTTGCATGAGCTTGAAATAGATAATGTAGAGATAGTAAATGCTGATATAACCGATCTTTCCGATTTCAAGTCTGGTTCGTTCGACTTTGTAGCGACTAATGGTGTCTTGCATCACACTCTTGCCCCAATTGAAGGGCTGAAAGAACACTACAGGATAACCTCTAATCAATCTGGCGTGCTATGGATTTATCTATACGGTGACGGAGGCAATTATTGGCCAATATACGACCGAATAAGAGATGCCCTCTCCGAGTTGGATACGAAGTTTATTAAAGAGGTTCTTACGCAAATGAAACTTCGTGAAGGTCTAGTTTATACCTACCTTGATAATTGCTTGGCTCCTAGAACTTATCATTTGACTTCCGATATAGTAAAGACACTGAAAAATATTCATCCCATGACTTACAGAGAAGCCGATGGTCCTTCAATTTTTGACAAGCCATCGAGATATATTGCTGAAAAATTCGGCTTATGGATCTTGGGAACAGAGGGGGAGGTCAGAATCTCCGTTCAAAAGACAACATAATTAACAAACATAAGACTAAATTTTTAACGCGTGATTTCTAAACTCATAATCCTTGCAGCCGGTCAAGGCAATCGGCTTAGACCGCTCACTGAAAATTGCCCAAAAGGTCTTGTCCCCTTACACGGAAAGCCCCTTATGGAGTGGCAAATTGCAAGTGCCCGCGAAGCAGGCATAACTGAAATTGCAATTGTTTGTGGATTCAAGGCTGAAAAAATGCCCTTTGAGGATGTTCATTACTTCTTCAATCCTCGTTATGCATCCACCAACATGGTCGAAACCCTGAAATGCGCTCGATCTTTTTGGCAAGGTGGATTTATCGCCTCCTACTCGGATATCGTTTTTGAACCTGAAATGCTGCATCAGCAGATGAACTCCCCTCATCCCATTTCGGTTACCATCGACAGACAATGGAAACCTTATTGGGAACAGAGGTTCGAGAACGTTCTTGAGGATGCCGAGACTCTCAAGATGGATGGTGAAGGAAAAATCCTTGAGCTCGGTGCGAAACCTGTAGATATTACAGAGATTCAGGGACAGTACATTGGACTGACCGGTTTTGCAGATTCCGCTATTCCAGAACTAGAAAAATTCCTGTATCATTCTGACTGTCCATTAACGCCCGTATCCTACATGACCGACTTGCTTCAGGAGCTTGTTTCCAAGAAGATATGCGTTCATTCCTGTGGCTTTGACGCTGGTTGGCTTGAAATCGATTCCCTGTCCGATCTTAATCTGGCAAAAGATAGAAGCACGCCGGGGAAGAACGGGCTCCTCTCCATCAAACGCTAAATTCATTATGGTTATATGGCTTATAGGTCTTTCCGGGGCAGGCAAGACCACGATAGGAAGAGAGGTGCAAAAATTATGGAGCCTAAATGGCAGAAAAGCGGTTCTTGTAGACGGTGATTCCTTTCGAGAGATCATGGGAGACGACTTGGGTCACAGCATGGAAGACAGAAGAAAAAACGCCGGACGAATAAGTAGATTTTGCAAACTGCTGGATGACCAGAAGATAGATGTGGTATGTTGCATTCTTTCGATTTTTGAGGAATCCCGAGAATGGAATAGGCAAAATCTGTTAGAATACACAGAAGTGTTTATTGATGTGCCTATGGAGGAACTCGTGAAAAGGGATTCCAAAGGTCTTTATCAAATGGCACTGGACGGCAAATTTAAAAATGTTGTAGGAATTGATATCCCTTTTGAGAAACCTAAAGCACCTGATCTTATTATTCAGAATCATGGGGCAAATGCTTCGATCGATCATTTTGCAAAAAAAATAATCGCAACTGCAGATTCTAGGAGCGCAGATTATCGCTAAAAAAGAATACCTTTATTGCTCACGCGATCTGCAGCAAGAGCCGGAAAAATATCATTACAGCGTAGCTGGCGACTCTTCTTACATTAGAAGTTTTCTAGATCTAAGAAGTAAAAAAATTCAAGAAATTGAGAAAATGATTGGGACACCTGTCGACATCGCTGTCTTCGAGCAAAAGTATCCGATGTTTCTTAATTTGTGCGTAGTAGAGAAGAAGTTGGGTAAGTGGTTGGATTTCCTTCCTGCTTTCAAAAAAATGACCTTAAAAGAATTTCCTCCCCACTGCCAACGATTCGAAACATGTGATATAATTTCACACTGCATCAAGGATTTGCTCAATGGAGAATTCTACAAAGCGAAAAAAAGACTCAACAGATTGATCAAGAAATTTGAAGTTTTTAGAAGAATTCAGTCCGCATATGACGATAATTACAGAAAAATTGGAAATGACTTTCATGACAAAGGCCTATACGCTTACTTCAGTCTAGCCCTCATACTTACTTATTACAGAGCGAAATCTTTCAAATCTCTCAATACCGTTTTGAAGGTAAACGACATGCTGACTACCAGTTCTTTTCAGAACGATCATCCTGCTACCATAGTGCTCACTTGTGTAGTGCTAGAATTGGAACAAGATATAATTTTCAATTTATCAAAGGAACACGGACTAAACCCATAATTTTGGATGATGTGGCTATAATGGCCGCAGAAACTAATCGAAGTAGAATTTATCTTCAAGTGCTTGAAATATGTGGATTGATTCCCTCTGCAGCTATTCTTGCAAAAGAAACAAGCAATAAAGGAAATGCTAAGCCAAAACCTCTCGCACAAAAAGAATTTCAAAGGGATGAAACGACTTTTAATCTTTCCCTTTCGGTCGAAAAACTTGCTAGCAGGATGAACATACCAATTAAGCATTCCAACTGCTCAGACCCAAATTCCGAAGAAACTATTTCCATAATTAAAGGTCTAAAACAGTCAGTCATCATATATTCCGGACCAGCGGGAGTTATATTGAAGGAGACAGTTTTAAATTTAGGAAAAAAGTTTCTGCATGTTCATCCAGGCTTAGTCCCTAAGTTCAGAGGCAGCACTACAATTTATTATTCGCTGTTAAAAGAAGGAACTGTTGGAGCCAGTGCTTTCTTTATGGATCGGAAAATCGATCAAGGCCCCATCATCAGGCAAGATACTTTTCCTAATTTTGAAAATAATGAGGCCATTGACTGTTTTGATGATTCATACATGCGAGCCCAACTTCTCGTAAATGTTCTTAATGATTACGCTAAATCAGGTAGCTTCGAAATTAGAGAACAAGTTAAATCCGAGGAAGAGGAAACTTACTTCATTATTCACCCGATCCTTAAAAGCATAGCCATTTTTGGCACCAAAAATTGAGAAAGACCTACAGAGCACATTCCAGCAAGGATTATTGGGCTCAACGATGGAAAAATATACCAGTAGACTTGCCTCAAGAAAACGCCAATGTTTACCCATTAAAATTTGCCCTGAAAGCAGTTAATTCAAAAAATGATCGAATTCTTGAAGCAGGTTGCGGAAATGGTCGAATACTTCGCTTTTTCAAGAATCGCGGGTATGAAATTGAAGGATTCGACTATATTGATGGTGCAATCCAGACTCTTCTCGACTCCGATCCAAAGCTTAAGGTTCGGACCGAGGATATTACAAGTCTTTCATACGAAGCGGACTCTTTTGATTGTGTACTTGCCTTTGGGCTTTATCACAACCTAGAGGAAAAAGATTTACACAAGGCGATTCTAGAAACCAATAGAGTAATGAAGAAAAACGCTCGACTCTGTGCATCTTTTAGAGCCGACAACCTACAAAACTTTATTAATGATTTTTGTGCTAATAAACCTTTTAGGCAAAAGAGAAAATCTGAACTGAAGTTTCACAAAATGAACTTAAGTTCAAGAGAACTTGCTCAAGCTTTTCAGAAGGGAGGATTTTCAGTTAGCAAGATAAGACCTGTGGAAAACATGCCTCTGCTTTACAAATCGAAGTTTTTTCGGGCAAAAGGCCACAAGACCTTTGATGAAAGCCTGGGCCGACGAGAAGGCTATCTTTTGTCTCCTATTGGAAACCTTTTTCAAAAAGTTCTAATCGGGCTCTCTCCTCACCAATTCTGCAACATATATGTTCTTGATGCCCAAAAGACATGATCACTGAAAAGAAATCGGAAATCGGAGAGTTTAAAAACTTTCTAAAGAATGTTTGCCCCCTTTATGTTATCGACCATGCAGGCCGTGCGGGAAATGGATTCTTCCAAACCTTGTTCGACGAACACCCCGAAGTCCTTTCTATTCCCTGGATTCATTATTGCACCTCCTATTTCATAACCCAATTCGGTGATGCGGCAAAGGTTAACTCGCGTAAAGCTCATGACTTCTGGACGCAAAAATCTTACTTCAGGCTATTGTACAGCGACTTAAACGATGAAGACTACAAATTAATTCACCGTTTTGGAGGAGACCCTGACACTATCATAAATCGGGATATGATCAGGACTATCTTTGATCAGTTAGTATTACAGAACAATACAATCTCTAGAAAAGATATCATATTCGCATCTTTTTTCGCGTTCGCCAGAGCTTTCAACAGAGATATATCCAAAATAAAATACCTGATTCTGACCGATTCGATTTCGCTAAGAAAAGAAAACGTATTTCGGGGTTTTAGTGGAAAAATAATCGACATATCCATTAAAGATTCCTCTAAAGCCCGCTTTATTCATTTGGTGCGTGACCCTCGAGCAGGTTTTGCCTCAACGAACCACCAGTTCGTCAATCAGCTGGGAAACACTTATGCAATTAGGCTTGGCAACATCCCGCAGAGATTCACGGAGCTTCTGCGTTGCGAATTTTCAATGGAGGGTCCTTTCGTATTTGGATTTTGGATCCTTTACTTTTTAGAGACCTTTCGCTCCATTGAAAAGAAGAAGGAAGAAAGACCTGATCGTTTCTTGACGATCCGCAACGAGGACCTCAACCTCCGATTCGTCCCAACCATAAAAAAGCTAACCAAAGACCTTGAATTGAGCTTCATACCAGTTTGGGAAAAGCCTGATTACTGCCCTACCATGTTGGGACAGAATTGGAAAGGGACGGGAGGTTACAGCAATCGCTACCAAATTAAACGAAGTGGGCCTTTGCAAAATGATCCAGATGAGGTATCAAGCAAAGTGGTAGGACCGAACGAGTATGTTACAAAAAGATGGAAGAAACGCTTGTCCAATAATGAAATCGATCTTTTGGAATTTTTCTTTAGGGATGAACTAAAAGCTTACAAGTATGAATTTCTCAAACCAAACCCACTCAATAAAACAGGGTTCTCAATTTGGTTCAGCATGGTTCAGCCACTAAGAGGTGAAGTACCGTCTTTAAAATGGCTTTATTTCGGTTGGCACCAGAGTCTAAGGGAATTCGTAGATCGGTTATCTTATTATATCGCTTTGCCATTCTTTATGATCTCAGCAAGGATGGTTTTCCTATTAAGTAATAAAACACAAAGAATCCTCTTCCACAGAAAAAATAGCTATAATATTTGATCAATAATTCATTAATCATTTTATTTAAAAAAATACACAACAATAAATTACATGAAAACAGATTTTTTAAGTCAATTATTAGTTGAAATAAGTAAACTTAATCAGAAATATAAATCATGCACCTTTTCCCTATCTGATTTACGCAGTTACCCCACAGAAAAAATCGATTGCTTAGTCAAGGAGAATGAAATAATCATAACAAACTTTTTACCTGACGAAATCAATAAACCAATAAACATAGAAACGCATAAAAGTTTATGTGAAAAGCTTTTCTTCTGTCCGCTAAATGATCATGTGTCAACTGATTTAAAAACTGATTTATCTGAAAATAAAACAGTAATTGTTTATGAGAAATCATCTTTATTGTTAAAAGAAAATCCCACATTTGATTTAATCATTAGATCTCTTTCAAATAATGATAATTTTGATATTATATTTATAGATGAAAGTGATTCCCTTGATAATACGCTTGTTAATATTTTAAAATATAAACAAATATTTATATGCGTAAAGGACATTGCATTATCCACGCAAATCTATATCACATCTTTGGCATATAAAAAATCTATAAAGTTTTTAACTAAACCTTATTTCTCACCATTTAGATGTTTACTACTTGGATTGCCTTTCCCGAATGTCGTTAATTATGATAAGAAGAAATCCTTACGATTTTTTGTGAATCAAATAATAAATATGGGGGAATCATCAAGTCATTTAATAGATACTAAAAATATTAATTTTGAACCTTTTACTAATCCCCAAAGATTGATGACTTTAAATCAATCAGAGTCTTACAAAGCCGCTTATAAATCAATTTATTTAGAAGATGATTCTAAATTACAATACTTATGGTGCTCTTTGACAGATAAAAAACTACTTACCCACACCGTTTCACCCATAGATTTTGCTAACAATAAATTTTTCAGAAAATCCTCTTTTAATTTTCTTGATAGTAATTTGGAAGAATCTTCCTTTGACAAAGAAATCACAAACAATGTTATTTGTTATCTCCTTACTCCAACAGAATGTTTAACTACCAAAAAGAATATTGCAGACATAATAGTCAAATATCCACATTTACTTAAAAATCTATGTAGTCCGTTAAGTGAATTAGAGATTAATGAAGCTGATCTAACCAGAAGAAATGTTGTCTCCGCTTGTGTCGATTTTTCCTACAAATTCTCTGAACACAAGGTTGAGAGAAAAGATCTTCTCCAAAGTTGGACGACTATGATTGCACTCGACAAAAAGGAGGGATTAGCTCCTTCAAAAGCAAAGCTTTACGAGTACGTTTTACCAACAGTGCTTTCAATGAAAGAAAATTCCCCAGATGCAATTCTTCAACATCTAGAGAAGCTTTCTACACCTAATATCGCAAAATTGCTGGCAGTTCACGCAAGATGGAGCGAAGAGTCAGTTTTCGATGAGGTAATGTCTTCTGCTTCAACACAAAATAATGCTAGAATCAATTTAAAACAGTCAGTTCTTGATAAGTTACTCACTCCTTTCGTAACCTGTTTTTTCTCATCCCCTGGCATATTCGAAGAAGAATCTGAAAAATGGATAAGTACCCTTTTGAATAATCTAGAATATTCAAGATTTAATCCAAGAACATCTTTTCTTTTTATTATGAATCAAATCTTGAAAAAGAAAGATCTTAAAAAGATCATGATTCCACTCACCGAAAAACTCATAAGCTCGCCCTATGCAATTCCAACCATTTGTCATGGGCTTTGGTGGTACGGATTGAAAGAAGAGCTCCAAATTCTAAAAACGAGTTATTATGAATTCTTCTCAAGTAAGTTCGATACTTTAAATATTCACTCAAAGCTACCTTTAATATTAAGCGGTGTAATAGAAGATACCAAGGAATTTGTTGATATTTTGGCGAAAGAACCTTCACCCTTAGCTATATCTGATAATTTCTACAAATTCTTCAATCTTGGTATATTTTACAGGCAAAAAGATAATGATTTGAAAAGCGAGAGATTTTTTGAAATCGCAAAAGAATTAAACCCTCAAACTTATTCGAATATCTTTCCCAAAATTCCAAATTCTTAACGAAATATATCCAATAGCTTAGTGGAATTAACAAACAAGACAGTTTTTTTTGGGGGAGGATCATGCCTCAAAGATGCTTTTGTTGATTTGAGACAAAATTTTGAGAATCCAATAGTTATCGACAATGATCAATCTAAAGAAGGAACACGCATAGATGAATTTCAGATACATAGCCCCCAAGTTCTGAGGGAATCGAACTTTAATCAGATCATTATAACCTCCTCCTTTATTCATGAAATTCAGCAGCAACTTGCAAAAGAATACCACATCGACCCACAAAAAATTAACATTTATAATTACAATAAGAAAGTAGTTGAGAAATGGATTCCCGAGCCCTACTCCAAAGGATTTCGCTCCAACAAAAACTTTTCCAATTTGATTGAGAATCTTCCAAAGATAACAAGGATCAAGATTGAATGTGGTGAGATAGACCTTTACGGGGTGCGACACACTATGGCTGAAAAAGCAGGTTTTAAGTCTACTCCCAAAACCAAAACAAGATGGTATCATGGTTGGAATGCTCTACCATTAAATGACCCCAAACTTTTAGTTACTTGTGGGAACTTCAGCGAACTGAAAAATTTCACTTATCTAACAAATACTCAGCCTGAAGCAGATCTTCTATCAAGAAATGGATTCAAAAATGCAACTGCAGTAGGCTCAAACTTTCTGTATGCAAAACCTCATTCCTTACCATCTAGAATACCCAAAAGTGTTCTTGTAGTACCTACTCATACGACTTCAAGATGTGCAGAATCCTGTAATATTTCACAGAATGTCGAAAATATAATCAATCAAATTGAATATTCACCTGAAATAATAGCATGCTGTGTTGGAGGTAATGACGCACTTTCGTTAGATAATAATATTTTCTCAAACCTTACTTTTCCTTCCGTTACTGGAGCTTGGACATTAGATAAAAATGCACTTAAAAGGATGTGGATGATTTTCTCGGCGTTTGAAACTATCATCACTGATGCTATTGGTAGCCATATCGCTTATGCACTTGCATGCGGAACAAAAGTCAAAATCGTTGAATCGAAAAATAATATTAATAAAGATGCAATACTAACTAATGAACCTTTCTATAAAACAAATCCTAATCTCCTCGATTTTGTCTTAAAAGAAAAGACAGTAGCTCGTATAAGAAAAAACTTTCCAGAAATATTTGCTGCTACAACAGAAAATGAACGAATAAGCATCGGACAAAAACTTTTAGGCAACTGTAACATTAAAAACATTAACATAATTAATTCCCTGTTGGGATGGGAGTGAAAACATTGGTTTGCAGACAAAAGAGAAAACTAACTTACTAAAAGAATATTTTATTTTGTATAAATAAATTAAATGAATAATATTGTCAGAAAAAATGTAATTCAAATTAATAATTTCATAAAATATAATAAGAATATAATATTTTTAAATTCATATCCAAGATCTGGTAACACATGGTTGAGACTTCTTATTTCAGATTTGATTTTGCAGAACAATGGATATTGTACTCAAACAAAACTACAAGTTCACCAAGATTTGATATTCCCAGACATTCATAGCAACATTATTGATGGGAAAAACTTTAACTTTACAGGAGATTTACTATTAATTAAAACGCATCTCGAAAAAATTTCACTAAATGAACAAATTTATAATTATAAAGACACAAAAAACATAATTTTATCGAGAAATCCGCAAGATTCTCTCGTTTCTTTTTATCATTTTAAAGTGAAATACGGACTAATAGATTCTAAATATGACATTAATAGATTTTGTATAGAAAATATTGAACTTTGGAATAAATTTTACGAAACATATTTAGACCAAGATAAAAATAAATTTATTAGTTATGAAAATTTAGTTAAAAGACCCATGAAAACCATAGCAAGTATAGCAGATTATATAAACATTAATCATTCTCCTGAAATCATTGAAAAAGCATTGAACAATATGTCTTTTAAGAAACTCAGAAATCTAGAATTTCAAAAAACAAACGATAATAAATTCTTCAGAAAAGGACAAGTAAACACAGCATTTAACGATTTAGAAGATGAAACAATTTGTACAATCAGATTCAAGACTCAAAAAATTCAAAATGCTTTGATTAAAACAGATTCAACATAATATTAAATTAACAGTGATCAAAAAGAATATCCTTTGTGTGAAATACACACGTTACGCTTTTTTGTACCACAAAAATTCAAATCCTATAGAATCTAGTGAATAAAAGCATTCCTAAAAAGAGATTTAAACAAGATGATTATAAACAGCTAATTAATCGAGAGAGATTTAGGACTTTCTCCACTTGTTTCATGGGAAATCAAATCATGGCTGTTGATTCAGCATCGTTGTTATCACAGAATACTGAAATTTTTGGAAATGAAGTCTACAAGTTTAAAGCTAACACGACTTGTCCTCGAATAATCGATGTTGGATCTAATATCGGATTGAGCATTATTTATTACAAACTTATGTTTCCATCTGCGAAGATAACTGGTTTTGAGCCCGATCCTGAAATTTTCAAGGCTCTCGACTTCAATTTAAATTCTTTTGAATTTAAAGATGTTGAAATTATCAATAAGGCTTGTTTCGGGAATAGTGGAATTTACAACTTCACTTCCGACCATGCTGACGGAGGATACCTTAATCAACATGGTAAATTAGTATCAGGTCTTAAAAAAGTTGAGGCAGTGAGATTAAGTACATATCTAGACGAACCTATTCATTTCCTCAAACTTGATGTTGAAGGATCGGAATTGTCTATTTTAGATGAATGCAAAAGCAAATTAGAAAACATTGATAACTTATTCGTTGAGTATCATTCCTTCACAAAAAAACCACAATCTATGTCTTTGGTATTAAGAATTCTTGAAGAAAGTGGATTTAGGTATTATATCGAGCAAAATAATGCTAAACGCAAGCACCCTTTCATATCAAACAAGGTTTACGATGAAAACGAAATGGATTACCAAGCAAATATTTTTTGCACTAGAACAGCATATTAGCTTCTCGAAAATCATAAATCGATAAACCTCTTTTAGTATCAAGATTGCTGTAGTTAATACTTTTTCATCATCAGGAGGTGCTGCTATTGCCAAAAATCGACTGATTGAAGCATTACATAATACAAAAAAATGCAAAATCTTTAGTATTTCAAAATTCAATAAAAAAAATCAGTTAAAAACAGATACTTTCGGAGATACTAAGCTCGCTGTTCAGAACGATATTATTCTGTCCGCATATCATAAGTACTTAGTTTCAAATAATAGAACAGAGATAACCGATACTCTTTTTTCAGGCGATGCTACTGCCTGGGACATTTCATCACACGAATCCATACGAGATGCAGACATAATAAACCTACATTGGGTTTCAGATATGGTTAATACTGAGTCCTTAATAAGACTTCATCAAATAGGAAAACCCATTGTTTGGACGCTTCATGATGAGTGGGCATACACTGGAGGTTGCCATTACACTTATGGATGCGAAAAATACTCCAAGACATGCTCAGGTTGCCCTCAAATCAACAATGGTCTTTCATGGTTACCGAAGCTTAGTATACAAAGCAGGAGAAAACTTCGCGAAATACCCATAACTTTTATTTGTCCCAGTAATTGGATCCAACAAAATCTAAAAAAATCTATTGTATTCAATCAGGAAATTCATTCGTCGTATGTTGTTCCGAACAGCATTGACCTAAACACTTTCAATCCATACAAGGAAAGTGATAGAAAAGTTCTTAGAGAAAGAATGAATATTCCTCAAGACTCTCTATGCTTGGTTGCTGGAAGTTTTTCGCACAATGAGGAGCGAAAGGGAGGATCAATCCTCCTTAATGGGTTGAGAAAGTTAAACGATATTCTGAAAAACCACGGATCAGAATCTAAGGTCGTTTTGTTGACCTACGGCAAGGGGGAAATGAATGTCAATTTTATGGAAACCATAAATTTGGGTTTCACAAAAGAGGAAGACGACATTGCCAAGTTTTTAAATACGGGCGATCTGTTTTTATCGATGTCTCGCGAAGATAATCTGCCGAATACAATTTTGGAATCACTAGCATGTGGCATTCCGGTGTTTGCAAGTAATATTGGAGGAATACCAGATATGGTGGAAGATGGATTTAACGGAAAGCTTGTTACGAGAGATGATTGCGATGAACTTGCTTCATTACTTTGTGATGTGATAAAGGATAAGAATATACTCAAGCAATGGTCCAAAAATGCTCGTGACAAAGCTTTAATGAATTTCAGTCACGACAAGCAAGCATCAGCCTACATAGAAATTTTTGAGCAATTAATTAAAAGACAATCCGTTAGTAAGAATACAGATAAAAGTTCTTCAATAATACAAAATGTCAAACCTTTGAACAGAATACCAGCGATTAACTCATTTCCCTCTGAACATGATCAAAATAAAGCTAATAATTGGTATAAAAGTGAAATCCTTCCCCTGTACTATTTCAAAGAAAAGATTCAAAATGTAAAATCTCAATACTGCATATTCGGTGATGGATCTACAGCAACAAAAATTCTAGATTCTTTAAAAAAATGTAATTTGAGATTACCAATTTGTTTTATAACCAAAGCCCCAAGAAAACCGAAAATCAGAAATATCCCAATATTGGATGCTTTTATAGCCTTACAGAAACACAAATTTGAATTCATTGTCCTTGGATCGCCGATCTACCAAGACTCTATGAAAAATACTGTAGTGGAAGTTATGCCAAGATATTCAAATAATTGTGTAGATTTATTTTCGGATAAAATGATTAAAACAAGTGAAAAACATAAATTCCACAAAAAGCTAGAAACAGACCTCCACCCTTTCATCAAGGAATACAAACCACTTATAAGCTTATTGTAAGTTTCAAAAAATCATTTCCTTGGGTGTGTTTTCTAAACACATTATATTAAATAATTGAAAAATTTTTTTACCTTCAACGATTTAAATCTCAGAGTTCAGAAAACTTGGGAATGGCATTTACGAACTTCATAAGCTAGGAATAAAAATTATGAAAGTAATTATTTTAGGAGGAGATGGTTTTTGCGGTTGGCCTACAGCATTACATTTGTCTGAACTTGGACATTCAATTGTTATAGTAGACAATCTTTCACGCAGGAAAATAGATATTGAACTTCAAGTCGAATCCTTAACTCCAATTGCTCCAATTGATAGAAGAGTAGAAACATGGAAAGAGGTTTCTGGAAAAGATATAAAGTTTCTTAATTTCGATATAGCCCAAGATTACGAAATTCTTCTTAGAACAATAAAAGAAGAAAAACCAGATGCAGTAGTTCATTTTGCCGAACAGCGTGCTGCTCCTTATTCAATGAAATCGAGTAAGCACAAGATTTACACTGTTAACAATAATCTTAATGCTACAAATAACTTATGTTGTTCAATAGTAGAGTCCGGTTTGGATATTCACCTTGTACATTTAGGCACAATGGGGGTTTACGGATATGGAACATCGGGAATGAAGATTCCAGAAGGTTATTTAAATGTTGCACTTAAAGAAGGTGATAAAAGTGCTGAAATGGAGATTCTTTATCCAGCTCACCCGGGCAGTATTTACCACATGACTAAAACACAGGATCAACTGTTTTTTTACTTTTACAATAAGAATGACAAACTCAGGATCACTGATTTGCATCAAGGGATAGTATGGGGCACTCAAACTGATCAAACCAAAAGACATGAAAATCTTATTAACCGCTTTGATTATGATGGTGATTACGGTACGGTATTGAATCGCTTCCTAATGCAATCGGCATTGGGATACCCTCTTACTGTTCATGGCACTGGCGGACAAACAAGGGCATTCATCCACATTAAAGACACCGCAAAATGTATACAGATTGCATTAGAAAATCCTCCACAAGCGAATGAAAGGGTTAAGATATACAACCAAATGGTAGAAACGCATCGCGTCAAAGATCTTGCACAGAAAGTTTCAAAGCTAACAAATGCTGAAATTACTTATCTTAAAAACCCAAGAAACGAGGCTGCTGAAAACGATCTTCATGTTAAAAATGACTGTTTCTTAAGTGATGGATTACTTCCAACCACCCTGGACGAAGGTCTACTTGAGGAAGTAATTGAAATTGCAGAAAAGTTTAAAACTAGAGCAGACACTACAAAGATATTATGTAAGTCAAATTGGACTAATTGATTTAAATTGAACAACCAAAAGGTTAATAATTTGAAATCCAAAAAATTTTTTAAGAAAAATTTAGAAAGATGTAAATGGTCCTAGGTTCCATTCTAGTGATTAAAGTTTTAGTTAGTAAATTCGCTTCCTTAATTGCAGACTCGTAATAGCAAAGTGGATGTTCTACTTCCTACTTACAACGTAGAGAAATATGTTGGTACTACTCTTGATTGTATAACAAATCAAACTTTTCGAGATATCAATATTTTGATTTGTGATGACTGTTCTAACGATGGGACATTAGAAATCATACAAAATTATCGCGAAAAAGACTCTCGAATTAAAATATTTAATAATAGTGTTAACAGAGGCATTATTTATACAAGAAACAAGCTTTTTGATCTTTCTTCTAGTGAATATTTAGCGATTTGTGATGCAGATGACATATATGATCCACAAAGACTTCAGATACAACTTGATTTTCTTTCCAAAAATAAAAAAGTTGATGCATTAGGTTCTTATTTCATGAAAGGAGTTGAAGGTAATTCAACTTGTAAATTACCGTTACAAAATAACTTAATAAAAGCATACCTTCATTTGAAGAATGTTATTCCGAATCCAGTTGCTTTTATCAGAAAGTCCTCTTTAACTCAAAGAAGTTTAAAATACACAGATGATTTTAAGTACGCATCAGACTTCGACTTTTGGTCGAAATTTTCTGAGGCAGGAAGATTAGCCAATATAGATAAATCTCTTTTTACTTATAGAATACATTCTCAACAAATCAGTGAGAGAAAAAAAATTGAACAAAGGATAAGTCACCTAAATATAGTTCGTAAAAAATTACAAAAGTTAAATTCTCCTTTTTATGAAAAAAGCATACGATCTATATTATGGAGTCAAAATGATGAAGCTTTTTCCGCAGTTCAATCCGTATGTCGTGAAATAAACAATGTTATAAATAATCTTTCTTTCAACTGTAAGTCGGAGTCTCTAGTTCCACATGTTTATGACATTAGCCTAAGATCATACTGCAAGAGAATTGGATTAAAGGGTTTTAAAAATTACACAAAATATAGAGGTCTTAAAAATTTAGTTAAAGGAAAATACTTCGGCACACGATTTGCATTTGATTGTTTAACAACAAAACGACAATTAAAGGAAATATGAAATTTATAATTTCAAAAGATAGGTTTTTGGTTAACTTCCCTTGATATATTGTTCATAACATGACCATGGAATACCAATATTGTGGGTTAAAAAATCAATCACTTATGAAACGATCTGTAAAATTAGACATATGATGGAAATTTACTACTGCTATTAATAACCATAAAACTAATATTTGAAATTATTTGAAAACCGAAAGTTTATTAGCAAAAATCAGAGTTTTAAAAAATAACAAAGTCTACAGAATAGGTGACATCGTTTACTGCAGGGGACCTAAAAGATGGTTAATGGATAGAATTTCGATAATGAATAAACCAAAATATAGAAATTCTATTTTATATAACTATCTTAAAGAAATAAACATTGAAGAAGATGCGGGAAATAACAACGATGGCGTTGAATGGGATAAATTTATAAAATCGATAAAAAACTTTTATGAAGATAATTTAGTAAATTTAAAAATCGATAACAAAGAACTATGTATAAATATAAGATGTGGAGATATCGTTACTGATAACCAATGGCACAAGTCATGTTACATTTTTAATCCAGAAAAAGTAATTGAAAATGTAAATATTTTAATTTCTGATCAGATAGAAAAAATCACTATTTTAGCGGCAATGCACTACGGATCAGACGAAATTGACAATAGATTTTTTTTTGACAAAAAAAACTATGATTTAAACCAAAAGTACCTGTCGTCTATTTTCAATTTTTTGGATCAGAATTTTAAACTTCCCATTAATATATTTTGTACTAAATCGGATGATTTAAAGTTCACTGACGAATCATTTACTAAATTGATTTTTTCCGATTCATGCGTAATTGATCATGGAGGTTTCGGTAAATTGATAAACGAAGTAAGATCAAGGTTATAAAATCTTTTTGATTTGTTAAAGTATTGAACCTGTAGAAAATGTAATATGTTTTTTGAAACAATGATGATATCTTCATTTGATATATTTCAAAATGTGTAGAAATTATCCTCACAAGACTCATATCATTAAAATTAAGTTTGTTTTGCAAGATTCTTAATATGATTAAACCGCATATTAGCGTCATTCTACCCGTCTACAACGCAGCATTCTCCATCGAGGAGACAATCAAAAGCATTACAAGTCAAAACTACCGCAAAATTGAATTGATATGTGTTGATGATGGTTCAAACGACAATTCTGTGTCAAAGATCAAAAAACTACAAAATAGGGATAAACGTATCCAATTACTGCAATTTTCTAAAAATTCAGGAATCAGTGAAGCACTCAATTTCGGAATTAAAAACGCAAAAGGTAAGTATATTGCAAGAATCGACTCGGATGATTTAGCAGAGACAAATAGGTTAGAAATCCAAAAACAATTTCTTGATCAGAATCCCAGGGTTGCAATTGTAGGTTCATGGATACAGTTATTCGGCAAAAGAAAAGATGTATGGCACTACAGACAGGCAAGTGATCAGATCAAGTCTTTACTTCTATTCAGAACAAATGGGTTCCCACACAATTCAATTCTTTGCAGAAAAGAAGTTTTCAAAGAACACTCATACGATTCTTATTATGATGGCGTTGAGGACACGGAATTATGGTGTAGAATTATTAAGAAGAATCCTAACATCGAATTTGCTAACATCCCCAAAGTTCTGACGAAGTATCGAGTTCATGATCAACAAACAAGTCACAAATATAAATCAAAGCAAATGAATCTTTATAGAAAAATTATAAAAAGTTATGTAGAATTCTTTTGCGATGGTATTACTCAAAATGATTTAAACAACCATTATAATTTAATTGAGATGAGAGAAAAAATTTCAGAGAAAAAATTAAATGAAATTGGTCAATGGAAACTATACCTTGAAAAAAAATTCAATAAAAGACTAAATGACCGTTTTTATGAAATAAATAATAAGTGGCATAAATTGTGTCGATATAACCAAAATATGAATATCTTTGAGAGATACAATAGTTGTAAAGGAATTCTTTCCTATATATAGAGCAAAAATAGCTTCAAAAATTCACAAAAAAACTTATTGAAAACATGTTAGAAGTCAGCATCGTCATGCTATGTTGGAACAGATGGGAAGATGTAAATTCCTCACTGAGTAAAATTGCTGAGATAGACTATTCGAATTTGGAAACGATAGTAGTCGATAATGGTTCCACCGATGGTAGCCCAAAAAACATCAGGGAACAGTTCCCATGGGTAAAGTTAATAGAAGCAGGGTCCAATCTTGGTATTGAAGCCTACAATCTTGGATTTGAAGCAGCAAAAGGAGAATTTATTCTTATTATCGATGACGACTCCTACCCTGCCAAGGAGTCAATCGAACGAATGGTTCAAAAATTTTCAGGAAATCCAAAACTTGGCGTTTGTGCTTTTGATGTTCGTAACGCCGACGATTACGACCAAGTCGCTAAAACATCCAATGCTGTTGCAACAAGTCAATCATCCTATTCCACTGGTTTTAACGGTGCAGGTGCAGGCGTGAGAAAAGAAATTTTCAAAAGAGTCGGTTTCTATCCTGGCGAATTTTTTCTCTACATGAACGAAGCAGATTGTTCACTGAGGATTCGAAACCTTGGTTATGAAATTAGATTTTTTCCGGATTTGATAGCATACCACAAAATGGCTGCAAAGAATCGAAAGTCGTGGAGGGCACCCTTCTTCTACACTCGAAATTCATTTTGGCTGATATGGAAGAATTATCCGACTTCGTATGCCTTAAGAGCAACGATATTACTCAGTTTCCAATGCTTTTACCATTCTTTGGAACAACTTACTTCCATCTACATTAAAGCATTATTTTCAGCCTTTTGGAACATTTCAAATATTGCCGACAAAAGATTTCCTGTAAAAGAAGAGGTCGTAAACGAAATGAGAATCCCTCTTAATTTATGCTTCACTTTCTACAGATAATAATAGCGTGAATAAAATTCTTATAGTTCGTTCTGCTCCCATTCAGCAACTCGATGCAAGTCTATCAAAAATTAAACAAAAGTTTCATGGTCCTAATATTTCAATCTTGTCTCATGAGCATGCAATTGAACTCTTAAACAAATATGAATGCATAGAAAAATGCATTACCTACCCTTTCAAAGAATCCTTTGATTTAAGAAAGAAAGCAAAATTTGATAACGGAGAGAGATTTGATCATGGTGTGGTTATGGTTGGAAACCTTACGGGGTGTGGGTTTCAAAATGTCTTATTTTTCGCCCTAACCCTTCCTATACGAAAAATTTGGGTTTGTAATCTAATTGGCGAAATTACTCCAATATCACGAGCAGGCATAATTTTGAAAAGTATTCGAAACCAAGCTTTCAAATTTTTGGCACTGCTATCAACTGCAGTCTTCAGCGTAGTTGCTTTTCCCTTTCTTTTCTGCTTTCTCAAGTGCAAATCATCTTCAAGTGTCTAAAAAGTTTTTAATTGTAGGTTCGGGCTTTTATGGAGCGACTTGTGCGCGGGAATTAACCGATGCGGGACACTCCTGTCTAGTGATAGATAAAAGAACACATATCGGTGGTAATTGCTACACCCGCTACATCGAAGAAGCGGATTGCCATGAGCATCATTACGGTGCCCATATTTTCCATACAAATTCGGAAAAGATTTGGAAATATATCAATAGATTCGCCTCGTTTAACCACTATGTAAATAGAGTAAAAGTAAGTCATAAAGACAAAATTTACTCATTCCCAATCAACCTGTTCACTTTGTATCAGCTTTTCGGGGTGAAAACACCTGAAGAAGCAAAAGCATGCCTTGCAGAAAGAAAAGAACCAATAGAGAACCCCAAAAATATGGAGGAATGGTGCCTGGCTAATGTTGGCAGGGAAATTTATGAAACATTTATTGAAGGTTACTCCTTAAAGCAATGGGCTAGACATCCTCGTGAATTACCAGCTTCCATAATAAAAAGAGTCCCCATTCGTTTAACCTTTGATGACAATTACTTCAACGATCGCTATCAGGGGATTCCGATCGGAGGATATACTTCGATTTTCGAGAAGATGCTAGATGACATCCCTGTTGAACTTAATACTGATTTTCATCGCGATCGTGAAACATTTCTCTCAAAGTTCGACCATGTTATTTTCACTGGTCCAATTGATTCCTTTTTCGATTATTCGGTGGGGCATCTTGAATACCGATCATTGCGGTTTGATCACCAGTTAGTGAATAGTTCAGACTATCAAGGGAACGCTGTAATTAATCATACTGAATCTCAAGTTCCATATACTAGAACATACGAGCACAAGCATTTTGATATGAATTTTTCTGCTACCAATTCAGCAGTGACTTATGAGTATCCAGATAAATGGGAACCTGGTAAAATTGAGATTTATCCGGTCAACACAGATGAAAACCAAAGTTTATTTGAAAAATATCAAAATATGACAAAAGAAGTCTCAAATGTGACTTTTGGAGGAAGGTTGGGACAATACAGGTATTATGACATGCATCAGGTCATTGCTTCCGCCCTAGAAAAGGTTAAGTCTTTAGCTTGAACTTAGTGCTTCACTTATTCACAAAATTTAATAACAATGTTCGATATGCAAACTGATGGTGGAAAAATTGACTCTTTGCATTGGGCAATCGAGGAGTTGTCCAAGCAAAAAAATGAGCTAGACGAGAAACTCAAAATTGCACGAAAGAGAGAGGAAACCGGTGCTTTGATCGAGGAGGTTAATGCTCAAAAACTTGCTCTTGATCAAAGGATAGCTGCTTTGGAAGACGGGTTGAAAGTTTCGTCGAATCTAGTTGATACACCGGTAGACTTTTTAGAAGAAGAAATTTCTACGGTTAATGATAAATTAGAAATCGCCCAAGAACGCTTGGAAAGTTTAGAGCAAGAACAATACCTAGAAGAATTGGGAAGAAAATTAAATCGCTCTCACGAAGAGGATTCCACAGAAAACACAATTCTTCGTGAAGAGGTTTCGTCTCACGATGAACACTTTTCTCTAGGTAGTTCTTCAGCAATCTCATCAAATGAATCTTTAGATAAAGCTATCTCATCCAGTACACAGACCATGACAACTCCAATTAGCCGTATCGATACCGAAGAGCAGCAAACAACCTCGAGATTGCCTCAAGAAGAGGCAACTGAGCCGGATCCTTCGATGGAAGTTCAAAAAGACATTTCTTCAGTTCCAGTTGAGGGATTAGAAGAAACCGCNNCCAAACTGGGTGTTGAGCCAGAATTTCTTGTTGAAAAAGGAACACAAGCTTTACTTAGAATGATTGCTAGGAACGGAGGAAAGCTAAAATTCCCCCTTGAAATTGATCAAATCGACTAATTCCAATCACATAGAATTTTAAAGTGACCTTCTCGGGTCACTTTTTTTTTTTGGTAAACAAGCATTTTGATCTGTCACATGATTTCATGCATTATGATATGATTAGTCTTGCTACCATTTCTTCATTAATCCGATAATATAATTAAGCTCATGAGCATCAAAATATTACAACCACTTCGTTATTTTTTTATTTTGAATTTAGGTATCTTATTCGCAGATGCGGAATCAAATTCATCTAAGAAATCCAATAATGAAATAAATGAAAAATCAATTCAGCAGAAACCTTCTGAATGCCAAGAAGCTGAAACAGAAGAACCCGAGTCAATTTATCCGACAAAGAAGACCATCAAAAATACAATTACTTTAAGTGGTTTTATTGAAGACCCTGATGCAATTCCCTTTTCAATTGATACTCAAAACTGGACGGATATTCGAGTTAGCAGTCCCCCTAATCACGGCAAAGTTGTCAAAAAAGGTGAAGTAATCATGGAGCTTGACTTGGAAAAAATTCTTAACCATCTCCAATTTTTATCCCACGACCTTAATATATTAGACNTTAATAAAGAAATTCTTCTAGCAGAAATCAAATTGGCCGAAGAACTTGCACCTATAGAAAAAGCTGAACTTGANCGCTTCGAAAAGTATGTAAAAGAAGACTACAATCGTTACAATAGTATCTACCTTCCTTTCGACAAGAAATCTGCTGCCATGAGTTTAAAGACATCCGAGCAATACCTTGCCTATGCTGCGGAAGAGTTAAACCAGCTAAAAAAAATGTATGAAGCTGACGATCTCACCGAAGAAACGGAAGAAATCATTCTACAACGAGCTCAGTATCAATACGAAAGAGCCAAATTCTCTTACGAAGCTGCGAAAATAAGAAATGAAGAAGCCATAGAATTTCAACTACCCCGTGGCAAAACAGCTACCGACTCAAATTTCAATCGGGAAAAATTATCTCTGCAAACTTTACGAAAAATAAAGCCGGCCGAACTTAATAGAAAAAAACTCGAGGGCAGAAAAATAACCGAAGAAAGAAAACAATTTGCGATCAACAAATCTAAGATAGAAAAAGATCTTAAGATTATGCAATCTATTAAGAGTCCATCCAATGGTGTTCTCTTTTGGGGAACTTTTGACCGCGGTAAATGGAGTGGAGGTAACTCCCTAAAACCTAAACTCAGAAAAGGCGGAGTGCTGAAGCCATTTGAAGAATTTGCAACCATTGCTCCATCGAAGAGGATTAGAGCTAGACTCAATCTTCCTGAGAAAAATTTACACCAAGTACATGTTGGCCATGAAGCGAATCTTAAACTTGCATCCGCAGATGAAAGTAAATTACCAAGTTCTATAAAATCAATTAGCAAGACTCCCGTTCTGCCTGGAACCTACGACCTAACTGCTGATATTATGATTCCTAAAGGGTTTCTACCTCCAGTGCCAGGATCCGCCTGCACTTTGGAATGCGTGACCTATCTCCGGAAAGATGCGATCACCCTNCCCTCTTCTGTCATACACTCTGAGACCGATGATGCAGAATCTAAATATATTTACATCCTAAACAAACAAGGAAAGTCTCAGAAGAAATCTATTGAAGTTGGGAGAAAATCTGGAGATTTCGTGGAGATCCTTTCAGGCATTCGTATGGGTATTAAGGTAATGAAAGAAAAACCATCCAATTGAGTCCCTTAAAATATTTTCGCCCTAAAAGATTTTTGCCCTCTCTTCACTTTGCAGGTCTTATTTTAATCTTATCTCCTTTCGCTGCCTTAATTGGCTCTGAAAACAAGAGCGGTAATTCTTCTCCTCAGCTCGATTTCCCCCCTTCCGAGATTCAACGGAGCTTGGATAAAGGGTGTGATTTTCTTTTAGAAAGACAAAATCCAGACGGTTCGTGGGGATCAGCAAGGCAAACTAAGGGCCTAAATATTTTTGCGCCTGTTCCCGGTTCCCATCGGGCATTTCGCCTTGCCGTAACCGCACTATCCATCTCAGCCCTCCTTGAGATCAAAAAAGAAGATCAAAATTATTCAAAATCTATCAGAAAAGCCGAAAAATATCTTCTTGAAAAATTACCTCAACTTAGGCGGGCAAGTCCAATGGCACTCTATAATGTTTGGTCTCATTCTTATGGATTACAGGCACTTCACCGGATGCACGAACTATCTTCGACTAGTCAACGCAAGGCAGAGATTGAAGATGTTATGGTTCAACAAATCAAAATGCTTCAAACCTATGAATCGATTGATGGTGGTTGGGGGTACTATGATTTCAACGCCCAAACAAAACAGCCATCCGGTTCTTCGATTTCATTTGTAAACGCGACTGGATTAGTCGCACTCAAGGATGCTCAATCTTCTGGGGTAGAGGTACCTGATAAGTTGGTCTCACGTGCTTTAAGTGCGATCAAACGCCAAAGACTGCCTGATCATAGCTATCTATACGGGGAATACTTAAAATACAGACCAAGATCAGGCATCAATCGACCTGCTGGTAGCCTTGGCAGATCTCATGCATGTAATTATGCTTTGCAAATATGGGGTGAGGAATCAGTCACGGATGATGTTCATAAGCTCTGCCTTGATAGACTTATCAAGCGCAATGGATGGCTTGATGTTGCACGCAAAAGGCCAATTCCTCACGAATCATGGTTCGCGGTGGCTGGTTACTTCTTCTACTATGGTCATCTATATGCTGCTTTTTGCGTAGAAAATCTTTCTCCCAAAGAGCGGCCCAAGTACCAAAAATCTTTGGCAAAGATTCTTGTTCCATTACAGGAAAAAGATGGCTCTTGGTGGGATTTTCCCTTTTACGATTATCATCAGCAATATGGAACAGCCATGGCCCTGCTCAGTTTAAAGAGGTGCCTACCTCAGTAGTGGATTTCAAATTCTTGCCAATGATGATCACCTGGCAGTTCCTCACTTTCTTTTTCTGTCCAATACCCTCGCATTCTTTCCTCTACTGAATTCTCTGCTTTCAATACTTCACCGCTACACCCCTCGAGCAATACCTCTACCGAACCATTGGGCAGATTCTTTACATAACCCGTAACATCAAACATCTCCACTGCATTTTCAGTATTCCATCTAAAACCGACCCCTTGGACCCTACCTTTGTAATTAATTTTCTTTCTCATTCTTTTCATTTCGAAATAAGTTTTCACATAAATATTTTGACCTTTCAAGATCGGGACATGAAAACATTTGCATGTTACTAGAAACTGTTTCAATTTAGGATAATTGTATGAGTCAGTACGAATTCGAAGGTAGCAACGAAGGCGATTGGGATGAAGGGGGTGATCTTGCCTGGAATGAATCTGATTGGCAGGTTTTTCTTCGAAATTCAGATAAAGAGGTGGCTCGCTTCATGACCGCCTACAATAAGGTAAAAAATCAAGATGATCGATTGGATGCTGCTGCAAGCTTAATGGGTTGGCACAGAGATGATTGGTCTTCTTCAGATGAGATTGAGTTGGATGAAAATGACCTTCCGCTTATTCGCCCCATGGAGATTGAGGAAATTAACAATATGGATCCTTACACGATTCATCGCCATCCCATTTACATCACTTCGAATGCACTCTTTTCTTATCTAAGAGCATCCTGGGAACAACTGATGCGTAAAAACAAGGAATCCAACCCTAGTGATTTGACTTGGGGGTATAGCGTGAGTTTGGCAGACGCGGAGAAGCATTGTATAATGGCAGCAAATTCTTTGGACTTGGGGGATTTCCTACTAGCTGTTTGCCACTTTAAGAAAGCACATTCCGCCTTAAATGAGTCGATGAGAATCAATCGTTTATTTAAGCATCACAACTCCAAGAAAATTAAGAATTATTTGGATGAGACCAATATAAGGATGCATGATCTCCGAGAAATTTGGCTTCGGGTGATGAGTGATTGTAGGAAGTAATTTTAACTTAGGTCGATAAATCTTTCTTTCGCTACGATTTAAATTTTCGTTGTGATTCAGCGAAAATTAGAAACGCTAGAGCACTATGAGATTAATTAATCTATCGTATTTCTCTTTCATTCTGTCTGCCTGTTTTCTTTCAGCAAAGCCTCTAAAGCCAAATATTCTTTTCATCTTTGCGGATGATCAATGTTACGAAACGATTCGCGAACTCGGACTTACTGACATTGATACACCAAACCTTGACCGCTTGATGAACTCTGGAACCAGTTTTGATAGAGCATACAATATGGGGTCGTGGAGTGGTGCAGTTTGTGTTGCAAGCCGACATATGCTCAACACAGGTAGATTTATTTGGCAGGCACAAAAAGCTTCAAATTGTGCCGAGGATGAAAGGATTGAAGGGCGTTGGTGGTCTGAATACATGAAAAATGCTGGATACAAGACTTACATGACAGGAAAATGGCATGTGCGAGCAAAGGCGGAAGAAAGTTTTGATGTGGTTCGCAATGTTAGAGGAGGAATGCCTAACCAAACCCCGGAGGGATATAATCGCCCCCTTCCAAACAAACCTGACCCATGGAGTCCCTATGATCGAAAATTTGAAGGGTTTTGGAAGGGAGGGAAACACTGGAGTGAAATTGTTGCGGAGGACGCATTGTTCTTTTTAGAAGAAGCTAGGAAGCATCAAAAAGAGGCTCCATTTTTTGCATATGTCGCATTTAACGCCCCCCATGACCCCAGACAAGCCCCCAAAGAATTCATTGATCTTTATCCTTTAAAACGAATTCAAACCCCTAAGAGTTTTCTGCCTGAATATCCCTATAAAGATGAGATCAAATGCCCTCACAAACTTCGAGATGAACGGTTGGCTCCCATGCCCAGAACCAAGCATTCGATCAAAGTCAACCGACAGGAGTATTATGCGATTATAACCCATATGGATGAACAAATCGGACGGATCCTCGATGGGCTTAGATCTTCCGGTATGGATAAAGATACTTACATCTTTTTTACCGCTGATCATGGATTGGGAGTGGGCCATCATGGACTATTGGGTAAGCAAAATTTGTACGAACATAGTACTAGAGTACCCTTCATCGTAAGTGGCCCAGGAGTACCAAAAAACAAAAAGATTTCAGCACCAATCTATCTTCAGGACATCATGCCCAGCACGCTCGCAATTGCTGGAGTGGAGAAGCCAAAACATGTTCAATTCAATGACATAATGCCTTTAGTCATGAGCAAGAAGCCCAAACCTCCTTATAAAGAAATTTATGGAGCATATTTAGACGCTCAACGTTCAATCACAGTAGGAAATGAAAAGATCCTCGTTTACCCAAGTGTTCCCACCATTCGGGTTTATGACATTGGCCGCGATCCTCTTGAAACAAAAGACATAGCCTCTACAAAAAAAGGAAAAGCTATAATTTCAAAACTATTTCCGCGATTGCTTGAATTACAAAAAGATATGGAAGATGATTTGGACCTCACTGATACCTTTCCCGAGTTTGCATCCAAGCAATAATTAATATTCAAGGAATTACATTTTATTTAGACTTAGAAAAAGGTCTTTACGGAGGAGTTGTTTATTTTCCAAACTCTTCAGAAAACAAGTCAAGACATATCAATCTACGGTTGTCGCGAGCGATAATTTTACCATCTGAGTATGCAAAGTGAGCCCTACCCTGTCCTAAAACTTGCTGTTGTAATACCGGCTTAAACGCAACAGGCGTGGCATCAAAAACGGTAAACTCACCTTTCTCGGAAAGGCATAGTATTTGTTCACCAACACCAATTAAATGACCATTCCCAATGGATTGAGTCCATTGAACCTCGCCATCGGAAAATTTAATGCAGCGTAAATTGGCCCCACGTTCCTGCCTGCCATGAAAGCCAAATAAATAATCTCCTTTCGCAACGGGCGTTGAATAATGGCAATCGAGCACTCCTTTTCGCTTCCACTTGTTAGTAAAATTTACCTCTTGATCGCTTGAGGTGAAATTCCAGTATCCTGCTCCAACCTCATAGCAGGAAGACAAAAATATTCCGTTTTCTAAAATCAAAGGACTGGCGGCATTAACCGAAGCGTTGATTGGAGATTGAAATCGATTAAAAAACACTTCCTTTCCATTTCTCGCATCAACCACAACTAATCCTTGTCTCATAAAAGCTACAGCTAGCTGGGTTGCACCTATGCGTAATGGAATTACAGATGAATAGTCATTTCCATAAACTTTACTAGCCCAAAGGATGTCTCCTGTCTTCAGGGATAACGCAATCAATCCAACCCTGCTTCCCCCTACATCAAATATTACTTTTTCATTGAGGATTAAGGGAGAAGAACACCTTCCAAAAAAACCTTTGGCGGAATCGAAATCCTTGGATAAATCTTTTATCCACCTGATACTACCGGTTTTTCTATCAAAGGCATGGACTAGACCCTGTGGACTATGCGTAACAACAATATCCTGACTGACTGCAGGTGTGGACCGTGGACCATTTTCCATACCGAAATCATCGCGATATTGAGAATCAAAAGAAACCCGCCAAATCACGTTTCCTGTGCTCAAACTGTAAGCAGTCAAATTCTCTTTATTTCCTGTACGGTCGTGAAGAAATACTTTTTGCCCAGAAACAATTGGGCTAGACCATCCTGTACCAACTGCATTTTGCCACAAAACATTAGTGTCATTCAGCTTGGGGTTTGAGGATAAATTCAAGTTTCCTTCCACATAACCATTGTGATTAGGACCCAACCAATTCGTCCAGTCATTTTCTGAGGCGAAAATATCTAGAATCAAAAAGCAGAAAAGTAGCCTAAAAAAAAGATTTTGCCAGGGATTCACTTTCAATAAAATTTATGAGGCCAATGCTTATTCAAAATACTTTACTTGAGTATTTCGGACGACTCCTAAGCCCAACTCTTGGGCATATCTAAAAAGTAAAGAATTGTTTAATTCTCTGCGGCTGAGTTTTCGTTTCTCTCTCATGCTGTTAATGGTCTTCCAAGCAATAAAATCCAATGAAAATGGATTTCTGCTTAGATAAAAACGGTTTTGCTTTTCTGTATACTTGGAATCAAAACGCTGACCATTAGCCACCTGGTAATTGGAGAAATCGAGTATTGAAAAAATTCGCTTCTCCCAGATTTCGGGAATAGCCATAATTTCAGCAACCGTTGCCGGTGCCATCGTTTTCTTCTGTAAAAAACGGCCATAGTTGTTCACTGATCCTAGTGAAATATTTGCCGCAGCACCATCTACACCCAAAAACACATCATCCATGGGTACGGCTAGATTAATCCAAAACGCATCTTTGAATAGCAATGCGGGAAGATAGCTTTTTCGTTCTTCCAATTGGCGTCTTTTAGGTTCAGCAGGAAACTTAAGAATATACTTAGCCCGATCAAACGAAGTTGGGGGAAGTGGACTATCGTGGAACCAACCATCCATAAAATAGTCTTCATCCAGTGAATGCAAAACACGATAACCATTGTATAAGGTTCCAAGTTCCTCAGAAATAAAGCCTGCTTCCTTTAAGCCATCTTTTTCCCGATCGAAGAGAACTATATCTTTTTTTTCATAGCCCCGCGTATTTAACCAATCCAAGATACTATCAAGTAGATTTCTTGAGGTCTGGATGCCGGGAGCTAAGTAAGTGTCCAACTTGATGGCGATAAGAGGAAAAGAATTTGGGCTTATTTGCAAGGCATGATCTGCCTCAAAAACAGGTAAAATTCTCGAAATACTAGATGCATATTCAGATTTAGTCTCTCCCGCAACACCACTGTAAGCCCAATCTTTATTGACCTCAGCTATCTTATCAGTCGAATTATTGCGATCCATTCTTTGATAAATGGATGGACTCTCTTCTGCTTGGAGGAAAAGGAATGTGAATAAGGAAATTACAATTAAGGCTACCATGGCTTGACGTTTATCGTTACTATGCAAATGAAATAATGATGAGAATGGCAAACTTAACGAACATCCTACCACTAATTTGGTTATTACTGTTGTTTTGCGGTGGATGCGGTGCAGGCGATAAAGTTGAGGAAACCTCCACAGAGACAGAACAGTCTGCACAAGCACAAAAACTGCCTGATCTATCCAATGCAGTAGAAAAAAGAATTGAAGGAAAAACGGCCGAAGCCATCAAAATCTTACGAAAATTTAATAGTGAATTCCCTGATTCCCATGCAATTCTTATCCAACTAGCCAGAGCATTACTTGAGGCTGACCAATTTGCTATGTCCGCTTTTCGCTTTGATCAAGCGATTGCAGCCGGTGCCAGCGAAAAAGCATTAAAAGAAGCGGCTCAGGCATACACACTCGCGGGAGATTTAAATTCTGCAGCAGAGAGGTTCGGGGATTATTTATTAGTAAATGACAAGGATTTTGAGAGTTGGGCTAAATACGGACGAGTTTTGGCAAACATCAACCAACCGACCAAGGCAATTAATGCCCTAACCAAGGGATCGGATCACCTTACTTACAATGACTGCCTAATGATGGGAAATTTACTCTCTTCCAAAAACTTAATTCCTCAGGCCGAATTTTGGTATAAAACTGCGCACGGAAAAGAAGCAGACAATCCTGCACCACTCCTTTCCCTTCTCAAAATAAAACTTACATCTCAAAAGGCACAGGAATCAGAGGATTTAATTTTTCAAATTGAAAAACTGAGCCCTGGAGCTTTGGAGCAATCGGCATTAGCGGAGAGTTCTTCAAACTTACTCAGCCAAAGAAACTTAGGTGAATTTATACGGAGAGGATTTGCACCAAGCGAAATTTCCATTTCTCAGATGATTGAAGTCCTCAACAATAAAGAAAGCCCCATTCCAACTAAGCCAGTGACCGCAAGGGGGCCCAAGTTACCTCCAACCCGTCCGAATGAAGAAATTCCTGATTTCAACGAAAGACAACCTGATAGTAGCATAAGTCCCTCCACGGAAACAACTCCTAGTGCGATGAACCTCGCTGCCGCTTTTTCTACTCCCCCCCCGGAAAAAATAATTTCACCCGTACAATCAAACATTGAAAAAGCACGAATCGCTTATCTCGACCGGAAATACCAAGAAACCTTGTATTCCGCCAGATCGGCAATTAAAGAAAACCCTGATGATGCCGAAGCATGGAAGCTATGCTCTCAGGCACACTTTCAACTCGGGGAAACACAAGAGGCAGAGATGACGATTCTTGAAGCAATCAGACATGAGCCGACCAACTTTGACATCCGCATGGATTATTTAAGAATTGCGCGAGAAACACTTAATTCTGCCCGCTATTTGGCTGAGCTTGAAAAGGCTCGCGAACTATTCCCTGATTCAAGTGATTTGGTTTGGGAACTTGCACGAAGGTACCACTTGGTTGAAAGAATGCCAGTGACAGCGGGTGTTTTGTACCGCAAGGTTATCGAACTGGAATCATCCGGCAGTCCCCTTTCAAGGCAAGCAGAAATGGAACTTTTGAAACTAAGAGAGTAGGCTTCCTGAATTAAGAATGCCCAGACTTGCAGATGGTTTTGTCGGTGAATTAAAAGACCGAATTGATTTATTTGACATAGTAAGTCGGTATGTTCAGCTTAAAAAAAGCGGATCTAGTTGGGTGGGCTTAAGCCCTTTTAATAAAGAAAAAACACCTTCTTTTTATGTTCATCCTCAAAAAGGCTTTTTTAACTGCTTTAGTTCAGGCGAAAAAGGAGATGGCATTACTTTCATTCAAAAAATCGAAAATCTCGATTTTTACGAAGCCGTTGAATATTTATCGCGTGAATTTAATATTCCTCTCCGCTTTCAGGAAGGAACATCTTCCCTACAACCACTTGG
This sequence comes from Opitutia bacterium, assembly GCA_002689665.1. Lineage (GTDB taxonomy): Bacteria > Verrucomicrobiota > Verrucomicrobiia > Opitutales > Seribacteraceae > Seribacter. The sequence continues at coordinate 30,223 of NZEN01000012.1, read as the reverse complement.
GCAATCTCTAAGAAAAGAGCTATATGCTCTTCAGGAAATGGTGAAAGATTGGTTTCACGAGCAATTTAACGGGAATAACAAAGAAAGTGAGACAGCCCGTGACTATTGGATTAATGAAAGGACATTCACTCAGGAGACGGCCATCCAATTCGGAGTTGGTTATGCACCTGTCGACCGGTTTGCCCTGGGCAAATTTCTTAGGAAAAAATTAATCCCTGACCATATTCTTGCAAAATCAGGCTTATTCTACGAAAGAAAGAATCAGAGTGATTGGGTTTCTATTTTTTGCGGAAGACTGATGATTCCTATTCGGGAAAAATTAGGCCGGATTTGTGGTTTCACCGGCAGAAAATTATCAGTCACTCCTGAATGGGGTGAAAAAAAAGCCCCAAAGTATGTAAACTCTCCAGAGACTCCCATTTTTCTGAAAGGGCAATTATTGTTTAATTTAGATTTGGCGAACAAAGCGATCAATGAGCAAAAAGACTTTCTGTTAGTGGAAGGACAACTCGATGCAATCCGTTGCCATACCGAAGGCTTTCATACTACAGTTGCTCCTCAAGGGACCGCCTTTAAGGATTCACAGGCAGAGCTTATGCGGAAATCAAATCCCCGTAGGATTGTTTGCTTACTTGATGGCGACGAAGCTGGGCAAAAAGCCGCCCTTTCCTATGTTCCTATTTTTTTAAAAACAGGTCTAGATGCCCATTTTGCAACTATCCCCATCGGCTCGGACCCTGACCAGATATTGGTCAATCAGGGAAAGGCAGGCCTCCAGAAATTAATTCAAGAAGGACAAACGATGGTGAACTATGTTTGCTCAAAAATCCTGAGTTCTAATCCTACGCCTCAGGAAAAGACAAGAGTGGGTGACTTTTTTTTCCCTCCCCTTGCAGAGATGGACTCGATGGTTCTTTGCGATTCCTATCTCAATGAAATATCCGTAACCCTGGGCGTGCCATCTTCGTCGGTAAAAGCTGACTTCAACAAGTACAAAAACAACCGACGACCTGTCTATCAAGAAAGAGCCTCAACCCCTTCCTCTCAAAAGAAGCCCGATCGAGGCACTGAACGATTGACAACTGCAGAAGATGATTTACTTTATTGTCTTTTGCATGATGTTCGCCTTGGAAGATCCCTTGCACAAATTTTTGACCCTTCGTGGCTTGACACAAAGGTCGTTGCTGGTCGCATTCTTGGAAAAGTCATTGCTGAAATCTCCGCAGATGGTCCATTGTCCATACCCGAAATGGAAGAGCTTCTGGAAGAGGATGATGAACGCTTCCTTTTTCAAAGCATCATTTTCCAAGAGAACGAAGAAGACCCAGACCAAAACATCATCGAACTTGCCAACCATTGTATCTCTGCTTTGTTCGTCAGGCAGTCTCGTAACGCAGAAAAAAATCTTCTAAACAATCTTCAAGAAAATACCTCGACTTCGCTTTCCACTGACGATTTACGTGCACAACTAAAAGAAATTCGTATTTCCCGCAAATCACCTCCTCAAATTTTTGATACCGAGCTAGAGCCCAAACCTTAATATGCCTACCACAAAGAGAAAATCCACAACCACAGCGCCTAAAACCAAGACAGCAAAAACTCCGAGTGCATCTACGAAAAAAGTTGCCTCTAAATCAAAAGTAACTGCTAAAAAAAGCGAAACTCCCAAATCGAAGGCCACCGCACCCAAGACTAGAGCTACTGCAGCCAAACCAACGGCAACAAAGAAAAATAAAACTCCGGTTGCAAAAAAGAATACCGCCAAAGTCTCATCCTCCAAGATTGCCGCTAGCAAGATGAAAAAGGATATTGAACCTCATGCTCTCGACGACGAGGTTACTGAAAAAGTCCGTGAATTGATTCACCTTTCCCGCGAACAAGGCTTTCTCACCTACAGAGATGTAGACAAAGCCCTACCCAAAATCGCTGATCAACCGGAAGAACTCCAAAATGTAATTTCAATTTTCAACAACCTGGAAATCAAACTGATGGATTCCAAAGATGTTGAGAAATTTAAGAAGAAAAAAGAGGAAACAGAAGAAGAAACAGCCAGGACAAACCAAAGCGATATGCTTGATGATCCTGTCCGTATGTATCTAAAGCAGATGGGGAAAGTCCCACTACTTTCACGAGAAGAAGAAGTTGATATCTCCAAAAGAATTGAAAGTGCCGAAACGGCTGCTCTCAAAATCATTTATTCAGTCTCATTGACTAATGATTTTCAACTTGAGATCTGTAAGAAGCTACTCGAACGGGAAGAACGTTTTGACCGCGTAGTTTTAGACAAGAAGATTGATAGCCGGGAAGCATATTTCAGATCCCTGAATAAGCAGGTAATTGCACTTGAAGATTTGGATGCAAAAATCAAAAAAGCATGGGTAAGTTTCGAAGCTGCCAAAAATGAAACCCAACGCAAAAGATCTCTCACGAGGTTTAAAAATTACGAGGGTGAACTCGCTCCCATTTTCAAAAAGTGTTGTTTAAAACTCAAAGTATTTGAGGATTTCCTTCAGCAAGTAAACCCAGATTTGAAAGCCATCGCCCGGAATCTTCACAACCTAGAGTTGTCGAAAAAGGACTTGGCGAAAATTAAAAGAAAAGGTGTAAAACTTGAACAGATAAAAACCGACCTCAAGGAAGCCCGCTCCAAATTTCGCATGGANCCAGACGAACTGGTTGCCCTGATCAAAGATTTAAGGCTAAACATGCGTCTTGCCCATAAGGCAAAGACTGAAATGGTCGAAGCGAACCTGCGTCTCGTCATTTCAATCGCCAAGAAATATACGAACCGCGGACTTTCTTTCCTCGATCTTATTCAGGAAGGGAACATGGGGCTCATGAAAGCGGTCGAAAAATTTGAATACCGCAGAGGATACAAATTTTCGACATATGCTACCTGGTGGATTCGTCAGGCAATTACCCGTTCTATCGCTGACCAGGCACGCACAATTCGTATTCCCGTGCACATGATTGAAACCTTGAACAAGGTAATGCAGGTACAAAAACAATTGTTGCAGGAACTTGGTCATGAGCCAACTCCGGACGAAGTCGCCAAAGAAATGGGCCTACCATTAGATAAGGTCCAAAGCATCATGAAAATGGCACAGCAACCGATCTCATTGCAAAGCCCTGTAGGGGACAGCGATGATACGAACTTCGGAGATTTCATTGAAGATAAAGGGGCAGAGAATCCTTATGATATGACTGCCTACTCTCTTCTTAGGGAAAAAATCATTGATGTTCTCGANTCACTCACCGAGAGAGAAAGAAATGTATTNTCTCTAAGGTTTGGATTAAAAGATGGATATAGTCGTACTCTTGAAGAAGTTGGTCGACAATTCAAAGTAACCCGTGAACGTATTCGTCAGATTGAAGCTAAAGCACTCCGTAAAATGCGTCANCCAACCCGAATACGACAATTGCATGGGTTCTTTGAAGCCGATCAAAGTTCTGTTAATAAACCAAAACCTGAAGCTCTTCGTCAATTGGGGCTCTAAGTTCTAATATTTATCCTGCGAAGAGTTTGACAAAAAAGTTGCTTAGAAACAGTCGCTGAAGTAGAATTTTACTATGATAACAAACACTCCAATCACTTTGGCATTCATCGGAAACTTCGGTGGTGGTGAGATTATTCTGATTTTCCTGATCGTACTTCTCCTTTTTGGTGCCAAGAAAGTTCCTGAACTTTTTCGTTCATTGGGTAAGGGAGTAAATGAATTCCGCAAAGCTAAAAACGAGTGGGAACANGACATTCAGGATGTGATGAACCAAGAACCGTTGGAAGATCACGACTTTGATCAAAAAGCCTCCTCTGAAAAAGAAACTGAGAAGGTTAATTCCGAAGAGGAAAAACAGGCTGCTTCTTAGTCAGTCCTTAACCACCTGCTAGGACNGGTCTAAAACCCAAAGCAGACAGCCACTCACAGATCACTTCACGTTGATCTCCCTGAATTTCCATCTGGTTATCACGCCAACCACCTCCGGTACCCAGTCTAGACTTTAGTCCTTTGAGCATTCGTTTGAAGTCATCTTGCGAAATCCTCGAGGGGAATCCTTTGATTGTGGTTACAGTCTTACCACCACGACCGCTTTTTTCACGCCTTACCTCTAAGCGTTCTCCTTTACCTAACTTATCAGAAGAGGAAACCTTTACCTTAGGAGATGCAAGAGACGAAGGGTTGGTTGGTAGTGAATTGAGACCTTCCGATACTAATCCATCAAAAGGATTGGATCCAAATTCTTCAACAGATTCAGTAGGGAGTCTTTCTTTTTTTCTGCTCACTTCTGACAAATTCCTTTTTCCGGAGTACCCCCTTCGATCCAAAGAAGGGCTTTTTCATAACTTCTATTTTGAAGAAAATGACGAAGTCTTGCATCCAATTCAGCCCCGTTTGACTCAAGGATGTCATCCAACTGCTTCAGTGCTGAAATCAAATCTCCTTGACCACCCTTTCCCGAAGAAACAATCGTACGCAAAGATTCCGTGATTATATCGATCATATGACCCTTTCAACCAAACTCCTCCATTTGCACAAGCTTAAAGATAGATTACAGGCTCAATGAATAAAAAAAGAGTATGCATTTTAGGAGCCGGTTTGTCTGGTATATCACTTGCCTTATCTCAAGAAAATAAAGGTAAACAGGTATTGATTTTTGAAAAAGACTTACGAGTTGGTGGGGTGCTCGAGTCAGTGAAATCGAACGGTTATCTCATGGATTATGGTGCGAATACTTTGAGTGTTCGGACAAAAAAAACTGAAGATTTCCTCAAACAACACAAAATCCTGGAATATGCTGTAGATGCAAATCAGAAATGTTCCAAGAGGTTCATAGTTAAAAAGAATCAAATAATCTCATTACCCCAAGGCCCACTTTCGTTTCTTTCCTCTTCTTTTCTCAGTCCTCTTGGCAAGTTAAGGCTCTGCCTGGAACCTTTTATTTCCCGTAAACAAGACAACGCTTCTGAAGAAACTATGGCCAGCTTCGTTGAAAGAAGATTGGGGAAACAGGCACTTGATTATGGGGCTAACCCTTTTATAGGAGGTGTTTATGCCTCTCGTCCCGAAAGCTTAATTTTAAAACATGCCTTTCCTCGTTTATATGAAACTGAGCGTAAATTTGGTTCGATTTTTTGGGGAATGATGCGGGGAGGGGTTCAACCATCAGAAAAACTTCCGAAGTCTCGTCTCATATCCTTCCAAGAAGGAATGCAGGAATTACCCAAAAGATTAGCAGAAAAACTGCAAACTCCTCCTGTTCTCGGATGTGAAATTAAAAAAATTGAAATTAAGAATAATGGTAAATGGAGCGTTCAGGGAGAAACTCAAGATGGAAAAATTAAAGAAGAGCTTTTCGATGAGGTGATAAGCACACTACCGAGCCATGTGCTTTTAAATATCGAGTGGGTAGGGATCAAAGCTGCCCATCTTCTTAAAACACTTACACAAACATTCCACCCTCCCCTTGCCCTCTGCTTTCAGGGGTTCAATAGACAACAGATCCAGCATCCCCTGGATGGCTTTGGTTTCCTGGTACCTGAGAAAGAAAAAAGGAAGATTCTTGGTACTCTTTTTTCCAGTACTTTATTTCAAAATCGAGCTCCAGAAAACTGTGCCCTTCTCACGACCTTCGTTGGTGGAGAAAGAAACCCCGAATTATGCACTCTTCCGGAAAGTGAGATTATGGAACTCGCTTACAAGGAAAATCAGAAGCTTTTGGGAATCGATGGAAAACCGACATTTGAACATATTAAATTATGGCCAAAATCGATTCCCATTCCTGATTCCACAATGGACGCGAGAATAAAGGCTGCCTCAGCATTAAGTTTAGAAAACAAGGGACTCCAGATCCTAGGTTCCCATATAAATGGAGCACCCCTTCCCAATTGTATGGTCACCTGAAGACCATATCTCTCTTTGACTAAATGTAATCATACACTAGGATATTACAGGTTTTATAATCTCTTTCCGTTTATTGACTAACCATGATTTCTGACCCCACAACCAAACCGGTAAAAACAGCAATTTTGCTTTTAAATATGGGAGGTCCCGAATCTGCTGATGAGGTACACCCTTACCTCAAGGAACTTTTTCAAGATAGGGAATTGCTCAAACTTCCTGTTCAAAAAATCCTGGGCAATTTTATTGCGTGGAGAAGAACCCCCTTCATCCAGCAAAGATATGAAGAGCTGGGTCAGTATTCTCCTACGAGAAAAATCATGGAAGATCAGGGCGAGCAAATCGCAGCATTACTGGACGAAACGAGTCCTGAAACCGCTCCGCATGCATGCGTACCCGGTTTCCGCTATGCGGTTCCCCGCACAGGTGAAGAATTGAAACGATTTCAAAAAGCAGAAAGAATTATTTTGTTCTCTCATTATCCTCAGCATAGTTGTTCGACTAGCGGATCAAGCCTCTGTGATGCGTACCGTTGGCTCAAAAATAATCCCGAACTAAAAGACAAAATTTCTGTAATTGACCGNTGGTGGGACCGTCAGGATTACACCGACCTATGGGCCAAGCTTATTGAAAAGAAGTTTCGTGAGTTTTCGAGCACCCATAATTTGAAGGATGAAGAAGTGCTCGTACTTTATTCCGCACACAGCCTCCCTGAAGCTTACTGTCTTGAAAAAGGAGACCGATATAATCANGAAATTCAAGGCTCAGTCGGAAATATCGAAAGAAAACTCAAAGAACTTGGTCTTCACCATAACCATGCCCTTGGTTGGCAAAGTAAGGTAGGTCCCAAACGGACAAAATGGCTATCACCAAGTACCCCAGAAGTGATTGAAAAAACCGAAGAAAAAGCAATTTTGATCGTCCCCATTGCTTTTACCACCGATCACATAGAAACCCTGGATGAAATCGATATCGAATTTCGTGAATATGTTGAAGAAGCAGGTAAATTATTTAGTCGGGCAGATTGTTTTAATCTAGAGGAAACTTTTATCCAACTTTGTGCCAAACTTGTCCAAGAGCATATGTCCGAGAGCTATAAATCTTCAATTCGCCCTTGTTGCGAGAATTGTGTAGGGCAAGACTGTGCAGCAATGCGGGAATTCTTTTCCTCTTGTCCCGTTCATTATCAAGACTAATTACTAAGCGGAATTCACTTCTGACATTTGCTAATTATGAGTTTTAACGAAGCAAGAGATGTACTCTGGATAGCCTCCATACTATATCTTTTTGCGGTCGGCTTTGGTTTTGCCAGCACTTATTTTTCAAAAAACAATTTCTGCAAACAGGCAACTCTCCTTGCCATTATAGTTGGTTTTTTTCTGCAGACCCGTGGTCTCTACCTCCGCGGATTGGAAATTAGCGGGTGCCCCCTAGGTAACAACTTCGAAAGAATACAGTTCATTACTTGGTCGCTGATTGTAACCTTTCTTATTTTGCGACTCCTATGGAAACTTAACTTGCTAGGATCCTTGTGCTCCGGCATGGCAGGTTTTTTTGGAATTATTTCCCTGATCAATGCTCAGTGGGATCATAAATACTGGATCGAAACTTCTTACCAACGTCTTTTCTCTGACCCGTGGATTGAACTCCACGCTTCAATCGCAATTTTCAGTTATGGAATCTTCGCCCTGCTCGCAATCGTGAGTGCAATGTATCTAATTCAACGGAAATCACTTCTTTCCAAAAAATCAGGAATATGGGGGACATTTCTTCCGCCCATTCACGACCTTGATCATTCCGCTTTTAGACTCCTTTTAGTCGGCACCCTTTTTCTAAGTCTTTCTATTATTGTTGGAGGAATGCACTGGATTCAACACCCAGAATATGTAACTTCATTTAAACTATTTATCACCCTTCTGCTTTGGGCAGGCTATTCTATTCTTTTCTTTTTAAGATACAGTAACCGGTTGTTTGGATCCAAATTCGCCAAAACAGCCATCACTCTTTTCGTTGTAGCCATCGTCAGCATGGGATTTGTGAATTCGAAAAGCAGAAATGAAAACCATCCAATAACTTCTTTTCAACCCCAAGATGAGTAATAGCGAAAACTCTAAATCGTTGCACCTTTTGGGAAGCTCTCATCATATTGCCGACTTAGCTGTTCGCGAAAAGATAAGTTTACCACAGGACAAAATCGATGAATTTTACAACGGACTCTCTGCCCTTCCCGGCTTAGACGAATGTTTGCTTTTAAACACCTGCAACCGTACCGAGATTTACGGTGCATCAAACAATGGATTCTCTTCCGATCTTTTGCACAAATACCTGAGTGATTTTCGAAAAATTGACCCAGACTTTTTACATAAACATTCGTATCGACACTCCGGAGAGAAAGTGGTTCGTCACCTTTTCGAGGTAACTGCTGGCATTGACTCTCAAATGGTTGGAGAAACTGAAATATTGGGTCAGGTCAAAAAAGCTTATGAAGATGCCTGCGAACGGAATGTTTCCGGAAAAATGTTAAATCGTCTTTTTCAAAAAGGCTTCCAGGCCGCGAAATGGGCCAGAACGAACACAGGAATATCCAAAGGCCAAATCAACCTGGGTAATGTTCTTTGCGAACTTGCCCGCAGAATCTTCGGCAAAGTTTCCAACTCAAGGCTTCTTGTGATCGGAGCAGGCGAAGTGGCTGAGTCAGCGATGGAAGCATTTAAATCGAGAGGTTCCCAAGCGATAACTATAACAAGCAGAACCTTCGACTGGTGTCCACTAAGTCGGAGAAAACCCGATGAGCTAGCTGAGAAATTTGGAGGATTCGCCCTATCCTTCTCTAAATATCAGGAATCACTCCATCATTTTGATGTAATCCTGACATCCACCGCAAGTGGAAGATCCCTTATCTCAGAATTTGAAGTTCGTAAAGCTATGAAGCACAGACCAGCAAAACCTCTCTTCCTGATTGATGCTTCTGTTCCCCGTAATATCGATGAATCAGTTGCGAAAGTGGATAATGTTTTCCTCTACAATATGGACGATGTCTCAGCCATCGCCAACGAGAACTTAAAGTCTCGCATAGCGGAAGTGGAAAGATGTCGAAATGTGCTCAGTAAAAAGGCAGTTAGGATTTGGGAACAAATGACCCATCATGCCATGCCTAGTTCATCTGCCAGCCAATCGACTGCATCCAATTCCTGAGGGTTTCTCAACTTTTCTCTCAACTGTTCAGATGCTTCTTTGAAGCCCTTTTGATTTTTGCTTTCATTCGCCAAAATTTCCTTAACAGCTAATGACAAGGAAGCACCATAGGCGTCAGATTGAATGAATTCCTTATAAGGAGGTGCATCTGGCAAGAGCAGGTTTGCCATTCCCAAAAAAGGGACATTGATCAGGAACTTACCAAGCAGGTAGGTTAGAAAATGTGCTTTATAGGCGATTACTCCGGGAATACCTGCCAAAGCACAGGCAAAAGACATCGTTCCCGAACTCATTAAAGCTACGCGTGCCTTCAAACCGTGCAGGTTTTCCCGAATTAATATTCGATTACGGAGGGTTGGTCTGTGGGAAAGAATTTGCTCCACACAATCTTTTATCTGAGGACTGGGCACAGGTACCTCAATTTTCAAATCCGGGTCATATTCCATGAGCTTTTCCGCAGCATCCAAAAAACAAGGAAGGATTCTTTGGATTGGCTGAACTCGGCTACCAGGCAACAAAAGGAGGGGGCCCTTTTCATCATAGCTGACTGGAGAACTATAATCGCCTCCAACAAAAGGATGCCCCACAAATGATACCGGCAAGCTAACATCTTCATAGCATTTGACTTCAAAAGGGAAAATTACGGCCAAGCTATCCAAAACATTGGCCATCTTAAATCTTCTTTTGGGCTTCCAAGCCCACAGTTGAGGACTCACATACTGGAGAACCTGAATATCCCCGCCACCCTTCTTTGATAGTCCTTTTTCCCTAAGTGTTTCAGCCAGTCTCAGGTTGAAACCCGGGTAATCAATAAGAAGAATGGCTTTAGGACGAAACTCTTCTACCCATTGCAATGTGCACCCAAAAAGTTCTTTAAAAAAACCATAGTTTTTGAGCACTTCAAAAACTCCAACGACCGCGTGATCAACCAAGTCAAAAAGAAAATCAGCACCACTTTCTTTTAAGTTTTTCCCTCCTAAAGCCGCTACTTTTAAATTGGGATATCTATTTTTCAAGTTCCCCACGAGATGTGCTGCATGTTCATCCCCAGAAGCCTCTCCTGCAATGACCAAAAGGTCTACTTGCTTCGATCTAGATGGATTAAACAAAGGAGCCTTCCGTATATTTTGTTTACCAACCCGATTCGATCTTTTGCGTTACACTTAGAGCCACTTCCAACGCAGACTTACCGAATGAACCGTCCGTCTTGGGCGTCTTGGCCTGAAGTACACAGTCCAAGAATGATTCAATTTCCAAAGCAAGAGGCTCACCCTTTTCCACTGGAACGTCGTTCCTATTAAGTGCCATTCCCTTCTTTTGAATAAAATGTCCTTTTTGATTCATAAAATCCAATGAGAGGTATCCACTATCCTGAAAAACTCTGATTTCCCGGGCTTTTTTCTCACTGACCCGACTGGCATTAAGATTGGCCACACATCCATTTTCAAAAACAAGACGGGCATTTGCAATGTCCTCCGTAGGTGATAGAACACGCACACCGATGGCTTCAACCGATTTTAATGGAGAGGCAACCAAGGCGAGAGCAATGCCAATGTCATGGATCATTAAGTCTAACACAACTCCAACTTCTGTCCCTCTTGGCTGAAATGGGGCCAAGCGGTCAACAGTGAGGTACTTTGGGGATACCACCGCGTTTTCCAAATAATCCATTACAGGATTATAGTGCTCAATATGCCCTACCTGTACCATCACTTGATTTTCATTAGCGGTCCGTAGAATTTTTTCCGCTTCCAAACTTGAAGTACAAAGGGGCTTTTCCACCAATAAATGACAACCCTGTGCAAGAAGGGGGATTGCCACATCTGCATGCTGATCCGTGGGGCAGACTACGCTGACTGCATCACATGCTTGGCCAAGTTCGGCCAAGTTTTCAAACCTTCTGCAACCATAAGCCTCCTCAATTTTTTGAGCGGCATCATCAGATGGTTCATAGAAACCAACAAGATTGCTAGATTCCAATTCATTATAAATCCTAGCGTGATGCTGACCGAGATAGCCTACACCTGCCACCCCGCAAGCAATCTTTTCCTTTGGATTCAGTTTCACTTGTAAAATATTTTATTCATAAATCAATGTACCATCCTTTAGGGATGTGGTTTTATCCGTAGCTTGTGCGAAACTTGGATTATGAGTAACCAAAATCAGACTGGTTTTTTCTTTTGTACACGAGCTCAAAAGTAAATTCATCACCTCGGCTCCCGTTCTCTCGTCTAAATTACCCGTAGGTTCATCTGCCAAAATTACCTGAGGTCGATTAACCAAGGCACGGGCTATTGCCACTCTTTGCCTTTCTCCTCCCGACAGTTTGGAAGGAATTTGCATACTCTTATTGCCTACTCCCATTTGTTCCAAAAGCTCTCTGGCCCTAAGTTCATACTCTGTAATTGGTAGTCCGGATAAGCGAACACTCATCAGCACATTTTCCAGAACGGTAAGTTCTGGGATCAAATAATAGGACTGGTAAACCACCCCAATGTGCTTGGCACGCCACGATGCCTCGGTCGCCAGGGGTTTAGAAACTGCATCGATTTTCCTATCCCCCCAAAACAGCGTACCCTTATCCGCAGGTTCCAAACGAGCGATCACATTCAGCAAAGTGGTCTTTCCGCAACCAGAATCTCCGCGAATACTCAGAGAAGAAGACTCCTTGAGTGTCAAATTCACCTCATTCAAAACTTTAAGATCGGCAGCCCCTACAATCGAAAAGCTTTTTGATAAGCCTCTTGCTTCCAACACCGTATCCTGTTCCTGATTACTCACTTCGCAAGGCCTCCGCCGGGTTCATACGAGCTGCTCGCCAGGCAGGCAAAAGTCCTGCAATGGTAGATACACCAACGGCAAAAACAATAAATGTCAGAAAAGTCATCATGCTTTGCTCTGATTCCCAGGGATAAGGGACTTCCAGGCTGTAAAAATCATAAAACTGAGTCACGCCGGCCTGCCCATCTTCTCCCGCAATCCGGGTTACGATAAAACTCATGAGCACATCCCGATAACGAATAAAGGTCAGGGCCAACCCGCACCCAAGCAATGCTCCAAGCGAGCCAATGATAAACCCCTGCATGCAAAAAATCATACCAACCGCAAAACGGGTACCTCCCATGGCAACAAGCAAACCAATTTCTCTAGTCTTTCTTAGTACGGTGGTCATAAGAGCAATCGCAATTGCAAATGCTGCTACAAGTCCTATCGGAATCATAATCAAAACCATGAGATATTCCTCAAATTTCAAAAGATCAAAAAACCACGCATTTTCCACAAACCAAGGAATGATCCTCCAATTCCCTTCTAGGTAGCCCTCCAACCTGGCACACAATTCTCCAAGTTTATTTTCATCATGCAAATAGTCGGTTTTAAACTTAATAAAAAAACCATCACATGCGTTCTCTTCTCCTCGCATGTCTGCCATAAATCTACTAGTACCTATCAGGGCATCCGTATGGAATCCCTGCCAGGGAACTTCAAAAATACCACCGACCCTAACTTCACGGGGGGGAGCCATCTCATCAGACTTGGCCTGCTCTATCATGGTTGGGGAGTAGATTTCAAGGATCGAGGAACGAAAAGTTTGAAACCTAAACCGATCACCTTTCGATAAAGGTGTGATACCCTCGACCAACTTGAACTTAGGATAGCCCCAACCAAGATCGCTCGCTATCTGTTCAAGGCTCCCATTTAAATCAATTGACCCCAATGAATTTCTCAGATTATACTGATCTCCTGACAAGAATTCGATCGTCCACTCATCGCTTTCGACATAAGGGTCCAACCTTTCTACAACCAAACGGCCTTTATTGATTGAAAAATTCTGATCATCCAAAAGTAAAACAGTCGCAGCCCGCACACCCAAACGGTTGGCTACTTGCTGGGTAATGAAGACCACATCGTCTTCAAGGGAATCAGTTGTCGGAATCGGGGTAACATCCTTGGAGTCATAACCCTGAACCGGAATGAACCCTTTTTTTAGAAATTGATTCAAGGGAAGAACACCATCCGACTGACCTGGATCAATTCCCATCGAAAAAGGCACCGCATGATAATCCCTGTTTTGCAGAAGAAGGTGCCCCTGCATATACGCAGAAACCTTTTCCACTTCAGGCTGGGATGCAATTTTTTGACTATCCTCTCTCCACTCAAGTTGTCTTTGTAGCGGAACCGCACGGGCATGCCCTTGCGCGTCAATGATATCAGACCTGAACTTCTGCTGAAAACCCTGCATAAATGCAACCACCACGATCATAACATTTACACCAAGGGCAACGCCCACGATGGCCAGGAGGGAAAAGAAGGAAACTTTTCTTTGGGAAGGAAACAATTGTTTCCAAGCAAGAAACAAGGGCCAAGCCGACTTCATTATAATTGCCCCATCCGCCTTAACCTAAGGCAATCGGGGGGCTAAGGTAGAGTTCTTGTCAGGCAGGGAAATATTTAAGTCAAGGGTCGAGTTGAACTCGCTCGGAATGTACTCAAGAATCCCTTCCTTTAACCCTTCAAGCTTTTCGACATCAATCGCAGGCAAGGGATAATCTTCCTGAAAAAAATGAAGGTAGCCAATAAACAAACCCGCACCAACAAGAGCCAATAAGGCAAGTTTGAGCAAACCCTTGAGGATTGAGAACAGGAGTAAAATGCATACCAAACTCAAGCAGACAATTAACAAAGGATGACTCAGAATTTTTTCAATGATTTCTTCCATCTTTAAATATTATTCTGCCAAGTATAGAGGTATCGACAATGCAAAAGATTGCCGAAGGTATCGGAGGCTTACCTGTTTGAGATCTGCGAATGGAAGAAAACTACTTTCTTTGCATCCACTCGCCGGATGATTTGCGAAACCAATGCCCTTTCTTGCTTTTTGTGACAAGTGCTTTGGAGAACTTGGTGGCTACATCATCCACACTGCCTCCAGTCTTCGACGCCATGGCCTTAAAAAGTAATTTACGGTCCTCATTTTCACTGGAAACCATATCTTTAACCTTCTCTGAAGAGCCTTCTCTTAGATAGACAAAACCGTCGGTGCCCTCTCCAACCAATCCCTGATCCTTCGACTCAACCAGGGCTGGCAGCCTTTCTTTCATTCTCGATGCATAATCAGCAAAAGCGTGAACTCCCATTCCCAAGAAAAGGATACTCAAAAAAGCAGGTTTTAGGTAATTGTAAGATTTCATGTAAAGATCATTCAGTAGTTGTGGATTCAGTATCATCATCATACAAATCATCCAAGAAGTCATTCACTTCCTTTTCAATTTTAATCGTGATATTATGATCCAAGGTTATGTGATGTTCAGTCTTAACTGCGGTACAGGAAAACATGCAGGCGGTTCCCAGCAAAGAGAATGCAGTGCGAAAAATTCTAATCATGATATTACGATAAGCTAAAACCGCCATATTCTGCAAACTGGTTTTATGAAATGAGAAATTTTTATTTTAGGCTTAGTAGCTCATGGAATGAGCATGTTTTCTTTCCACTTCAGTAAATCCTGCAATCCGCCGAGAAATCTTGGATTATAATCCAGATCAACTCTTTGATCTTTGGTCTCGCGCGAACCATTGATGGACATGATTATCTGCCGATCATTTTCCAAGACCTTAAAATTTATACCCATCCCATCGACCTCCAAATCCTCTAATGCCCATGAAGTTAGCTTAAGGTTTTTTGATTGAGGATCCGTTGGATCCACTCCTCCGTAAATCAACTCCCCCTGATTAAATTTTATATTCGCATTTACAGAAGGATTAAGCTGCAGGAAACCAGTACCAAAATCCCATGCCCCATCATAATTCGAAAAGGAAACCATACCGGAAAAATTACCGTCAACTTGCACATCTAACCCCTCAAAAAAGTCGATCATCTGCTGCCCCGAAACTTCCGTCAATTTAGCCTCCACTTTAATTAAGTCGGTATACATTTTCCATTTCGCCAAATCCACCTCCAAACTCCCACCAAAAATTCGAACAGAAAAATCAGAAATCAAAAATTCACCTTCTTCATTCACAGCCAGGGAGAAATTTCCGTCCTCGAGAGTGATTTGATCATTACTGAATTTGTTAAAACTAAGATTATTTTCGGCCACTGTAAGTAGTGGATCAAATGACTTTACTGCAATCGAACCGGTCAATCCTTCCAAAACTATTTTATTATTCCCCAGCCGAATATCGGAATCATTAAAATCAACACGATACCCGCCCTCCGTTTCATCCAAGAAGGACACAGAACAATTCGCGGGATTAAAATCTGTAAATACCCCTTTTAATTTGGCCGTCAGGCCATCGATTACGACCTTCCTATTTCCATGAGGTCTAAAAGTAAGCGATAGGTCTTCAACCAAGGAATCTTCCCCAACCAAGGCTCGGTCACAAGATAGGACTTGATTCATTTCTCCAGCCAGTGGGTTTGATATGTTGCCCAAACCATTAAATGACAAGCCAAACAGTCGAATACCAATATCCGTGAGGATTGCATTCAGCGGGAGCACCTGAACTCTAAACAAATCCAAATCTGTATCCGCGAAAACACTTAATTTTCCATCATAAATGCTAAGTCCTTGCTCCTCGATTTCCAACTTATCGAAGAAAATATCGTGAGATCCTTTAAGAGAAAAATCTTCCAAGTTTGACAGGTTTAAATCAACAACTGGAAGACTCAAACCGGATACCTTTACATTCCCGAAGTTATCTGCAGCTCTCAATTCCTGAAATGAGGGGCGAAGAGTTACTTTTTCATCATTGATTTCCGCTCCCAGTGCCAAACCTTTGACATCCAGAAAATCTTCAACGCTAATATTTGCATAGGTTCGTGTTTCAACATCGCTACTATTTTTTGGTGTTACAAAAGAAATGATCTTCTCAATTTCAAAGGGAAACTCCAAAAGTTCGCCAGCAATATTGCTACCATTGAATTCTACAAAGAGATCAACAACTCGGTTTCCATCTATCCGACCAATTCCCTGCATCACAAGATCCCCGGATTCTACCTTAAATTCATTTGCAAAATCCAAACCGGTAAATCTCGAGAATGGATACTTAAGCAACTCACTTTTATTTAAATCGGGGAACTTTATTTCCACTTCCCCATAAGTGTTTCCATCTTCCTGCCAAAAATGCAGTTCCGACAGGAAAGGAAACTGGGCAAATTCTCCGTCAAAAATCGTACTGGCCAACCCTTCATTATAATCCCCCTTGATTTTAAATTCCAAGGGTAGTGAAAAGTCAGGCCATTCCCAGACAGTTTTCGCATTAAACATCCGAAAAGTCTTTAATTTAGGGCTCGATAAATACTCACCCAATTGCTCAAGCCATAAAGTGCTCTCCGCATCAGCTTCTTGCGATTGCTCAGCTAGCATACGGTCCAAAACTGCTTTCCCATCAAGTTTTAAATTAAGGTTTCGAAGGGTAAAAGAATTAACCTCACCTGTAGCCAACCCTCCAGGTTCATATTGCAGTAAAAGATTTCCCAAAGACAAGTCCGCCTCTTTTGTCTCGATAAGGATATTCTCGATTCCGGTTTCCCATGGATCAAGTCTCGTAACTTCCATATCAAACTTTTCAGTTTCTGCCTCAGCAGCCAAATGACGTATACCCCAGTCAAGAAGACTCGGAGCCAACATCCAAATCATCGCCACAAGGATTACACCGCTAGAAAAAGCACCCAGCAATACATGCCAGGGACGAATCTTGGTAATAATTTTATTTGGAGGCATATCTGTCCATGAACCATGGCAAGAATCAGAAAACTGAAAAGCTCAAAACGCATCTTAAGCACTTTCACTTGAAAAAAATCGGATCCAAAGAGATAAAGTACTGATGATAAAAGTTGGATTTATTGGAGCAGGAGATATCGCTTATTTACACGGAGAAGGTGTATCGCAGGCACAGGGGGCAGAACTTACCGGCATTTGGAATCGCACACCCGCCAAAGCCGAGGAAAAAGCCCGCCTTTTTGGCTGTAAGGTATTTCAATCCCCGGAGGAGTTGATTGAGGCAGTGGATGTAGTTTATGTACTCACCAATATGGAAACTCATCATCTCTACGCCAAACAGGCGATAGAGGCAGGTAAGCATGTACTGGTGGAAAAGCCAACAGCCGTTACCATAGATGAAATAGAAGATCTTAAGAGTGCTGCAGAAAAACATTCTGTTCAGGTTGCCCCGGTCCATAATTATATCTACGAGCCATCCGTGCTCAGAGCTAAGGAAATGATTGAGTCAGGAAAACTAGGAGAGTTGGTTTCCCTGTATGTTTTGTATAATATCCACCACCCTGAAGAAGTGGCAGCTAGGTATCCGGGAGTGATTCGGCAAATCCTGACACACCATGCCTATTGCTCTCTTTATTTGGTAGGCCAACCAGAAATGGTATCCTGCATGAAATCGACGATCAACGACGGTTCAGTTCCCCAAGAAAACATTGCCATGGTTACCATGAAAATGAAAAACCAGGCACTCTCCCACCTCTGTGCGAGTTTTGCATCGGATGATCATGCCGGCGATCCATGGACTTTTATGATTAAATTGATTGGAACCAAAGGTGCCACCCGCTACAGCTATCGCGACTGGGTCGAAAACCCCCCCGCCGTGGTTCATTCTCAAACATACTCAGCCTACCCCTACACAATTCGAGAAACTGGAAAACATTTCCTGGAATCAGTAGTTGGCCGGGGCGAACAACCTTTATCAACCCTTGAGGATGCCATTACCTGTATGAAGATGATTGAAGCCTGTGAGATATCAGTGTCTGAAAGCAGGCACATCGAAATAGTATAATAGTCGAAGCGAGCAGGCACTATGGCTGAAATCGTCGCAATATGGCGGGATTCTCTTCATACTATTTTGGATCGATATGAAAGAAAGAAAATCTCTACCTGGTTATTCTTCCCTCTGCTTTTTGTTTTTTTCATCATTCTCAACATTGCATGTTATTGGTGGGCGATCTACACCGCATTTCCCTATTACATGCAGACGCATGAAGCCTCTCATTACATAAAACTACAAATCCCGGTAGGTTTTTTCGGGGCTCTTTTTGATAGTCTTTCCTTTTTTGTAACCATTTGGATCATCAGGCGTGCCTTAGCTGCCCGTAAGACCTCTGAATATGTATTCCATCTTTCCTTGGATTTAATCATTGCGATAGTAGCAACTTTCTGGGTGCTTTTTGTATTCACATTTGGAGGCTGGCTCATCAGCATTTGGGAGAACGCACCCGAACAACTAACTTCCCGTGGGGCCAAATATACCAACCGGGCAGTCCAAGCGATACAAGACCCAATGGGCAGAGAAAACGCCAAGAATATATACTTCGGAGTAATCATGGGAGTATCGGCTGCCCTGCCCACCTTTTTTCATATCTTTCTCTTTCTCTCCTCCTTGCTTTCCAAAATCAAAAAGTCATTTCAAAAACCTGAGCAAAACACCGAGGAGAGTACTAATAATTGCCAATGAAATTAATAATGAAAAGCTTTTGTATAATCCTTTTTTTTACCTCAATCTCTATCTTTGCTAAAACTTCAAACATCCTCTTGGTAGTCTCAGACGACCTCAAAGCGGATGCCCTTGGGTGTTACGGCAATACTCTCGCGAAAACTCCGAATATTGATCGTCTCGCGAAAATGGGAGTGATCTACGATAACGCCTATTGCCAAGGCACCGTTTGTGCACCATCCAGGGCAAGTTTCATGAGGGGCAGATACTTCGGAAAAAATGAAATTACCTGGGGCGAACATTTTCTAAACCATAATTTCTCAAGTACTCGGGTGGGGAAAATCTTTCACATGCGTGTACCAGGGGATATCATTCCCGGAACCGATGGTCAGGATATCCCCGAATCCTGGTCTGAGAAATATAACAGCCCAGGACTCGAGGCTCACACACCAGGTAACTACGCCTGCCTCAACCTGAATAAATTTACCTCTGAGCTAGAGGGTCGTGAGTCCACCCGTATGCCCAACCGGATGTTTGTGACCGTTGATTATGAGGGAGATGGCTCAGATCAGCCCGACTGGAAGACTGCCACTAAATCAATTGAATTGTTGCATAAGTTTAAAAAGCAAAAGCAACCGTTTTTTCTAGCTACCGGTTTCATCCGACCGCATTACCCCAATGTGGCTCCGATCCAATATTTCGAGCACTATCCTTTTAGAAAAATGGTTCTGCCCTTCGTGCCTGCAAATGACTGGAATGACATGCCCGCTAATGCGATTTCTCGGTCAAACTCCGCCAACTATGGAATCGATCGGTTTCCCGATAATCAAAAAAGAATGTGGGCTGGATACCTTGCCACCGTCACATTCATGGATGAGCAGTTAGGTCGAATCCTGAATACCCTTGAAGAGCTGAAATTGGATAAAACAACCACGGTTATTTTCACCAGTGATCACGGCTACCTACTGGGTGAGCACCACTTTTGGCAAAAGGGAAATCTTCGAGAGGAAGTCACCCGGGTTCCCTTAATAATTAGAGCACCGACCTATAAGTATGGAAGAAGTTCATCCCTTGTCGAACTTGTCGACCTCTTCCCGACTGCATGTGAACTTACAGGTTTACCAGTTCCTGATTCCGTTCAGGGCAAAAGCCTTGTCCCCACACTGGATGATCCTAAAAGAACAATTAAAAATACAGCCCTGTCCTTCATTCCCAAAGGAACATCTTTGAGAACTAAAAACTGGAGCTACATGAAGTACAAAGATGGAACAGAAGAACTGTATAATATGAAAACGGACTACAAACAATTTAACAACTTATCCAAATCCAAAGAAAATTTAGCCCAACTTTTGAGACACCGTAAACTTATGGAGGAAAGAAAAGTGGCTATTCGCTAGCGGGCAACGGACTTCAGTCCAGTATTTAAATCCTGTTTGCGGCTTCCAAAAAGAGATCAGTAAAGGCATCAACGGTATCATCAATCGGTTTGGCGTACCCTCCACCCATAAAAATCACCATGGGAAGTTCCATTTGCTCACGCCATGCAAAAACCCGTTGATTCCTTTTCCTCAGTCCCTCACGACTTAAATTCAAGAGACCGAGAGCATCCGAATCCAATGCGTCAACTCCAGCCTGAAAAAAAACTAGATCGAAAGCCTGAAGTGATAGTTTCGATAGCACTTCGTCCAGGACGGTTAGATATTCTTCGTCTCCCGTATCATTTTCAAATTCTACATCCCAGTCACTCGTTTGTTTTCTAAATGGAAAGTTATTTTTACCATGGAGAGAAACGGTAAAAACCCTTTCATCACCTTCAAAAATCTTGGCCGTCCCGTCTCCCTGATGTACATCCAAGTCGAGAATTAAAATTTTCTCTACCGCAGAGTTTAGTAATGCCTGTTCCGCACAAATTGCTAAATCGTTGAAGATACAATAGCCCGCCCCCTCCTTACGAAAGGCATGATGAGTGCCACCCGCCATGTTTCCCGCCATAGTATGTCCGAATACTAGAACCTGTTCTAAGGCCTGCAACGCACCTCCGGTTAAACGCAAGGTCCGCTCGACTATAGCATCTTTCCAGGGTTTTAGACCAATCCTCCTGATTTCCTTTTCGCTGAGTTGATGGTTAAAAAATCTTTCAACAAAATTCTCATCGTGGACCAGCAGAACTTCCTGCTTTTTTGCCAACCGGGGTGTTTGCCATGAGAAAAGTTTTTTTTCATCCGATTCTGAAAGTTTTTTTGCCAACAACTTATAACGATCGACTGGAAAGCGTGCCGTCCGGTCTAGCCCGGATGAATAAATTTCATGAAAATATAAAGGAAACTGATGTTTTGGCACAACTCTAGCGTATTTGTTCTTTTACGAATCTCCAATAGCTTAACTATTACTTTTTAATGAGTCTACAAAATGCATTTCTAGGGTCCTTAGTCGCAGATGCGGTGGCAATGCCAGTCCATTGGTACTACAATCGTGAATCACTTGACCAGGATTACGGCGATTTTTCCGGTTACTGCAAACCTAAGAATATCCACCCGGACAGCATCTTATGGAGAAGTAATTATACTCCGAAATCTCCGAAAGCAGATATTCTTGGAAACCAAGCAAAATATTGGGGACAAAAAGGAATACATTACCATCAGTTTTTGGAAGCAGGCGACAATACGCTTAACCTTCAGTTAGCTGCAGAACTTTACAGATCCACAATCTTAAATGGCACTTTTGACCCTGAATCATGGCTCAAAAGATATGTTGAGGTAATGCTCACCCCAGGATGGCACCACGATACATATGCCGAAGAATATCATCGTTCTTTCTTTACTAACTATGCTTCAGGTAAACCTCTCGTATCCTGCGGTATTTCGGACTACCATATTGGCGGCCTGAGCCAAATTCCTGCCTTGTTGGCAACCATGGAAGCACTCGATCAAAATGAGCCCTCCGCTCAACTTGAATCTGTCCTTTCTTTGGTCAGACTAACCCATGACCATGAGTACACCCTCCGTGCCGCAACCGATTTAACGAGAATCTACCACCGACTGGCACATGGAGAATCGATTCGTCATACTTTGACCACCCTCCCCTTGCCCGGAGTTTCTGTGAGACTTCTTCAAAAATGGGAAAACATGGATGATCGTACAGTTGTGGGTGATACCCTCAGCACTGCCTGTTATTTGCCCGAATCTTTTGTCGCGGCCCTTCACTTTGCCTGGAAATACCACGATGATTTTTCCATGGCAGTTCTTGCCAATGCAAAAGCGGGTGGAGACAACTGTCATCGCGGAGTCGTTATTGGATCCATTGTTGCAATGCAGACGGGTATCCCAGAGGTTTGGTTACGAAAATTGCGAATGATGGAAAAACTCCGTTGTGACATCCAGGTTCTACCGAATCATAAAGTCTTAAAAAGAGTCATCTGACCTTCAGCACTCTTTGAAGTTTTTTTCTTCCGGGCAGTAGTCGATCGTCTAGAACCATGCTTCTTTAAAACATCACCGGTAATTTTTTTTCCGGTTGCACTTTTACGTATCTCAAAAACGCGTGATTTCATCTCCTTAGCCCTGTCCTTCAAGTTAATCACTTTAGGAGTATACCCATCTATGGATGATTCCTCCGAGTGAGCGATTTCCGCAGGGGTTCTACCCCTTAGTTCCTCGACCCAGCGATGCACGAAAACACCGTTAGGGTCATGGTCTAGAAATTGTTTTGTTGGGCTATAAACGCGAATAGCATTGAATCCAATTACCCCCGCCTGCATTTGAAGCTGGGATAAATGGATTCCCGGTTCGTAATCATGAAATAAACGGGCCAAAGGCTCATGGATGGTTTGCCACGAAAGATGCAATCCATAACAGGCAAAACTTACCACCATGGCACGCATACGAAAATTGAGAAAGCCGTTATCCTGTAAACATCTCATGCAGGCATCTACCATCGGGTAGCCAGTACGTCCATGAATCCACGCATTCAGAATTTCAGGATCATCTTCGTATTTTAAATCAGCGTAAGCCGAATTCAGGGGCTTTTTTTCCATTACCGGAAAAGCTTCAAGCCTTTGGATAAAATGATCCCGCCAAAAGAGGCGTGATTCAAAAGCCCGTAAACTCCGAAGCCAGTGGGAGCGGTCCTGGCAACCCTTCACTTCAAGTCTTCGTTGGTCTAAATGTGCAAATACTGTCCGTAAGCTTAGGGTTCCCCAGGCAAGATGACTTGAGAGCCTGGAGCCGTGAACAAAGGCTGTATTCGGTGAAGAGATGCCTCCGGAATATCCGATTCCCCGCTCGTACAAAAAGGAGCTAATAGTCGCGTGGGCAGATTTCTCATTCACTTTGGTTAAACTTGGGTTGAGTGATCTTCCTTTGAATTTAGAAACGACCGAAGTTACTTCCTTCCAGGAAGAAGGCTGGTTGGCAACTCCGGGGACAAGTGGTTCCAAATGACTAAAATCCGGAATGGGTAGAGGCTCCTGCTTTCTGTAATCCGCTTGCCTAAGTTTTAACCGTCTGCGGTCTGCATCTCCTCCACGCATGACTGAACTTGGATTCATCTCCACCCATTTTACATCCCGTTCCCTGCACCATTTTTGAACATTTTGGTCCCGCTGAAAAGTAACCAGATTTCCCGTTTCCTGGTGGGAATAAAGAACATCAAAGGGAAAAAGCTTAAATAGTAGATCCAACTGTTCAACGATTTCACCAGACACCACCCGGCATTCGATACCACGGCTCCTCAAACTTTGGCAAACTCCTGTGAGCCCTTCCCATTGAGCCTGTAAATGAAAAGACGAATAATCACCCTCGTCTAGAACATCATGCTCCCAGCAAAAAAAGGGCAGAACCGCTTCAGCATGTTTTACGGCTTCAAAAAGACACTCGTTATCTGTTATACGGAAGTCCCGCTTCATCCACCAGACCGCCTTCTTCACGATTTCTTTTTTTTAGCTCGGCATCGGTCCGAACAATAAATGATTTCCTTCCAAATACCCCGAGACTCCCATTTTTTACGATTCGAAAAGGGACGGCCGCACTTGGGACAAATTTTCGTCTGATTTTTAATCGAGAATTTCACGAGTAATAAATCACTACTGAAACAACAAACGCAATGGTCCAAAGAACAGTTCGCCACCAATTTGTTCGCACCAGTCGATCGATCACAAGCGTGTCTTTTCCCTCCTGTAGGTTGCGATGACATGGAGCTGATATGAGAAAGGTAATTGCCCAGGCACCCAAAACCGCCAATAACTTCACCCACGCTAGGTTTTCTGGCGTAAAGAAGCAGGCAGAGGATGCTTCCATTAACTGACATACCATGACCGGAAGCACAAAAAATCCAATCGCGTTGCAATAAGTCCGATGCCAAGTAACAAATTCCTCCTCCACGACCTTGTGGAATGTTGGGTAAACAATGATCTGCACCATCCAAATCAGGATTAGCATACCAAAATCTATGCTCAAAGCATGCTCATGAATAAATTCCAACAAAATACTCATCTGTCGGAAATCATCGTTCTTGGCATGGGAAGATTCATCCTTACATTCTTTAATGTAATCATTAAAATGACAAACTCTCTTCCAGTGGACACCTTCCACCTCCTGGTGAAATTCCTACTCCTTGCACTATTGTTCGGAGGTTGCACATCCGAACCCCAACAAAACTCGGTATCAAGCATCCCGAACAAAGTAATCCAAAAGAATGTTTTTCGAATCCTCATCCTTGGGGATTCCCTGACTGAAGGCTATGGAGTCTCCGAACATCAGGCATACCCCACCCTCCTTGAAGAAAAGCTCAATCAGGAAATCGCACAGGACCATAATACCACCTTTGAAGTGATCAATGCGGGAATCAGCGGCTCAACCACCAGCGGCGGAGTTTCCAGAATTGATTGGCTGTTACAATCTTCTCCTAATTTTTTGGTTGTCGCCCTTGGTGGAAATGACGGTCTTCGAGGAGTCCCAGTTGAAGAGACCCAAAAAAATCTCGATAGAATAATCCAAACAGCCAAAGATCAAAAGATTCCCACTCTGCTTGCCGGGATGAAAATCCCTCCCAACTATGGAATAGAATACACTCGTAAATTCGCCCAATTGTTTCAGGACTTGGCAACAAAGCACCAAGTTGCACTTCTTCCGTTTCTCTTAGAAGGAGTGGGAGGAAATCCATCTATGAATTTGCCTGACCGCATTCATCCCAACCCGGCCGGCCATCAAAAAATTTCCGAAACTGTCTTTAAAAGCCTCATCTCTCATTTACCAAAAAATTGATGACCAACATCGCATCCATTCAAAAAATTAGTAAAACCTACAACCAAGGAGGAAAGAAGGTAGAAGTGCTCTATCAATTAAGCCTTCAAGTTAAAAGAGGAGAAACCGTTGCTATTCTTGGCCAAAGTGGCAGTGGCAAGTCCACTTTTCTTTCGCTGATGGCCGGGCTTGACCAACCTGACTTTGGACAAATTTCCATCGATGATACTGATCTTACCAAGATGGATCAGGAAGAACTCGCACGCTTTCGTTCCAAAAACTTGGGTATCGTCTTCCAACAGTATCACCTCATGAGTAATCTGACCGCATTGGAAAATGTTTCCTTACCCCTCGAGTTACAGCGTCAGAAAGAAGCGGAAACAAAGGCAAGAAAAGCTCTTGAACAGGTTGGCCTGTCCCATCGTCTTTCGCATTTGCCCTCTGAACTTTCCGGAGGTGAATGCCAGCGGGTTGCCATTGCCCGGGCGATTGTCACCAAACCCAGCCTGATCCTCGCGGATGAACCTTCCGGTAACCTCGATGGAAAAACCGGAAAAGAAGTAATGGATTTACTGTTCACGCTTTGTAAAGAGCAGGAACAAACCCTCATACTGGTGACCCATAATCAGGAACTTTCTAAATTATGTGACCGTTGCCTGCACTTGCGCGAAGGAAGGCTTTTTGCTCACAAAACATGAATTTCGCCTTCAAGCATGCGTGGCGGGAAATTCGAAACAATCGTGCTTTCTGCCTTTTTTACCTAGTTAATCTTTCATTGGGTCTGCTTGGTTTTATAACCATTGATTCATTCAAACGATCTGTAAACCAAGAGGTCTCCCTTGAATCCCAAAAACTACTAGGAGCCGATTTGGCACTCCGCACCCGCAGAGAATTCTCAGCGGAGGAGCTGGAAAAAACGAAAAATCTCTTACCAGCGGAAACTCTTTCCGTTGAAGCGGTCGACTTCTTCTCCATGGTTGCAGGACCTTCCGGACGCAGTCGTTTAGTCAAGGTCGTGGCGATGGCTCCGGGCTTTCCTTTTCATGGCTCATTTAATCTAAACCTTAAGGGAAAAGTGTCAGAATTTGATGACCTGCTGCTTCATCAAAAGCCTATCGCATGGATTTACCCTGAGTTGCGCAGCCAGCTCGACCTAGATCTTGGGGATCAGATTACTTTGGGGAAGAGCAAATTTCGTATTTCCGACATTGTGAAGGAAGATGCCGGCTTGCAGTTTCAACCGGCCGAATTTGCACCCAAAGTATTCATCAGTCACAATTTTATCGAAGAAACCGCTCTTCTACAGGAAGGAAACACCGCTTTTCGCAACCAACTCTATCAACTGCCCGACGGAATCAATGCCCAGAGCGTGGCAGAGAAAATCGGGAAATCGATCAACTCCCCCGATATACGAATCTACTCTCATCAAAGGGCAGGTCATCGGGCGGGTCGTTTACTTCGCTATCTTTCCGATTTCCTGGCCCTGGTCTCCTTGGTTGCCCTCTTCCTGGCCTGTCTCGGAAGTGGCTATTTATTCCATGGATTCCTCACCCGAAAAATTAAGGATCTGGCTATTCTTATAAGCCTAGGTGCATCTCCCCGACTCGCCCTGTTTACTTATGTTCTCCAGATATCCATCCTCGGAATATTGGCTGTCATTCCTCCGGTGCTTACCTGCTTTATCGCTTTGCCTCTCGCTGAAAACTTACTCGAAGAATTCCTTCCCTTTCAAGTGGACGCTGGGCTCACCCTTCCAAGCATTATACTTACCATCGGAGTCGCGATCCTTTCAGGTTTTCTTTTAGCCCTTCCCAGCCTGCACAAAATCCGCCAGCTCAAACCGGCTGAACTTTTTCGTGAATCCATGCATTCAGGAAAAACCTCCGCAATCAAAACCATTCTTTGGCTTACCCCAGGTTTGTTAGGCTTCTGGATTCTCTGCATAACACAGGCAGATTCCTGGAAACTGGGGAATTTATTCTTCATTACTTTTGCGGTCAGCGGGGTGATCGTTTACATCCTCGGCTCCTTCGCCCTAGTCGCCATCGAACGGGTTTTTCGTAAATCTCCTCTTCCCCTGCGTCTAGCCAGCCGTTCTCTTTGCCGTAATCGCAACAGCTCCATCACCAGCCTCCTTGCCCTTGGTCTCGGTGTATTATTGCTCAATCTTATTCCTCAATTCCAGTACAGCCTGGAATCAGAAATCAACCTGCAGGATCCGGAAAGTAAGCTTCCCCAACTCTTTCTCTTTGATATTCAGGAGGAACACCTCGCCCCCCTTACCCAAACGCTCCAATTTCAGGGACGCCCCATGGATAATGTCACGCCGTGGATCCGGGCCCGTTTACTTGCCGTCAAAGGTGTTCCGTTTGAATCCATGGACAGGGTGGATCGCGAATTCGATAATCCTGATGAACAAAGAAGGAATACGTTCCGCAACCGTACCTTTAATCTCAGCTATCGTGGAGAGCTTCGTGAGAGTGAGGAAATCCTAAGAGGCAGAATGGTTCGCACCTCCTATGATGCAAATGGTAGCAAACCTGCTGAAATTTCGGTTGAGCAAAAGTACGCGGAATCTTTGGGTATCGACTTGGGTGACCAAATTACCATTGAAGTAAGCGGCGTTCAGGTAATTGCCGAAGTGGTGAATATCCGGCGGGTGCGCTGGACCAGCTTCCAACCGAACTTTTTCGTGCAAATGCAACCGGGTGTGTTGGAGCAGGCTCCGAAAACTTTTATCGCTACGATCGACAACTTATCCGTTGAAGAAAAGCAGGTCATTCAGGATGTACTGGTTCAAAAGTTTCCTACCATTTCAATCCTTGATGTGGAACGGACGGGCAAAAAGATCCTGAAAGTAGTAGGACAAATGACCTGGGCGTTACAAGTCATGGCAATTCTGTCGATTATTGTAGGACTGATCATCCTGCATACTATCTCCAGAGAAAAAGCCCGTCGGCAAAGACAGGAAATTAATTTGCAAAAAATCCTGGGCGCTTCCTTCTCAGACCTGAAGAACCTTGTCAGGTTGGAATTTGGAGCCCTTGGCTTTTTCTCGGCCGTCCTTGGGGTCGCTCTAAGTTCAGGATCCAGCTTTGTACTCTCTCATTACATCTTCGACCGGGTTTGGAGTTTTTACTGGCCACTCCCATTGATCATGATTACGGGAGTTACCCTGCTGTCCTGCTTCACTGCAGAAATCGCAACCCGTAAGGTGCTTAGAGAAAAACCAATACAATTATTCAAGGACGACTAATTTTTTTCTTTGGTCTAAATTTATAAAGGATCTGCTCTAGTTTATTAATCTGATTTTGAATTTTCTTGTCGTGACTTCGATTATGCAGATGAAAGTGAAGTGCATTTAATTCGGTCATAAATTTATTAATGAAAATAGCGTAATGCCTATCTCCTGACTCAGCCTTCTCACATATTCGGGAAAAATTATTTTCATTTATCCAGTCCTCAATAAGTTTTAGGTCCATATGCCAATTACCCAAAGGATGAAGATTCATCCTCATGCCCTTTGCATGCGTCACGAAACAACTTCGGGTTCAAACCGTATTGATTTCTGAAAGCCTCCGCAAATCTACTGTGGTTTCTAAATCCTACACATTCAGAAATTGTGGAAATTAAATGATCACTATTATTAAGAAGCCTTGCTGCAGTTTTTATTTTTTGATTACGCGTATATTCTCCGAAATTTAAACCAAAGTTTTCTTTAAAACCTTTTCTCAACGAATAATCCGTAATCGAGAATTTCTCACAAATCATCTCCTTTGTTGGAGGGTTGTGTAGGTTTCTTCTTATAAATTCACCTATTTTAAATATTTTGTAGCTCATACCCAACTCCTATTGAGACTGAGTCTCAGTCTCAATAGAAAAATTAAGCCATTTTGGTTGAAAGCTTGAAAAAGCATGAAAGGTACGAACTAAATTGTCTTTACTCTGGAATTAAGCTGCAGAAGGCTTGCCTCTTAGTTTAACCTCAAATTGAATAATTTATTCTACCAACCCTCGGGATTAATAAATCCGAGAATTTGGAACCTATCAGAACCGAGTGGCTGAATAACATAACAAATGCCCATCGGCTCAGGGTATATTCCAGTAGCAGCTTCAAAAGGGTCGTCATGTGCAACTATAACTAAATTGCCTTTTNCACTATGCTTCTGAGATAAGTATGGAAGGACTCGTTTTTTCATTTCAGCCATCTGCNCCTTGGTAAAATCTTCGTGAGGCAAAAAGTTAAAATCTGATTTTTTTTCATACTTTTCAAATGCCAACCATGCGGTCTGCCATGCGCGAAAATATTCACTTGATAAGACTTTGCTTACAGGAATGTTATGGAATTTGATTGCCCTTCCAATATGCACAGCTTCCTTCCACCCTTTTTCACTAAGAACTCTTTGCGTTGAACCGTCGTTTACATCAGCATTCACCTGATCAGCATAGTCTTTCTCAGTTGAGGCATGCCTAAAATACAAAACGAGTCCCCCTTCCTGCATCTTTTTAATTAGTTTATCTTTAGCCAAGTACTTAGAATCTTCCCCAAAGACGGGAGATAGCATTATGGACAATAGAGCAAATAGAAGTGATATTTTTCTCATTTTAAATTTAAATAGATCTTAAAAATACAACTTAGGTAATTGAATTTACAAGTATTGAAATAAGCCTATTTAGTTGATTACATCGTTTTTAATTCAGATCACCAAGGCAGATTAGTTCACTACCTGTTCGTAAAACAAATTTTGAATCAGCAACCGCATATCCATAAACTCTGCCTTCAATGCTGAGCTTGTTTTGAGCTAAAATTTCTTTACTGCCATCATCTTTGAGAACGATAGTCTCACCCTCTTTCGTAAAAAAATAAATCCTCTCAGGTGCATGCAAAGGAGAAGCCCAACATGATCCTGGCAAACGCAAGTCCCACCTTTTCTTACCATTTGCCAAATCATGGCATGTTGCGACCCCAGCTCGATTTACTAGGTAAAGAAAATCATCAGCAATCAGAGGCGAACCAAAACTGCTTGTTGCATCATCGGCGACCCAAGCCACCTCTAGATCCTCAAAATTAGAATTCTTACCTCTCAAAGCTTTTGTATGATCTGGCTTTGAAGATCCAATAACCAACAAATCACCATTATATGTTGGCGATGCCACAGTATTTCCTTCAATCCCTTCTTTACTCGATATTTTTAAACCATTTTTAAAATTAAAACATTCGACGACACCATTAGAACTAATAAATAACATTTCCTTTTCATCTTTCCTTACCAAGGTCGGACTGCTCCATGAGACCCTCTCGGGACGATCAATCTTCCATTCATTTTCGCCTGTCTTTTTGTTCACCTTGAGTAAATACGATGGCCCTGCGTGATCAATCAAAATACCAAGACTCTCCCCTAACTGACAAAGGGAAGACCCTACCCCATGATTTCCTTTCATTGGTCCATATTC
>NZEN01000011.1 GCA_002689665.1 Opitutia bacterium | reverse complement strand
TAAAAGAGAATGATCATCGTTCAGTTTCGTTTCAATTTCTGCAATAATTTTCTCCCACTTTTGTTCAATATTAATCGAAAACCCAAGTTCATCCTCGTGTAAAGGCTCAAGGGTAGCTAACTGATCATCCAGTAAAGATGGATTGAAAAAATGATCCCTCCTTGCGGTTAAGCGATCTTTTAAAACCTGTCGAGAACCTGACAGATGAATAAAAATTGTATCATGAGAGTGATCACACAGGATTTCACGATAGCTTTTTTTAAGGGCAGAGCATGCAAGAATAGTTGGGTTTTGAGCGTGGGATAACAGATCTCTTAATTGATTCAACCAACTCATTCGATCTTGGTCATCTAATGGAATCCCTTTTGCCATTTTAAGTTTATTTTGTTCGGAATGGTAGTCATCTCCATCTGCAAAAGTAAAAATATATTTATCGGCTAGTCTTTGACCGATGAAGGATTTTCCACAACCGGAAACACCCATCAGGACCAAAACCGTAAACACAGAAAAATTTGAAAGTGTTTCCTAAGGCTTTTCGATCACTTCGATCTCGTAGCCTTCTGGAGCGTCAACAAACGCAAAAGTAGAACCTGATGAACTTTTTGTCGGCCCATCACTAAATTCGTAACCAACATTTTTTATATGCTCTGCAAACGCATTCATATCAGCAACTTCAAAAGCGAGGTGCATCAAATCTTCCTGAACAACGACTGGTCCAGAACCGGGAAAATAGGTAAGTTCAATTTCTTCTTCGCTATTAGGAACCTTTAGAAAAACTAACTTGGACCCTCTTGGTGATTCATGCCGACGGGAAATCTCCAAGCCAAAGACATCCTGATAAAATTGAACCGTTTTGTCCAAATCACTCACCCTCATGCGAGTGTGTAAAAACTTCTCAACTATGCTCACTTTTTGAAAAAGTCCTGATTAAGGGATCATTAGGGAAACTTTATCAATATTTGCAGCACTGCATGCATTTAAGATACTGACAAAAGTTTGGTGATCAGAAAGACCATCGGTTTCAATTTCAACTTTTAATTCGGCCTCCTCCTTGCTCTTCTGTCCAGTTTGAATAAGAGTGTCACGGAGTTTCTTGGTGTTTGAGAGATTGGTGATCAACTGGGTTAACTCAAATGGGTCGTCCACAGGAATAGGTGATCCATTCAGAGTGATCGTACCGTCTGAAAGAGAATTTATTTTAGCACTATCCATCGGAGTAATGCTATCGTTACTCTGCGGCTTACCTGGAAGTTGAAATGACAACTGGGACTCGGGCTGAACTAGCATGGTCGTAACCATGAAATAAATAAGGAGCAAGAAAGTCACGTCGATCATCGGAGTCAGATCAACTTCATCTACATCACCTAAAATTTTCTTAAATGCTTCCATGAAAAATTAAATTATTCAGGTCTTTCCAGGGCATTGATTACAACCTTGGACTTCTGACTAGCACCTCCAATTGCACGATAAACATCGAACATTACCGACTGAGGGACGGAGCCATCGGCACGAACCGTAGTAGGTTTATTCGGATCACGGGCAATAACTTTAGGAATACTCGAAAAGTCAATAGGTCGCTCACCATCATAAGGCACCTGTCCTAACTCAGGAGAATCTTTGATCGTGAACATGTTACTTGGCTCAGGAGTTTCTACAAGCTTGGCATTTTTAGCCACAGGCATGTCTTCCAATTTCATATATCTCTCCGAAATTTTATTGGCCACCACCATGAAGAATACAATCAACAAGAAGACAACATCGATCATTGGGGTCAGATCTGGGCTGTCGTTAGAAGGTGGAGGTTCGTAACCTTTCATTATACAGAAAAAAGTTTACAAATGAAGATTTCCAAAATGAAGAACGGTAACTTAGGCAACTGGAGGAGCTTCGGGAGCAACAACCCCTTCCGCTTGCTCTTCTTCGTAATATTCACCCTCTTCTGTTTCACCTTCCGCGTCGAAGCCACCTCGTGCTGCACGAACTAAAGTAAAGACCATTTCACCTGCAGTTTGATTTACCGCGGCAGCAATGTTGCCAAATTTGGTTTTAAAAAGAAAGTATGCAATCAATGTGGGAATCGCAACCACCAGACCGGCTGCTGTAGTCCAAAGAGCACTACCAATATTTCCCGCCATCTGCTGACTTGAATCACCTCCCATACCAGCCTCAGCCAAAACATTAAAAGCACCGATCATACCACTAACTGTACCTAGCAGTCCGATCATAGGTGCAATTGATCCAATCGTGTTCAACATATTAATCCAGGTAAATGGTTTTGCTAGTTCTAATCCAGAGACTTCCTCTAGACCTTTCTCAATCGATTCAATATCCAATTCGTCATCCTGAATCCTCTCTAGGCCGCCTTTTAAAACACTAGTAACGGGGAGTTTGTATTGATCACACAAAGCTTTAGCTCCCTCGATGTTCAACCCCTGCAATTCCTGCATAATTGGCTGTATAACATCATCCTTAATGAAAGCCTTCCTGCGGATGGCAATCGAGTTGTAAATGATTAGCGTAAAGCCTCCGATCACCATAATTGCAAAGGGTGCCAAAAAGATACCAAGAGAATCTACAAGTTGATCTCCAAAACTTTTAGTTTGGGCTTGGGCAACTGAGACAAGCAAGTCCGGGCATAACATTGCAAAGCAGATTAAGAGAGTAAAAAGAATACGTGAGTTTCCGAGTTTCATAGATGTTTTATTTATAATGAATAGAAAGTCTTAAAATTTATTTCAGGTCAATAGCAGGATTTCACTTGCTCATGCAGGTGGAGGTAAATTAGCCATTCTTTCCTGGCTTTGCTTCTCCCATTTTGTAGATTTGTAAAAGATCATGACCTGCTGGTAAACATTACGGGCAGCATCATTAAGCTCTAAGTTCTCATACGCCTCCGCAGCCATAATGAGTGACTCGGGTAACCACTCCAGTCCAACGCGGGCCGTGACGATACCTTCGGTAACTTCCAAAACAGACTGACGATAATACTCAGCAGATTTTAATTTATCACCCGCAGCCTCATATTGACGTGCATATTGAACCCGAATGAGCGATCGTATTAACTTATAAAGGGAATACTCATTTGTCCTGCGGTCAGGAGGTTCTTCATCGATCTTTTTAATTGTTTGTAAAGCCGTATTGAACATTTTTCCGGCTGCCGCTGCATATTTTTTATCTCTAGCCGCATATTTACTATATGTCTCATAGAGTTTGATGTAACAATAGATTGGCCAGAGCTTGAGCACTGTTTTGTAAGGACTGTCAACCGACCTTAAAACAATTGGACCTAAGCGAGCATATTCAGTGATAGCCTCATTGTAGAGCCCCTGGTCACGAAGTGAATTAGCGAGGCGTAAATAGGATGCATGATCTCCACTATCATCTCTTATCTGAATCCGTTGCAGAAGGGCCCTAGCTGTTTTAGCTGATTTCGGATTTTTAACAATTAGCTTACCAGCCAAATCTAATGAAGCTTCCGAAAATTCACGGTATCCAAATTCATCAAGTTTAACTAAGTTCAAACGAGCTAGAATATAAAAAGCTTCATTGAGCTGATCCATGCCCAACAAAGCCTGAACATAATTTAAACAATCATCATGTACCGGAAAGTATTCGAAAGGAATTTCAACATACCTTAGTAATTTATAGATAATTGGGCGAACAGCCGCGAGTAACCTTGGGTCATACTGTTCATTTGCCAAGCTATTCATTGCGGCTCTTTCGTTCGCAGGCCAACTGTAAACAAAACCTTTTATATTTTGACGCTTCAACCCCCTTAGCTCCAATTGAACTTTCGCAGTACCTTGTTTGGCAAAAATGATTCCTTTGGAAGGATCAACTCCAAGCAAGCTCATTGGTTGTGCTTTTTGTCCGTAAAAAACCTTTACTGGTAATTCACCAGCGTGAACGGTAAAATAATCCTGATTTCCCTGTGCTTGAGTAAATCCGCAAAGAAAGAGGGGGATAAAAAAGTTTCTAAGCATATTTAATTTCATTCCAAATAATTTCTTTGCCAATCGGCATATTGTTTTTCGATTCCAGATACCTGATCCACCAAGCCTGCCTGCTCATAGCATCGGATAGCCTGCTCGAAGGACTTGGGCACCCATTTCTGAGCTGAAGGAAAACTAAGAGTTGTTTCCAAATAATAAAAACCCGCCGCCCCCCAATCTTTGAGCTCTTTACGACATTCCCCCATCATGTAAGAAGATTCTGCCTTAAGATCGATGCTGGCACCCTCTCCGTTTCGGACTTCCTGAAAGGCTGATTCCGCCTTTTTGTAAAGCTCATCCTGCTTGGTAGATTTAGCCGCTTCATAGAGCGAATTCCCCATCCTCATGCGTGCATCATTGGCATTTTCATGCCAAGATGAATTACTTAATGCAGATTCATAATGAAAGGCTGCTCCCTGAAAATCTTTATTTTTCTCCTTGGCCTGACCCAGAAGATAATTTGCATCGAAAAGAAACTCTCCTCCGGCATCACCGTAATTTTGAATCAACCTCTCCATCGCGGCCACTGCATCTTCGACTGAATTTTGAGCAATCATTTTCTCCGCCATCCAAACCAAGACACCAGGACTCGCTGCGGGAAAGTCGCTTCTTTGTGGATTGTAACTGCCTCCGGCACTAGATCCAGTTTGATCTAGTATAAACCTCATACGTAGTTCTAGTGGTTTTTGGCCAGAGGATGAGGCGTCCTGCAAAAGCTTACTAAACACTTTGGCTGGTGCAATGTCGTTTGGAAAATTGGCGAGTAGTTCTTCATATTTTTTTCGATATCCCTGGAACTTCGCTTTATGAGTTTCACTTGTAAAAACCGCTGTTCTTGATTTCACAAGCTCTGTCATCACATCGCTGTCTATTCCGGGAAATTCAGTATTTAAAAATGGAAGCAATTTCTTTCGGTCCCGTAAAATTTCTTCAAGAGTTCCTTCGTGCGACTCCTCAATGCCTCCCCTATTTACATAACTGAAAGAAACCATACTGGTTGGGGACCCAAGCAATTTTAAAAGCCTAAGAGTATTCCCGTATAAGATGTCGTATTCACTGTACTTTTTTGCATATTTTTGAAGTAAGCTGTCAACTCCGGCATTGGATGGGTCGTTGCCAAATTTCTCGATGTTATCATAATACATTTTCAGCATTTCAGAAGGACGACCCAATTCTTCACAGGCAAAACCAATCTTTTCAGTCGCTTCTGATAAACGAGCACCCTCCTTGGCCGAAAAGTTTTGCTGGTAATCTCGGTAAAGTTTTTCGATCTGTGTATATGATTCATAGGTCGCAACCTCGAAAAGCTCTCCGTAGTCTAGGGCGCCATCCTTATTCAAATCATACCCCGCAAAAGGTTTGGTGGTATTTAAATCTCCTGCTTCAAATTCATTTTTTTGTAGCACCTCATCTTTATTTCCATCAAACTTGTAGTAGAAATTAACTATTCCTTCAGGGTTTTCTGCGACTCTTTCTAAAAGACCGCCTTCATTAAATGTGGCATCCGAAATAAGACCTATATCTTCGGTACTCTGCCGTACCATTTCGTAGTTTTTGCGAGCATTCGAAATTTGCTCGTAAGATGGTTGGTCATCTGGACC
The DNA here is from genome assembly GCA_002689665.1 of Opitutia bacterium. Classification (GTDB taxonomy): domain Bacteria; phylum Verrucomicrobiota; class Verrucomicrobiia; order Opitutales; family Seribacteraceae; genus Seribacter. The sequence goes on along the minus strand of NZEN01000011.1, from coordinate 98,207 downwards.
AACTTCACTAATAGCAAGATCACCAAGACTAAGATACACCTCAGCCACAAGTTTGTCATCAGGGAAATCCATGGCAAATTGTTCGAATAATCGAATTGCATTTTTGTTATCCTGGGAACCTTGAAAGGCCACGGCTAACCTGAAAGTTGCATCTTTAGCGTATTCTTTATCAGGATAAAATCTGGCTTTCCCTCCATTTTGCCAATCATCATTGATAGAAGCTTTCCCAAGCGAGATGACTTTTCCGCCACCGGTTTTATCAGTAATTTTCCAAACAGCTCCATCAAACCACATCGTNAAACCTTCCTGATTCTCATACACAGGCTGGCCATTTTTTTCCTCACCTGTGGGCAGGTAGACTCCGTTTGGATTTGGAACCACTTTTTCTTCTTCCTCCTCCACAACAAGATCTTCATCAGCGTCGGAAATTTCATTCACATCCGGTTTCTCAGAAGGTGATGCTACAGCACTATCTCCTTCACCAGAGTTATCATCATTTACTTTACTTCCTGTGTCTTCTTCATCACCGCCACAAGAAGCGAAAAGAAAGAATAATGGTATTACACAAGAGAACGTAAGAAATTTATAAAAGATCATTTTTATTCTCCTTGGGAGTCAGAATCATCATAAGTGGTAAGGCCTCCATCATCCAATGGCAGTCCTTCGACATTTACCCCAACCACAGCGGAAAGCATAGGTTTCGCCTCATCAAAACGACCGGTAGCTAGAAGTGCCAGCCCACTCATGTAATGAGCGGTTGGCATACCTGGGCTGTTTCTGAACTCTGGACGATTAACAAACCCTTTCTTTGAATTCATGACTCCATTTTCATAGCCAGCAAATTTCGTAAGTAGATCATCGTACCTACGATTCCCAAAGTAGACTGCCCCCATCATATTGACGAAATCACGAGCGTATTTATGGTCTGGCATGACAGTGAGAAAGTCGTCACACAAAGCGAAAAACCTATCATAGTATTGCGCGGATTGTTCTTTTGCTCTTGAAGCACGCTCTCGGTCTATGGTGGATGTGGCCGTCTGTAAGCTTGCTGCTTCTTTTCTAAAAGTGTCCGCCTGCAAGCGATAAGCGTTGCACATGATGAAAGTTACATCGGGCCGAAATTTTTTCCATTCTTTGTTTTTGAGGTATAATTCTCCCAACTCAATTGACTTTTCTCGAAATTTTACAGTGTTCGCAGAAGCAAAGGCAGCGTAGAGAAAGTTCTCCACCATCTCATGCTCTGGGAAATCATTGAACAACCAATAGAAACCCCAAAAAGACTCCCAGTCTCTTTTGGTAGCCTGGAAGTTATCTGCTTTTCTCCACCTTAAGGTAGTGGTGAAGGATGGGGTATCTTCTGCCAACTTGAGATGCCCCTTTGCACTGGTCTGTTTCATTGCCAATTCATTTATTTTGTCTTTTAAGATTTCCAACCTTCTTTGGGGCAACCCCTGCCCTCTCAATTGGACAAATTGCTCGAGCCTCTTGAGTTCCGTCTCGAGCCTTTTTTGTCTTTCCGTGTAATAAACTACAATTTCCTCTGTTGTCATTGTGAGCGAATAAAACAGGGATGCCTCGACATGCCTACCCTCCTCCTTAAGTTGCTGTGCACCTTGCATCAAATTAACATTGAGACGAAGATCGTAACGGGCAGGTGTATCTCCGGATAAGCGAGGAAGTAGCGGAAAAACCTCATCTATACGTTTTGTCTGAACAAACATTTCCGTAAGACATGAGACGGCATAAGCAGCCCGGTCTTCGTCTTTGGCCGCATCGGCAAATTTAAGTAAATCACGAAAAGCGGGTTCCCCTTTGGCCCATTCCTGTTCGATATGATAACATTGTGCCTTACCATGATAAAGGCTGAGCAATTCACTCCTCTTAACGATTTGTTTACGATAAGGTTGTGCCGGATCGAGTAGAATTTCAATAACTCGGGCTGCTTCTCTCCATTCCTGCAGGGAACGAAGACAGTCGGTTCTTTTCTGCATAGCTAAAACCGCTTTCGGGTCTTTGGGAAACTTTTCGGCAAAAAAACCGAATGCCTTGGCTGCCTTGACTATAAATTCCTTATCCCCAACTTTCGCAAAACTCTGTAGATAGCCAATACCTCTAACAAAACCAAATTGTTGAAGAATTTTTTCAACAGCAGGATCCTTTTCATCTTCAAACCTAACTTCGAGCTCATCAAGAAAAGGAGACGCTCCGGCAAAATCACCTTTACCTATCATGCTTTGGGCTAATTCAATGACTTGCCTGAGCGGCATATCAGCTGGATTCTGTCCCTGTAGCGAAATCGAACAAAGGAAAATCGTTAAGAGAAGGGAAACGGGCTTGTAAAGTAAACGCATGGTATTGGTAGGGTAAAATTGATTAAAGATACCTAGATCATTCCCGCAAGACTATTTTTGGAACGCAAGATTATCCTGAAAATTCTAAGAATTTGATATGCAACATGGGCAATCCAGTACCCAATGGTCATGAGCAATTTCGATCCAATTCAGTTCCGCGGTGATGCTTTGATCATAATTTGGGGCTGAAACCCGATGTCCATAAGCACAACCTTTCGGAGGATTTATCGGGGAAGGAATATCTCCTGAAATAATAATTTTTTCTTTTTTGAGACTTGGATCCACAACGGGAATTGCAGAGAGAAGGGCTTTTGTGTAAGCGTGCCTAGGGTTATCAAAAATTTGACTTGCGGGTGCCATCTCTACGATTTTCCCAAGATACATCACCGCAATCACATCCGAAATATGCCTGACCACGGCAAGGTCGTGGGCTATCATTAGATAAGACAAGCCGAGGTCTCGCTGTAAATCCATTAGTAAATTCAAGACCTGGCTTTGCACGGAAACATCCAAAGCGGAGACCGGTTCATCAAGAACCAAAAGTTCTGGCTGCAAGGCAAGTGCTCTTGCGATCCCAATTCTTTGCCGCTGACCTCCCGAAAATTCAAAAGGATACCTTCTGGCCGAACTTGGCGGAAGACCGACCTGTTCAAGAAGTTTCTGAACACGGGAAGATTTTTCCTGCATGTTTCCAATCCCATGAATATCCAAAGGTTCCTGAATGATGGAACCCACCGTCATCCTAGAATTCAAGGATTCAGCAGGGTCCTGAAAAACCATTTGCACCGCCCTGCAAAAATCTTTCTGGCAACCCTTCTCATTGCTAGTCATTCCCTTGAAAAGAATCTCCCCACTTGTTGGAGAAACCAATCGGACGATCGCCTTGGCCAATGTGGACTTGCCGCAACCGGACTCGCCAACCAATCCCAAAGTTTGTCCCTTTTGGAGACTAAACCCAACTCCGTCCACTGCTTTACACGCACCAATAGCTTTTCTAAAGACACCCCCACGAACCGGAAAATGCACCCGCAACTCCTTAACTTCCAAAAATTCCTTTTTGTCCTTCATACTGATGTACAAACCGGGCAAGCCTCCACCCAGTGATTGTCGGAAATCTCAACAAATTCAGGTCTACATGAAAGATGCTCCTCAGAATGCAGTCTTCCACTTCTTGGGCCGAAACGACATCCATTATTTAAATCTGATAAACCGGGAACAATTCCTTCGATTGTTTTCAATCTTGTCTTTGGTGTGCCATGCAATTGAGGAATGGAAGCCAATAAATCCTGGGTGTAAGCATGCCTGGGAGATGCAAAAATGTTGGCAGTTGGACCTCTCTCCACAATTCTCCCCGCATACATCACACAAACCTGATCGCAAGTCTCGGCTATCACACCAAGATCGTGAGTAATCAGCAAAACAGAAGACCCTAAATCCCTCCTTAAATTTTGCAGCAGCTCCAAAATCTGTGCCTGTACGGTGACGTCCAGGGCTGTAGTGGGTTCGTCAGCGATAATTAATTTAGGCTTACAGGCCAAAGCCATCGCNATGACTACCCGTTGTCGCATACCACCTGATAATTGATGAGGGTATTCGTGCATACGATTCTCGGGAGAAGGAATCCCAACNGCATCAAGCATACTGATACTCTTCGACCATGCTNGATGGCTCTCCNACTGCTCATGNAGATAAAANACCTCGCATAACTGGGTGCCGATTTTTTGCACCGGATTTAAGGCATTCATCGGTTCCTGAAAAATCATTCCAATCTCATTTCCTCGAATGCCCTGCATCTCATCCGCATCCAGATCAAGCAGGTTTTTCCCCTGAAATAAGATTNTACCGGAGGTGATCTTTCCAATAGGTNTNGGTAACAGTCGCATAATGGAGTATGCGGTGACGCTTTTGCCACAACCTGATTCACCCACTACCCCAACGGTTTGCCCGTGCTGGACATCAAAGCTGACCTCGTCCAATGCCTCCACCTCTCCCTCGTCTGTCCGAAAACGAACGGAAAGGTCTTCGATCTTTAGCAAGGGAGAGTTCGGTTGATCCGTCATTTTTAATGTTCAGGAGATTGCATTTACTCCGATTTATATTTCTCATAAATCCGAATAGTAGGCTTGTCTGAAACAGGATCGCCCNTTTCCATCGCCGATAAGATTTTATCCTTCTCGGGTTGATCGATCCAGAAAACTTGAAACTCTTCATAATCCCGAGATTCCTTGGGCCCCCAATCATCTGGAAACTTAACCCAATTCCAATGGCCGATCCTTAGCCATGGCTTTTTCCAGGCAGGCACCCATACCGCATGGTCATGAATCATTTGGCTTAATTGGTGNGCCATGTCTGTGATGCGACCCAAATCCTCNTCCTCNCGATATTGATTGATCAGGTGATCGATTTTTCTGACTGCAGTCTGGGTAAAGTTATTGGTACTTACCTTGGTTGTCAGACCTGGCTTTAACGAACCATCATCCTGATATTTAGAATCCCCCGATTCCTGGTAGGCATTATCAGAATGGTAGGGTTCCCAAAACCGTGGAAATAATTCAACGAAGGAGTTGAATGCGGAAAAAACGACCTGGTGATTTTTTTCATTGGCGGCCTTCCACGCTGCAGTTGGCTCAAGTACCTTTAATTTAAGTTCCAATCCGGCTTTCTTCGCCTGTTCTTTAAGTACCACCAAAACATCTTCGAAATGTCTATACCCAGTGAGTAATTCCACTGACAGTTTATCTCCGGAATCATTGATTAAAATTCCATCCCCTCCCCTTTTGGTAAAGCCCGCTTTACCAAAAAATTCCAAGGCCTTTTCTACTGAGAACTCCCGGGCTTTTAAAGTTGGATGAGAACGCTCGCNGTACCCATCTGCCACAGTGTTCATTCTAACAAAATCACCACGGAAAATTTTCTCTAATACCATGTCAAAATTCATCGCGTGATGAAAACCAATCCTGACATTTAAATCATCGAAGGGAGCTTTTTGTGAGTTGATTCTTAGTGCATAGGAGGGCGGAGGCGTCTGATTAAANAANGTCACCTTGGAAAGNTAGCCATTTTTAACGAGTAGATGATCATCNGGTAGCTTGTCATACCAAAATTCCGTTTTCGCCAAACCAAACATATCCACTCCACCTTTGAGAAAGATTTCAAAAGCTTTGTTGTAGTCGCGGACTACACTGACTTTTATTTTTTCCGGATTAAAGCGATAACGAAAGAATCGCTTTTGGTCGGCCCACCAGTCTTCCTGCCTTACGAGAGTAATTGACTTACCCTTGTCCACATTCTCAGGCAACGCAACATAGGCACCTGTGGTTGGCTCCGGATTCCATTGATATTTGCTGAGAAATTCGCCATCCAACTCGCCGTAAAAGTGCTCCGGCTTGGCACGGATGGAGACTCTTTCAACAATATCAGGCTTTGCCTTATAAAATGTGATTGAGAGAGTATTTTCATCATAGAGGGTAACTTTTTGAAATTTATCCTTACCATAAAAATCGTTGTACCAGGGTGCCTGGATATGCTTGCTTCTCATAAAGTAAAAGAAGAAGAAAAAGTCCGACACCTTCACATTTTCCCCATCGCTGTAGCGGGCCTTTGGATCTAGCTTAAAGTACACTGTTCTCCCGTCTTCACCAACCGCCCAGGAATTCGCAAGCCCTGGATAATATCCATCCGAGTTAGGATGAGCGTGCGTAAGGCTCATCACATTGTAATCGAGAAGATAACTTCGAAAAGCCCCGTTTGCATCAGGACCAATTGTGCGAAGCGTACGAGGAAAATCTCTCATAAACACTTCCCAGGTTCCGCCTTTCTGTGCATCCGGGGAAGAAAATTCTTTTTCNTCAGTTCCTTCCTGCCAGTTCAAATCAGCAGGGATATCACCTGTCGAAGCTATAGAAAAACAATCCGAATGTTTTTGATAAAATTCCAAGACATCCTCTGAGCAGCCAGCTAGCAGAGGGTGTGCCTCTCCGCGGTCATTTAAAATGCCTGATGACCCACCCGATGAATTTTTTTCAACAGACCCGTTAATCTCAGTCAGAGAAAAAGATCCTGCTCCTTTCATTTGCCTGGCAAACTCGATGGCAAATTCCTTTCCAAACTCACGGGCTAATTCACGGGCGAATTCCCGATCAATCATCTCTCCCTTCTGACCTGTTTTTTCTTCCTTGGAAGGACTATCCGATCGCGGAGGTTTAAGCTTGGGATTATCGCAGCCCGAAAAAAATAAATTCGTTAAAAGAAACAATAAGGGAATCAGGTACTTTGCTTTATTCATATCATTCGTAAGTGGAAAATTTCTTAGGATCAAAAGCCTCGCGAATTGCTTCACCAACGAAAGTCACGAGGGTTAGGGTAAAAACNAGTGCAGTCACNGTTGATACCACAATCCAGGGAGCAGTCCGNAGATTATTTACTCCTTGCTTGAGGAGTTCTCCCCAACTCGGGGTAGGTGGGGGAAGCCCATATCCGAGAAAGTCGAGTGCCGTGATTGAAGAAATCGCTGCGGCAATTGTAAAAGGGGCAAAGGTCACCAGGGTGGAAACGACATTGGGAAGTAAATGTTTAAATACAATGCGAAAGGGACCGGCTCCAATTACCTTAGCTGCCGATATGTAATCTCTAGCTTTTTCCTTATAAACAGAAGCCCGAATGTAGTATGTCATACCAGTCCATGAAAACAGTACCATAATGATTAAAAGCGAAGACACCTGCCAACCGATTCCCCAGCCTCCAGGCATCACGGAAACCAAAATAATCACCATATAAAGAAAGGGCACATTGGCCCAAATTTCCACGAACCGGAGACCCAGCATATCACTTTTACCTCCGAGATATCCCATGAAACTGCCAACCGCAACAGCAATGAGATAGGTAAGCACGAGGTAACCCATCGCAAAGGTCATCGCGATACGAAAGCCGTAAAGTAAACGAGCGAGAACATCCCTTTCTGTTTTATCGGTACCGCAATAATGACTTCTTTCAAAATTAGGCGGCGAAAATCCGTTGGATCCCTCCAATCGATAATCCATTTCATAGGGACCATACGGCACCATTGGCATCAGAACCCANTTGTCCTTATTTTCTTTTGCAAATTTTCTTTTCAATTCNCGGTAATCGACTTCGTAATCGTAACCCAGGCCAAAATCCTTACCACTAAATTGCTCTCCATAAGTGGGAAAGAAAAAATCACCCGCATAATACACAACCAGTGCTCTCTTGTTGACCAAGAGTTCTCCAGCCAGGCTAATAAGATAGAGAAAAACAAGAATCAAAAAAGACCAGTAGCCCCGTTTGATCGAACGGAAACGCCGTAATTTCTTCTTGGTTAGTGGATTAAGCTGAAACATCTAAATTTATTCAAAACGAACCCGCGGATCGACGAGGGCAACCAGAGCATCAGACAGAATATTTCCTAAAAGCATCAAGGTTGCAGATAAAGTGAGTATTCCCATTACCACGGGATAATCCCTGTCTATAACTGAATTAAAGCCAAGAAGGCCGAATCCATCGATATCAAATATGGTCTCGATTAAAAAAGAACCTGTGACAAAAAGGGTAACCTGGTGACCGACATTGGTAGCCAAGGGCACAAGAGAATTTCTTAAGGCATGTTTACGCACTGCATTTTTAAAGGAGACACCTTTGGCCATTGCCGTGCGGACATAATCAGCCGAAAGATTATCCATCAAATGATTTTTCATTAGCATGGTAACAAAGGCAAAACCGCCGATTAAATAGCAACACAAAGGCTGTATGGTGTGAGAAAGCAAATCCACCAGCCTGTCCCATGTGCCGAGTTCTTCGTAACGATCACTAACCAAACCACCCATAGGTAGTAAATCCATATTCACGGAGAGAAAGAGAAGCAACAAAGAGCCAAGGGCATAGCCAGGCACCGCGTAACCCACGAAAATGAGGATCGAGGTAAGATCATCCGATAATTGATTGTGTCGGACTGCCTTAAAGACACCGAGGGGAATACAAATTAAATAGGTAATAAAAAATGTTAGCAGACCGAAGTAAGTGGAAACAGGCAAACGTTCAGCTATAACCTGAAGGACGGATTCACCATACCTGGTTGATTGCCCGAAGTTACCCTGCAGTACTCCCTCATATCGAGTCATGAAAAGCTCTGCGATCGGTGGGGCATTTTGTGTGGCCTCTTGCTGGTCCCTCATTCGGATACTCCAATTACCAAGCAGTTCATTGTAGTTTACCAAAAAAGCTTGGCCTGATTCATCTCTACGAATAAGCACTTTTTCCCTGGCTCCCTCAATCCATCCAAGCACCCGATCAGCCTCAATTCCGTCTATTTCTCCATCCCTGTTCTGATCGATTGAATCAAATTTAATGTAAGATGAAATGTGAGCCGGAATTTCATGCCTCTGCACATACCCATCTTCATCCCAATCCAACTCAGAGAGATGAAANGTNGGNATACGGACTCTNTCGGAAAGNTGATTTTCGAAATTCGAGAACCTTATCTGTCGAAACTCGGTTTCCCTTGGCATAACACCGAGCCAAACAAGATAAGCTTCCCAGTGTGGCTTATCAAAACCGTAAAGGCGCTTCATCTGCTCCAGTTGTTCCTGCGAAAGAGCTTGATCGGACCCCATACCCTGTCCTCCTCCTCCNTCCTGCGAAACCTGTTGCATTTGCATCATGGCTTGCTCCAATGGCCCGCCTGGAGCCAAACGAGTAATGGCAAAGACCAAAACACTGATCCCCAAAAGGGTGGGAGGAATCAGCAACATTCTTCTTATGAAATAATCACGCATGAAAACGCTTTATTCCTATGCACACTGGCTCAACAATTCAAAGACAAACCATTAAAAACTGAATCATTCTCTCATGCTTTTGCTTGCCAAGTGTATAAGCCTCAGCACTTTTCATGTTATCGAACTTTATTTTTCATATGACTACTTTAAATGGGTATTCCGCCAATCTACTTGGCTGGCTCTGATACTTATATCCATAGGAGGGTGCTCGGCTCCCAGTAATGTTGAAAATGCGATCGAAGAAAAAATTCTTCATTTTGGCCTGGGTTCCGAACCCCAATATCTTGATCCTCATCTGGCAAGCAGTGTTTCGGCTCACAATGTAATCACTGCTCTCATTGAGGGTCTGGTAAGTGAAGACCCGAAAACCCTCAAACCACTCCCGGGTGTAGCAGAAAAATGGGATATCTCTAAAGATGGTCGAGTGTACACTTTTTATCTTCGAAAAAACGCTAAGTGGAGTAACGGAGACCCAGTCACAGCGAATGATTTCGTATATTCTTACAGGCGAATTCTTAATCCCTATCTTGCATCCCAATATGCAAGCATGTTGCACGGTCTTAAAAACGCACGGAAATACCATGAGGGAGGCCGAATTCTAAGTTTCGAAATTTTGGACCCAGGCAACAGCTACTCTAGCGGATCGAAAGTTTCTTTGACTGGCTCAGGAACCGGTTTCCTTGGTCAACTAGAGACCGACGCATCAGGATCAATAACCNATATTCAAATCCTAGAAGCTGGCAAAAACTACTCCTCGTATCAGTCCATCGAAATATTTGACGAAAACGGAACGGAAGCGAAAATTCGTCCAATAATGGGTAATTTGAGCTGGGATGAAGCCGAGGTGGGTGCTACTGCGATTGATAATCATACTCTCCAATTAACCCTCGAAAACCCAATGCCTTATTTTCTCGAACTGCTAAATCATTACAGTTGGTTTCCGGCCCATCCCCCTACCATCGAAAAGTTTGATGCTTTTGAAAAACAAGGAACACCTTGGACAAGGCCCGGGAATTATGTCGGGAATGGACCCTTTATTCTTTCGGAACATAAGGTAAATTCAGTTATTGAAGTCAAAAAGAATCCTAATTACTGGGATGCTGAGACTGTCTCACTGGAAGCCATTCGTTTTTATCCAATTGAAAGTGCCGACACTGAAGAACGTGCATTTCGGTCCGGCTTTCTTCACCTTACTCAAACTGTATCTTCAGATCGGATTGATTTTCTTAAACAAAAGCATCCTGAATTGATTCATTTCGAACCCTATCTGGGAACCTACTTTTACCGTTTTAATCTTGAGGAACCACCCTTTGATGATGTCCGCGTGAGACTTGCATTCAATCTAGCAACTGACCGACAAGCTATTGTGGAAAAAGTAACCAAAGGTGGACAAGTGCCGGCCCGCTGTTTTACACCTCCGGGAACTGGAGGCTTTTCACCAGAATCTCGATTTCGCTTTGATCCACAAAAGGCGAAGACATTGATCCAAGACTATCTTGATGACAAAGGGCTAAAATCCCTGCCCAAGATAGAACTCAAATATAATACCTCTGAAGGTCATAAAAAGGTTGCGGAAGCACTACAGGGAATGTGGAAAACTCACTTGGGTGCTGATATTCAGCTCCTCAACATGGAATGGAAAGTTTTCCTTTCGACTATTGAAAAGCGTGACTTCGCACTCGCCCGTGCGGGGTGGATTGGTGACTATGTAGATGCGAATACCTTCCTCCACATGTGGAGAACAGGAGATGGTCATAATAATACCGGTTGGTCAAATAAACGCTATGATGATCTACTTGAGATGGCCGCCAAGGAATCGAATCCTGCAAGAAGATTTTCGTACTTTGAAGAATGTGAAAAATTGCTCTCTGAGCATGCACCTATTCTTCCCATTTATTTCTATGTGCATGTGACNTTANGAAGTCCAACGGTCAAAGGGTGGCACCCTACCCTTTTGGANCATCATCCTTATAAATATGTGCGCCTCGAGACNCCTGGAAGTAATAACTGATGATTAAGTTTATCCTAGCTCGAATTCTTCAGGCAATACCCACCTTGTTCGTTATAGCCACTCTTACTTTTTTTATGACAAGATTGGCTCCCGGTGGCCCTTTTGATGCAGAAAAAAATATTCCTGAGGAGATTAAGGAAAAGCTGGAAGCACATTTTGGTTTGGAAAAACCCCTGCACGAACAGTATTTTTTGTATCTTGGTAATCTTTTGCAAGGTGACCTGGGTCCTTCATTCAAATACATGGGATGGGAAGTCTCGGAATTAATTGCCAAAGCATTCCCGGTATCTGCACAGTTGGGACTTTTTTCTCTTATAATCGCCTTAGTTTTGGGGTTACCCGCGGGAGTCATAGCTGCTCTTCGTAAAAATTCAGCCTATGATTATTGTCTGATGACGACAGCCATGCTGGGAATTTGTCTGCCTACTTTTGTTCTTGGTCCCCTTCTCATTTTATTCTTCTCCTCTTGGCTTGGCTGGCTCCCACCTCTTGGTTGGTATTCTTTCGCAGATATGATTCTGCCCTCTCTTACTCTTGGTCTTTTTTATGGAGCCTATATTGCCAGACTTACACGGGCAGGCATGCTCGAAACTTTGAACCAAGACTACATTCGAACAGCCCGGGCTAAAGGTGCTTCTCCCATTCGGGTTGTCTTACGACATGCAATAAAAGGGGGACTGCTCCCAGTGGTGACTTTTCTAGGCCCCGCTTTTGCCGGTCTGATTAGCGGCTCATTCATCATTGAGAGTATATTTTTCATTCCAGGATTAGGCCGGTTTTTTGTAACTGCAGCGTTTAACCGTGATTACACCATGGTGTTGGGCACAGTCCTATTTTACGCCTGCTTAATTATCATTTTGAATCTTGTGGTTGATATGATTCAGGCAAGCCTCGATCCAAAATCAAGAGACCGATGAGTATCGAAAGTGCAAAATCAAAGGACTTTATATCCGAAGACCCGAGTGGCTCTTCCCTTTGGAAAGACGCGTGGATTAGACTTCGTGCGAATCGACTAGCCACCATCAGTCTTTATTTTTTCATCTTCATCTCATTACTCACTATCCTGGGACCCGAAATCATAACCTTCAGTTACCAAGAACAGGATCTCAACAACACCTTTGCCCAACCTGGTGCTGATTCTCTTTTCGGAACAGATAATTTGGGAAGAGATCTTTTTGCACGCGTTCTTCATGGCGGCAGGATTTCATTGGCTGTAGGATTTCTTGCCACAGCTGTTTCTTTGGTCATAGGGGTTGCGTATGGTATGACGTCAGGCTATCTCGGTGGCAAAATAGATGCTCTCATGATGAGATTAGTGGATATCCTATACTCCCTACCCTTTACGATTTTTGTAATCTTACTCATGGTTCTTTTTGGAAGAAATTTTATTCTTCTTTTTATTGCCATTGGTGCAGTCGAGTGGCTGACCATGGCACGCATTACCCGGGGCCAAACCCTTACCCTCAAAAAAGCAGAATTTATCGAAGCCGCCCGTGCCCTAGGTTATTCCCATTCGCGGGTTCTGTTTCGTCACATCCTACCGAATTTGCTTGGGCCCGTAATCGTGTATGCAACACTCACGGTGCCAGCCGTGATGCTTCTGGAAGCAGTCCTTAGCTTCCTGGGTCTTGGGGTCCAAGCACCTATGAGTTCATGGGGAAGCTTAATTAAAGAAGGATCAGAAAAAATGGATATTGCACCATGGCTGATCTTCTTCCCAGGACTTTTCTTTAGCTTGACCTTACTCGCCCTGAATTTCCTCGGAGACGGTCTGCGAGACGCACTCGACCCCAAAGCCGCCAAAGACTGATGAAACTTCTGGAAATTAAAAATCTTAAGACCTATTTCCATACGCGCTCAGGAACAATTCGTGCAGTGGACGATGTCTCCTTCTCAATTGAAAAAGGTGAAATTGTGGGTGTTGTCGGTGAATCAGGCTCCGGCAAATCTGTTACTTGCCATTCCATACTTGGCCTTCTCCCTCAGCCACCAGCTCGGATTGAAGGGGGACATATTCAGCTACAGCAAGAGAATCTGTTAAAGCTACCGAAAGATGCTTTACGATCTCTTCGCGGAAAAAAGATATCAATGGTTTTTCAGGATCCGATGAGTTGCCTGAATCCGTTTATGACAATTCTTGAGCAAGTAGCGGAACCACTGATCATTCATGAAAATTTATCCCAACAAGAGGCCGAGACTCAGGCTGTTGAAATGATGGAAAAGGTTGGTATCCGTGATGCAGCCAAAAGAGCCAGCTCCTTTCCTCATGAATTTTCCGGAGGAATGCGACAGCGGGTAATGATTGCCATGGCATTGGTTACGAAACCGGACCTTCTCCTCGCTGATGAACCTACTACTGCTCTGGATGTAACGGTTCAGGCTAAAATTTTACAAATCCTTAAATCCCTGCGAGAAGAATTGGGTGTTTCGGTACTTTTTATCACTCACGACCTTGGCGTGGTGGCAGAAATTGCAGATCGGATTGTGGTGATGTACCGCGGTAAAGTCGTTGAACAAGGTAAGGTTACAGATATTTTTCAAGATCCAAAACATCCCTATGTTAAAGGTCTTCTTGCATGTAGACCAACTCTTGATTGTAAATATCAAACCCTTCCGACAGTAGATGATTTTCTAGAAACCAAACAGTGCGCTGATGGTACGATTGAAATTTATGAAAATAAAGAAGCAGAAAAGCTGCTTCGGAAATTAGAGTCGCCCAGCCCCCTCAAAAACGATTCTTATACAGAAACTAATATGCCTTTAGTGGAAGTAACGGATCTCAAGGTTTATTTTCATAACACCAAGAGTTTCCTTGGTGGAGAACCGGAGGAAATCCGTGCTGTCGATGGTATTGACCTGAGCATTAATAAAGGAAAAACAGTTGGACTTGTAGGAGAATCAGGTTGTGGAAAAACAACAGCAGGCAGGGCTATCCTCCATTTGGTCAAGCCAACGAAAGGTCAGGTAATGTACGATGGAAAATCGCTCGGTAATTTATCCAAAGATACTTTACTTAAATACCGTAAAAAGATGCAGATTATCTTTCAGGATCCTTACGCTTCTCTAAATCCTCGCATGACAATTGAACAAGCGTTGACCGAGCCGATGATAGTTCATCAAATTGGAAAAGACGGTTCAAACAGAAGAGATATGGTGGTAAACCTACTGGAAGAAGTCGGACTTAACTCTCAGCACCTCCTTAGGTATCCACATGAATTTTCAGGGGGACAAAGACAGCGGATTTGCGTTGCCCGTGCNTTGGCTGTTGAGCCCGAGTTCATCGTATGTGATGAGTGCGTTTCTGCCATGGATGTATCGGTCCAAGCACAAGTGTTGAACCTATTGCAGGAACTACAAAAAAAGAGGCAACTGACATATCTCTTCATTTCGCATGATCTTTCCGTAGTAAAATTTATATCCGATGAAGTAGTTGTTATGCACGCGGGAAAAATTGTTGAATCAGGAACAGCTCAGGAGGTCTACGCTAATCCCAAGGAAGACTATACCAGAAAATTAATCTCTTCAATTCCGTCGCCCTANAACTTGGTTAAATAGCGTTCTCCGTCAGGNATCCAATCTTTTCACCTGTACATCTACTTTCATACTNTCAGGGGTTCTTCCAAAATAGGTACCCGTAACTGGGGCGACATCCCGATAATCTCTACCAGATCCAATGATCACATAGTTATCATCCACGACTCGGTTATTGGTTGGGTCCAACCCAAACCATCCACTACCATTAACCAAAACCTCGATCCATGCATGGGAAGCACCTGATCCACGCATACTCTGATCACGTGTGGGGTCATAGAAATATCCACTCACATAACGGGCGGGAATCCCCAGGCACCGACAAAGAGCAATCGCAGCATGAGCAAAATCTTGGCAAACTCCTTTCTTATTCTCAAGTACTTCATTGGCATGTGTACTCACACTCGTGGTGGAAACACAATATTCATAATTNAAGTAGATGTGCTCCATAACCTGATATGCCGTCTGAAAGACATCCTTTGATTTTCCCTGTACATCTACCGCCAGACGCCAAATCTCTGGACTTATATCTATAAAATTGGAACTTTGTAAATAAGGTCTGCATTCCGGATTCCCTTCAACCTCCCTTAAAGATTTCATCGATATTCCGTAAGGTAAATTCTCAAAGTCCACTCGCTTTTCAGTTATCATTGTCGAACGGCTCTCAATCATCAATTTTGAATGATCGTTGGGGATTTCAAAATGATGTACCAAGTTACCGTTCAAATCTAAGTACTGTCTTATCTGGGCGGTGGGTAAGACGCTTACAAAACATGATTCGCATCGCTGCCAATCGTTCGTAAGAGGNTGCAAGCGAAGTTCGTTAAAACTTTCCCGAACCGGGGATGGATATCTATAATGTGTCTTGTGTAAAATGTATAAACGCATGTGGCTGCTAGCTATTGCTGCTGCATTTGTCGTTGAACCATAGGAGCAACTCCGGCGTTTTTAATTTCGAAAGGTAATAGAACATAGGTTTCAAAAATACTCTGCCCGACATCAATAAGCTTACGTTGTAATTGGTCTATTGATTCATGCAAACCATCCGCAAGTAAAGATTCAATTCCTGAAAAGTTTAGCTGGGCAAGAGCACTGCCAGTTAACCTTTCAGCCTCATTGGAATAATTTCCGGATGGTACACCTGAAATCTCATGTAAAAGTTTATCAATTCGGGCAATTGCAAATCTTAGGGATCTCGGGAAATCCCTTGAGAACAGAAGAAAATCAGCGACATTCTTTAGGGTGAGTGCACCTTGATACTGCCTACGATATGCGGAAAGAGCACTACAGCTTCGTAAAGCTCCAATAAGATCGAGACGAGTGGGCTCATCGCCAAGCATAGTCAGAGTATCGAGTACTCGGCTGGTCTGATCGGATCTCTCCAAATACCTTCCAAGTGACATGAACCTCCAGCCCTCATCGTGATGAATTGTAGCGTTGGACAAGCCTTGAAAAACCAGTGAAAAACGAATGGTTCTACGAAAAAAGCTTTGGGGGTCATTACTGAATTTCTCAGGTAGAGTGGGTGAATTTAAATAGAGGTATAAGTTGTTGAGTTCTACCCAAATCTCTTCCGATAACTGATCCCTCACCATTCGGGCATTTTCGCGGGCCATATTAATGCAGGTAGACACTGAGCTCGACCAGTCCTTGGAAAAAAGGATGAAGAGTTCGTGATCANCTAATTCATCTTTGGCAAAATCTTCCACGGCACACATCGCACTGAGNGCTGATTGCCAGTAATCCCTCTTCGTTCCATTGGCATAGGACTCCAAATCTGTGTCGCGATTTACTTCGACTAGGCGAGTAACACCTTCAGCCCGCTCAACATAGCGGCTCATCCAGTAGAGNTTATCTGCGACCCGGGAAAGCATCTTAATTTTTCAATACCCAGGTNTCCTTACTTCCTCCACCCTGAGATGAATTNACCACCAGTGAATCTTTTTTTAAGGCNACCCGCGTAAGGCCTCCCGGAACAATCTCGATATCCTCGCCATATAAGATAAAAGGTCTGAGATCGACATGTCTACCCGCTACTCCTTCAGGACAAAANGTAGGATGCCTGGAGAGTGATATAATGGGTTGNGCAATNTAATCCCTAGGAGTTTCTTTTATTCGTGCTGCAAATTCATCGCGTTCCTTCTGGGTGGAAGCATTTCCTATAAGCATACCGTAACCCCCGGATTCATTTGCCGATTTCACAACTAAATCTGCTAGGTTATCCAGCACAAATTTTCTATCTTGATCGCGCCAACATAGATAAGTGGGCACTTGTTCTAGAATTGCGTCCTGCCCCAAGTAATAGCGAATCATTTCCGGAACATAAGCATAAGTCACCTTATCATCCACGACTCCAGTTCCTATTCCATTTGCTANAGCAACATTACCTTTTAAGTAAGCATCCATCAAACCACTCACTCCAAGCAAAGATTCTTCATTAAAAAATAGCGGATCGAGAAATTCATCATCCAGTCTACGATAAATGACATCCACCTGCACGAGGCCCTGCGTGGTCCTCATATACACGAATCCATCAATGGATATTAGGTCTTTACCTTCGACGATCTCGATCCCCATTTGACGGGCGAGGAAAGTATGCTCAAAATAAGCACTGTTATACACTCCCGGGGTAAGNAGGACACAAACTGGTTTTTGTGANTTCCTNGGCGAAAGATATTCCAAAGATCTCAACAGGTACTCCGGATACGCTTCAACTGACCGCACTGACATTTTTTGATAGGTGCGGGGGAAAGTTTTTTTCATNATTTCCCGATTTTCTAAAAGATAAGAAGCCCCGGATGGGCAACGTGCATTATCCTCTAGGACCAAATATTTTCCGTTCTCGTCCCGGATCAAATCCGATCCACAAACATGAACATAAATGTCTTTAGGTACATCAAAACCAATCATTTCTTCCCGATAATGNGCNGAAGACTTTACAACTTCTTNAGGAATGACTCCATCAGAGAGAATCTTAGCACCNTGATAAACATCATTAAGAAATAAATTTAAGGCAAGAATTCGTTGNCGTAATCCCTGCTCNACTCTCTGCCANTCTGAGTCAGGAATAACTCGAGGAATCAAATCAAAGGGGAAAATGCGCTCTGTACCTTTATCATCTCCGTAGACGGTGAAAGTGACTCCGTGCTCCAGAAAGGAAGAGTCAGCCTGCTTCTTTTTCTCTTCAAATTCACTCTCAGATAAATTACCAATGCGATCATATATTGGTTTGTAAAAATCGTAGGCTTCTATGTTATTTGAACCGGAAAACATTTCATCAAAAAAANGACCGGTTTGATAATTTTCAAAAGAGTTGGGGTTCATTTGGCGGCAGTATANCNACAATTGCAACTTTTATGCCACACACACACCAATCCTATAAATTTGAATGAAATTGATTAATATTTCTCATCGCTCATCGAAAATACCGAGTCTTTCCGCTGAAAAAAGGAATTGTTGGGCGAGACCAGCAAATTTACCAAAGTGAATGCGTGCAAAATGAATTTTCTGGGAAGTATTCCATCCCTGTAAGGAATATCTTTTTTCTAAACTTTTTTCGATCCAAGTATCGATCGGAAATGCTTCTAAAAAATTTCCACCAAACAGCAAAGTACAGTCAGCGATCTTTTCCCCTACTCCAGGCAATTNAAGAAGTTCATTTTTTGCATCCTGGTAATTTTTTTGCGGAATAGCTTCCAACCATCCGGGGTGCCCTTCGATATATTTCGCAGTTTGTGATATATATTTGGCCCGATAACCGAGTTTTAAAGAACGTAAGTCTTTCTCTGGTATTTTTGCCAGTCGTTTCCATCCAGGAAAGCTATAGATTCCTTCCATCAATTGATCTCCGTACTTCTCAAATACGGCACCTCCNATTGCTTGGATTTGAGGAATACTCTTGGCTGAACTAAGNATAAAAAAGAATAGTGTTTGGTCGAAAGGCTGNCTTAAAATTCGAAGTCCGTCTAGTTTATCCATGCATNCTCGCAGGATAGAATCTGATCTCCAAGGGAGTTCATTTAATGATGACTCGTAATCTTCTCCTAAACAAAAATATTCTTTGATTACATCTTCTGGGTATTCTTTATTTTTCTTACATCGCCATTCTGCTCGGTGATTATGCCATCGGCATTCAAAGATATGCTGCTCTATTCTCCCTCTCCAATGTAGTCTTGTTACCGGATGCCAATCAAAAGACTGACCTCCCGTGAGAGTTTCTTCCAGGCTTAAAGATGTAAAACGACTGCCTGACTTAAAAGGACACCATGTGCCCCAAAAGTTTTCATTTTTCAAATTACTCCTGATGTCCCCAAAGGGTACTTTGAGATGTAAAAATTTGTTTATTTGCTGAATCTAGTATTAAAACTTTCCAGGCAACTAATTTCATTGTCGACTGGTTCCAGTCTTTACCTGTGACGCCAAGCAAAAGAGACTCTTTTTCAGCTGAAATTTCTGAAATAGAATAAGTTGAAATTCGGGGGATAGGATTTGTAGATTCTATGAATTGGAGTTCAATAGATTTTNCATTTCGAATAAGGGAATTTTTTTTGCCCAATGGAATAGAAAAGTAAAGCCCCTCTCGGTCTGAGTTTGTCCTGATGATTAATTTATCACCNGAATATTCATTCCCACTGAAAAACTCTGGAATTCTTAAAAACGCGTTCTCAGGATAATGTTGTACTCGAATTGTTACAGAATCATTTGCAAATAGAGCAAAATGTCCGCACCAAAAAGTCGGTAATGCGAAGAGGACAACACCAAGTATCCACTTTCGCCTGCCCATGGGAGCCCTTATTTTTTCGATTCTTCGGATGAGGTGCTTTCTTCAGTCACCTTGGCATCATTTTCCGCGGCAACATCGGGACCAAGTACATCCTCAGTTTTTGCCTTCTCGGCTACAGGTTCNGCCTTCTCCACTGGAGCTGCTTTTTTACGCACAGCTTTCTTGGCTGGAGACTTTGCTTTCTTGGAAGAGTCAGGTTTCTCTGCATTGATTGCAGCNTTTCGTCTAGCAAGGTACGCTGTGCGTCTGCGACGCTTGATAAGTTTCTTATATTGTTTGCCCATAATTAAGGTATCTAAGTAAATTAATATTGTCTAAGTGACAAGCGAATGCAGAAAAATCAGGAGATNGATATCGAACTTCCTGTCTTGGATGAAGCATAGGTTGCATCTATAATCTTCATTAATGCCAAAGCTTGATCAGGGGTATTTAAAGGGGCCTCTTCATTAGAAATTGAGCGAACAAAATTCTCGGCTGAACGAATTCTGCCCATATCTTCATTTGCTTCGGTAATAATGCTGCGATTAACCGAGCGTCCATGTTCCTGGACATAAAGCTCACAATCATCAATCGCAGTCTCATCGAGTCCATCCGCTCCAAACAATCGTCGGATCATACCTCCTGCTTTCTTGCCTTGAAAGGTCACAGACACTTCTTCACGCTTATTCATTTCCGCCCAGGATATCTGAAAACTAAGAACCTGACCGGTTTCAAAAGTAACAAACCCATGAGCTGCACTCTCCACATCGGTGACACCATCCGCAACATCTGGGATACCCCACGGTCCTTTAAAATCCTTATTCTCAATAAAATCATTGAATGTTTGAGCAAGCACATTGGAAGGCTTCGGGTAATCCATGTAAAAGAGGGCAAGATCCACCATATGCAACAGATCAATCAATGGCCCCCCGCCCGACATCTCCTTATTGGTAAACCAACCCCCAAAACCGGGAATACCAGTCCGACGAATCCACTTGGCTTGAGCAGAATTGATTTGGCCCACTTCTCCGGCCTCTATGTACTTGCGTAACGCATAGGACTCAGGTCGTGCTCGATTGTTGAAATTAAACATCAATGTTTTACCTGCCTGCTCCGAAGCAAGTTTCATTTCATTCACNTCAGTTGCATTAAGCGCAGGCGGTTTCTCACAGAAGACATGCTTACCTGCCTCTAAAGCCTGTATTGCAAGTGGTCGGTGCGTACGATTGGGAGTGATAATACTAATGGCATCTAAGTCCGATAATTCACTCAACATTTTGGCCGAGTCAGAAAAAACATGAGGCACTTCATATTCGGCTGCCGNGCTTTTAGCAGCGGTTTCGTTCATATCGCAAATTGCGATCAGCTCCGCTCCGCCAGCACGAAATCCAGCTGCATGATACTGGAGCATTCCTCCAGCTCCGATAATTCCTATTTTTTTGCTCATTAATTTATTATTTGGGGAGGGTGGGAAACTTGACCCATTTATCCTTTGATTTTGAACTTTTCACAACTGTCTCAATAAATGCCATTCCTATGATTCCGTCACGGATATTTGGAAAATCGTAACCTGATTTCCTTGGATATTTCCCTGTAACTTCGTCAGCAATCGCCACGGCTGCGGCATTGTAAACATTTGCGAATGCTTCAATGAAACCCTCCGGATGGCCAAAGGGTATCCGTGTATTTTCAGCTGCAGCTCCGATTACATAATCATTGCCCCGACGCCAAATCTGCCGAGGGGCTCGGGCATCCTTAACCAGCAAATCATTGGGTTCTTCCTGATGCCATTCAATTGATTTTTTGGTTCCATAAACTCGGATATTCAAATCGTTCTCATCACCATTTGATACTTGTGAAGCGTATATGATACCTTTGGCTCCACCTTTAAAACGGACCAATACATTACCATCGTCATCGAGCTTACGGCCCGGGATATTTACTGAAAGGTCAGCACACAATTTATCAATTTCCAGACCCGTAATGTAATGAACCAAATTTTCTGCATGGGTACCGATGTCTCCCATACAATTTGAAATTCCTGCAATTTCAGGATTGGCACGCCAATTGGCAATGGCCTTCTCTTCTCCAGTGAGTGCTGTGATTGCGTAACCCTGTGGATACTCGCAAACTACTTTAATAATTTCACCAAGCTCCCCTTTCTTAACCATTTCGCGAGCAAGTTTAACCATCGGATAACCCGTATAGTTGTGGGTTAGAGCGAAGACTTTTTTGGTCTTGTTAATGATCTTTCGCAATTCCCGAGCCTGGGCCAAGTCGTATGTAACCGGCTTATCACAGATGACATTAAATCCTGCCTGGAGGAAAGTTTTTGCTACATCAAAATGTAAGTGGTTTTGAACAACAATGGTTACAAAATCAATTCTCTGGTCATCGGGTAATGACTTTTCTTTTTCAGCCATTTCCTGATAGGAATTGTAGACCCGGGAGGGATCCAAATGAAAATCTTTTCCTGAAAGCTTACTTTTTTTAGGATCCGAGGAAAATGCTCCGGCAACCAGTTCAATATTACCATCAAGGTTAGCTGCTCTTCGGTGAACTCCTCCGATAAAAGCTCCCCGTCCTCCACCTACCATGCCCATGCGCAATTTTCTTTTCATGACTGTAAAAAATTATTGGTTTTCTTTATCAAAAGCAGAATCGAACGCCATTTGATTGGGTTTAAAATCTAACTGCTTCACAAACTCACAAGATTCAGTGGCACCATGAAAACGATCCATCCGGCTGTCTTCCCATTCGATCGAAAGCGGACCGGCATATCCTATATCATTCAAAGCAACAATTATTTCTTCAAAATCAACATCTCCCCTTCCCACAGAACGGAAATCCCACTGACGCCTTGGGTCAGCAAAAGTAGTGTGACCACCAAAAACACCAACCGTTCCGTCTCCATGACCCCACCACGCATCTTTCATATGGGCATGGTAAATACGATCGGAGAAAGTGCGGATAAATTTAACATAGTCCACTCCCTGATACCCAAGATGAGAGGGATCATAATTGAAACCGAATCTTTTATGACCTTTAACAGCAGCCAGGGCTCGCTCAGCACTTGCAATATCAAAGGCTATCTCGGTGGGATGAACCTCGAGGGCAAAGTTAACATTATGCTTATCGAATTCCTGAAGGATAGGTCCAAATCGTTTTGCAAAATCAGCAAAACCTTTGTCCCAATATGCTTGATCAGTCGGCGGAAACGCGTAGATCGAATGCCAAATGCTTGATCCGGTAAATCCATTTACAACGGCGGGAAAATCATCTTTCTTTTTTCTGCCTGGTTTTTCGTTGATAAAATTTCTGCATGCCTTGGCAGCTTTGGCCAATTTTTTGGCAGCCCGTTTACGTACTTTCTCGGGATCTCCCTCGCCCCATACATCAGGAGGAAGGATTGATTTATGCCTCTCATCGATCAGATCGCAAACAGCCTGCCCAACGAGATGGCTCGAAATCGCAAACGAAGTAAGTCCATGATCGGAAAGGATTTCCCAGCGTTCCTTACAGTATTTTTTAGATACGGCAGCTTTATCGACATCAAAATGATCTCCCCAACAGGCGAGCTCGAGTCCATCATAGCCCATTTGGGCAGCTTTAGCAGCAAGGTCAGGTAGGGAAAGATCGGCCCACTGGCCGGTAAACAGGGTTACGGGTCTTGGCATAATGTAAGAGGGGGGTTAGTTAAATGGAAAGTTTTTTTTGAAAGACTTCAGTCTAATGAGCAAACTTTTTTTGAGATCTTTTCTCGCTTTTATGACTCAAATGGTAAAGCAAGTACCTTCTCAGCTGATCGAAAACCCAGGCTTACCTGATCTCCTTTTGAGTTTTTGAGGGTGATAGAATCGGCACAATCATCTTTACCGACTATTTTAAATCGCTGGCCGGGAACCAGTCTTGTCTTCCTGGCAAACTTTAGGAATTTCTTATCCTGATCTACAATTGACTCAATTCTTAGATCCGCATCCATTTCAAAATCCGACAAGGGTTTAGACGATAATTGCTCGATAACTCCACTCTTTGACGGGATGGGGTCTCCATGAGGATCAAAGCGCGGACGCCCAAGGAATTCATCTAACTTCTCTAACACCTTCTCCGAAATCGCATGCTCCAACTCCTCGGCCTCTGCATGAATCTCACTCCAGTCCAGTCCCAAAGTTTCCACTAGAAAGGTCTCGAGTAAACGGTGTCTGCGTAACATGTTCATCGCCAACTTTCTTCCTTTTCTTGTCAAGGATACACCTACACGGGGAAAATATTTAATCCAACCATCACGCTCCAAACTTTTAGCCATTGAAGTTGCGGTGCCGGGAGTGACGCCAAGAACCTTGGCCACTTGACCCATCTGTACCTTGGAAACCTCTTCTTCAAGGGTAATTACTAGAATTTCCTTAAGATAATTTTCTACCGTGGAAGTTGCCATTTTTTGATTCTGTAAGTTCAAGAAGGTTGACACAAGAGAAAATCAAAACTAGTACTTTGATTAGTCAAAGTATACAATTTGTACATTCAAATGAAACGTCTATTACCAATCATACTCATTTCTGCCGTGCTAGGCATAATCTTACCCACCGGTTGTGATACTAGTACGGTTAATGAATCAAGTGATTTAAATGCCACACAAAAGATCTCAATTGTTACCACTACCACGCAAGTAGCTGACATTGTCAACAGGCTGGTTGGTACTTCCTGCAGTGTAGTAACTTTGATGGGACCCGGGACTGATCCTCATTCCTACAAGCCAACCGCTCATGATATGACCGCTATATCAACTGCGGATATGGTTATTTATCATGGACTTAAATTCGAAGGCAAGTTGGCCTCAATATTGAGCAACGGTCAGAGTAAAGTTACTTCTTATGCAATTAGTTCAACAGTCCCAAAGGAGCTTCTTCTAGATTCAGATGAAGAGGAAGACAAATACCCGGATCCCCATATTTGGTTTTCACCAAAGCTTTGGGAAATTTGTATCGAGGGTGTTTCGGAATTTTTAATCGAAGAACTTCCTGAATTAAAAGAAGAGATCATTGCAAAGAAACGCTCCATTATTGAAGATATGAAGGAAGTTTCAAAATGGGCGATATCTCAGCTTAAATCGATACCTGAAGAAAAGAGAATTTTAATCACCAGTCACGATGCGTTTAGATACCTGGGGCAATCCTTTGATGTCGAAGTCATTGCACTTCAAGGTATCTCGACTCTTCAGGAGGCCGGACTCAGCGATAGGACAAATTTAGTGGATTTCATAAACAAGAAAAAGGTTAATTGTTTATTCATAGAAAGCAGCGTGAACCCGAAAGCCTTGCAGGAAATAGCAAAAGAAACCGGGACCGATGTTGGGGCACCACTATATTCTGATGCCTATGGAAGTGCCGACAGCAAAAGCACCGGCCCAAATCAAAAGTCTTATCCCCATAATACTTGGGAAGGCATGCTGGTTTACAATATCTTGACTATTATGGATGGTCTCAGTCCATAGTTCATAAGTAATGAAGCATCATGATTTGCCTATTGAGGTTCATGACCTGACCATTTCATACCAAAATAGACCCGTACTCTACGGCGTAGATCTCGAAATAAAAGAGGGATCATTTGTAGGAATTCTTGGGCCTAACGGTGCAGGCAAATCTACTTTGATCAAGACGATCATGAACATGATAAAACCCAATGGTGGGTATGTTAAAATCTTTGGAAATAGCCCCAAAACTGGAATCAAAAGAATTGGCTATATTCCTCAGAGGGAATCAGTGGACTGGGAATTTCCCGTCACCGTATTCGATGTGGTGTTAATGGGTCGTTACGGTCACCACGGCTGGCTAAGCAGAATTGGGAAAGAGGACAGGAAAAAAGCCAATGAATGCCTCGAACAAGTGAATATGTTGCCATACGCTAATCGACCGATTGGAAATCTCTCTGGAGGTCAGCAACAAAGGGTTTTTCTAGCTAGAGCTCTAGCTCAGGAAAGTGCTGTTTATTTGATGGATGAACCATTTGCGGGGGTCGATGCAGTAACTGAAAAGACTATCATTTCGATCCTTCAAGAAATGAAAAAAGAAGGAAAAACTCTGATGGTGGTTCATCATGATTTGGCATCTGCCAAAGATTATTTTGACCAACTCTTGTTGCTTAATATGAGAAAGGTGGCGTTCGGTTCAGTCTCAGAAGTATATACGCATGAATTACTACAAAGAACTTATGGTGGCAAACTAGCTGTCCTGTCAGAAATGGCAACAGAAGTAGCTAGGACTCCTGAGGTCTCATAGCTGAGAAGAAAAGGTATCGTTTCAGATAGCAGCAACATGGATAACAGAAAGAAAAACTGGCTAGTCTGTTTCAGCATTTTCTTATTATCTTCCTTATTTAGCGAGGCGAAACAAATAGGCACAGGGAAAGACCTTTACTGGATGACCCAAGCCGAAAGGTTCCTCGAGATGAAGGACCCATCGGTTCAAAGGGTAACTCTCGGAGCATTATTAATGGGTCTTTCCTGCGGATTAATTGGAAGCTATGTAGTTACCAGAAAGCTTTCGCTTTTTGGCGATACCCTCTCCCATGCTGTTCTTCCAGGAATTGCTGTTGGCTTTATATGGGCAGGAGAAAAGAATAGTTTTTCCTTGATCATTGGTGCAGGCATAGCAGGTTTTGCCGGAGTATGCTGCCTGAGTTTACTGAAAAAATTTACCAAAATTCATGAGGATAGTTCTTTGGGAATTGTCCTATCTGCTTTCTATGCATTGGGTATCTGTCTACTTACAAGAATTCAAAAGGTTGGTTATACTGATCAGTCTGGGTTGGATTCCTTTATGTTTGGCCAAGTAACCTCTCTTTCTTCTGGCGATATCATCGGTTTATTTATCACCCTTTTGTTAATCGGGCTATTCATAACCATAAATTTCAGGCAACTTTTAGTGACAGGGTTTGACCCCCAATTCTCTAAATCTATTGGAATCCCCAATGATTTTTTACAATTCCTCCTTTGGATGCTTATTGCTTTCTGTGTAATTTCCTCACTCCAATTGGTTGGAGTCATTTTAGTTTCAGCAATGTTAGTGATACCTGCTGCGACCGCATCATTATTTGCCAAGAGAATGAAAAACTACCTAGTTCTTTCTTCTATTTTAGGAGCAGGAGCCGGGGTGAGTGGTACTTTTTTATCCTTTCTAGGAAAAGGCCTCCCTGCAGGTCCATTAATCGTTTTATTTTCAGCCTTTCTTTTTTTGGTGATTCTTCTCCTAAGACCCGAAAATGGAATTATTGTTCGTTGGCTCAAAGGAAGATCTGAACGGTCACGAATTATTATCGAAAACACTCTCAAAGCGACTTTTCAAATCCTCGAACAAAAAGATTTTCAGGAAAATGAAATAACTTCACTTGAAATCATGAAGAAGAGAGGACTAAGCCGTCCAGAGGTTGAAAGAGAAATTGACAACTTAGCGAGCTCCGGATTTTGCACCAAAAGCTTTTCCTCCAATGACGAGGCAAACCTGCCTCCACAAACAGTTATGATACTGACCCCTAAAGGTTGGGAATACGCATGCAAAATTGTGAGAAACCATCGTCTGTGGGAATTGTACCTTACTAATGAAGCCCAGTACGAGCCAGATCATGTCCATGAAGACGCTGAAAAGATCGAACATGTATTGGGAGAGAAAACTGTTCGCCAAATTGAACGACTCTTAAAAAATCCAAAGTTAGATCCGCACGGAAAACTCATTCCCAGCATTACAGACATTCATCAAGGCAGTCTTCCTCGTCCATCTTGACCGTACTTGTGCTTTAAATTCATGAACCTAATCCCAAAGTTTGACCCCAGTAAGGTCTTCCTGGAACCCTGGGCATCAGCCGAATTAATTGCATGGAATGGNCAGGTAATTTTTATGGGCTTATTGGTCTGCTGGGCAAGTGGTTTGATTGGCTCTTTTATTGTTGTTCGAAAAATGGCACTCATGGGTGATGCGATAAGCCACGGAATTCTACCTGGTATTGTAATAGCTTTTCTTGCTTTTGGATCTCTTGATCTCGCTCCAATGCTTTTAGGTGCTTGTCTGGCCGGTCTGGCGTGCAGTTTTTCCATCGAATGGCTACAGCAAAACTCACCCATTAAAAAAGACGCATCTATGGCAATTGTGTTTACTTCTTTTTTTGCTCTGGGTGTTACTATGATTAACTTGCAGGGAGGTCACCTGGACTTGGATACAAGTTGCATATTGTATGGTGAAGTTGGACTCACCCCTCTTGCTCCAAATTTGATAATCGGAGGCAATGATCTAGGGAATCGTTCCATATGGGTTATGGGATTAATTTGTTTGGCAATCATCTTCCTGGTTTCTCTTTTCTACAAACAACTTTTACTAACAAGCTTTGATGCTATCCTTGCACATTCAATCGGTTGGCCANTTAAGCTGATTCATCTATTACTTATGATGTTTCTTGCCCTTTCGACCGTGGCCAGCCTGGAATCGGTCGGAGTTATATTGGTTGTAGCTATGCTCGTTTTTCCAAGTGTTACCGCCTCATTCTTTTTTAATCGGTTATCTGCTATTTTATTTTGCACTTTTCCTCTTGGAATAATTTACACATTTGGCGGATTTCACCTNGCCTATTGGTTGGATTGCTCAATTGCTGCTGCGATGGCTATCATNGCAACTGTATGTTTTATTTTTGCNCTAGCTTGNGGCCCCAACTCATATCTCTGGAAATTTTTGGACAAAAAAAGGCCCTCAATTTAAGAGGGCCTCTTTAAATTCGATGCTAAAAGAAGCTTAGCTCGCTTTCTTTTTACCCTTCGCAACGGATACTTTGGTTGCAACTTTGTTTTTGCAATTGCATCCATCGATAGATACGCGTGCTCCGGCTTTTAATTTGGTTGGGCATTCAAAACCTTCCATCTTGGTTTTGCTGCCTACTTGAACCTTCTTTTCTTTTTTGCCCTGAGCAACAGTAAGGGTCTTTGACTCTTCATCAAAGCTCACTACTTTACCGTTAATAGTCTTTGATGGACATCCTGCGAAAACTGAACCTGCGAAGAGCAGAGAGATAATAGCTGTGCTTAATAATTTCATAATTTCGTAATATTAGGGTTTGTAATAGATTCCATCAATCAATAGTCAATTCGTGGTTTCACAAGATTAATTTTCAATTTGATAAAATAATTTTTATTAAAGATATAAACCCTAATAGTACTCAATTTTGAAAAAATTGCTTTTTTTCCTGACTTTAGGAGGGTGGTTGAATCCTCTTTTCTCACACCCTATCCCTGACATCCCGGTTATTGGAAGTTTCAATTCTGACGGTAATACTTCTATATTTGTGGAGATAGATCCGCGAAGTTTTGCGGAGGACCCAGAGTCTGTTCCATTTATAACGGGAGAAAGTTTTAAAAATTTCCCTGACTCAAATAAATCGGAATTACTTCTACAGGCGGAGGGTATGATCCGGGATGCCTTTGATTTACGGTTTGGAGATAACTCTTGGTTTCTTCCTGAATTTGACCTTACCTTTTCAGAAAAGGATGGAGGTGATTTAAGCGAAGATAATATTGTGTTCATAGAGGGTCGCTATGACACTTTTCTCGACACAAATGCTAGTTTTTATCAAATTCGGGCAAAGGAAAACGCTCCTTATGATTTGATTTTCACAAATCAAATTAATGGAAAACCACAGCGACGGGTAAATGTTCTTTTTCCAGATGAAGAAAGTTTTAAATTTGATCTTTCCTTTATTGACGGAGNACCAATCGCTCAACTTCAAGTCGAACAAGCAGATCCCATTTCTGCCGACCCNAAGGACGAAACAAAGAATTTAGAGNCGAAAATAATAGCTGAAAAAAGTGCTGAAGAGAGAAGAGAGGATGCGAGAAGCACCTTTTATTCTTTTGCCAGACAGGGGTTTGTTCATGTTCTCCCCCTTGGACTTGACCATATCCTATTTGTATTAGGGCTCTTCTTTCTATCAAGAAAATGGAAGCCCATCTTATACCAGGTCTCGGTTTTCACGATTGCTCACACCATAACTCTCGGGCTTGCGACCCTGGAATTAATTTCAGCCCCGTCCCATGTAGTTGAACCAATTATTGCTGCCAGTATTGCGGTGGTTGCATTGGAAAATATTTTCTTCCCCAACTATCGTCATTCGAGACTCTTAATAGTCTTCTTCTTTGGCTTAATTCATGGGCTTGGCTTTGCCGGTGCCCTCTCAGCTTTTGATCTCGATCCAGCATCCCTCGTAATTGGTCTGCTTGGCTTTAACATTGGAGTTGAATTCGGACAGTTAGCAGTAATTGCTATCGTCTTTATACTCACGCTCTGGCTGAAAGATGATGCACAGTATCGAAAACTGGCAGTAATTCCCTGTTCAATCCTTATCGCACTCATGGGAATTTATTGGACGATCGAGCGCGTTTTCTTTTAAATGACAACAAATGCCTGTTTCAGCCCGCAAACGAATCCTGTCGAAGATTGCATTATTTGTAATTTTTTCGACTACCAGTATCCCGCTTGGATTGCTGCAAATGGGAATATGGGCAAATATGTTTGATGAATTCTATGAAGAGACCAAATCGATTACTCTCTCCGCAGAGTGGACCTTTGATGGATTGCATAGATGTTCAGGTTGTGAATTGGTGGATGAGCTTGGCTCAGACTCGAAGGAAGCTATCAGCCAGCTGAAAACATTTTCATTTGAAACGAAACTCGTAAACGACCCCGGCCTAAAAATTGTCATTCCTAAAACCCGGTTAATCGGGAAAAATTATTTTCCAATTGAAGATGTTTTTTCGAGAATCGATTTGATCGAGACACCACCTCCACGAGCTTAAAAAGCATTCATTTATCTGACCAAACTTAGTTTGGTAAATTTTCAAATCGAAGAGAAATTCTTCGAAAACTCTTTTTTTTACAATGAAACTTTTTACTGCAATTACACTTATCTCTACTCTCATTTTTTCTTCTTTATCCGCCCACGAAGGTCCATGGACTGCTGCCCGCCCTGATGGTCATGCACCAATCTCAGTAATGGGNGATCACATGCATAAAATGGGCGAATGGATGGTCTCCTACCGCTATATGAGCATGGAGATGGAGGGCTTGTTGAGCGGATCATCAAGTGTCACTTCAAATTCACAGCTTGGAACGATGATGATGCCTGGAGATTTTGATATGGTTCCAACAAAAATGACAATGGACATGCATATGCTAGGAACTATGCATGCCATATCGGACAAATGGACATTAATGGGAATGCTCAATTATTTGGATAATGATATGGACATGATAATGGCAATGGGTGCCATGAGAATGCCTATGAAAATGAATGCTAAAAGTTCTGGACTTGGTGATCTAAAATTAGCTGGACTCTATGATCTTGCACAATGGGACAGTGGCCGAAGAATGCATTTAAAGTTGGGATTAAATCTTCCGACCGGATCAATTGACGAAAAGCACAACGGAAATATCCTTGGCTATGGCATGCAACTTGGATCCGGAACTTATGATTTNGAACCCGCAATTACTTACCTTGCACAGACCGAAAATTATTCCTATGGAGCTCAATTAGGAGGTATTCTTCGCATTGGAGAAAACGATCAGGATTATACTCTTGGCAATAAGTTTGAAGCAACCCTGTGGGGAGCCCGTAAAATTACTGATTCATTAAGTGCATCAGCTAAGTTCGATTATTCCAGTCAGAGTGAAATCGATGGTAGTGATTCGAGATTAGACGCCAGAAACAACATGATGATGGCGTCTCCAGGTTTTCAGACTGCCTCTCAAGGTCGCGATATCACTACCTTTGGTCTTGGTTTAAATTATTATTTTCAAAACGGCGGATTGAGCGGACATCGTCTTGCAGCCGAGTGGGAAACACCTATCGATCAAAAAGTTAATGGAGTACAACTCGAACTCGATTCAGTTTGGACACTCGGTTGGCAATACGCATGGTAATCAAAAAAATTTGAAGTCCTATTAACTTTGCTTGTAAATTTTGAAATTACCAATGAGTTTTTAGAATTTTTCAGGGATCAAACAAAGTAGTAATGAATGGCGAAACCAAAGATCATCCCAAAGGTATCGCCTCAAAAACTCAGAAATTCGATCTCTGGCGTAATACTTGTAATGGCATTGTGGAGGCAAGTTTTGCCTCCACATGCCTGCTAGTTTCCATTCGATACTTCGGAGCATCGGATACCGCAAAATCATTATTGGCCAGTGGAGGTTCTATAGGCTTTCTTTTTGCCCCTCTATTTCTAATTCTTATTGGAAAGAGCAATTTGCCCGTTAGCAAGATCTGCTCAACCCTAATGGCGTTGACGGCTATTTTTATTCTAATCTCCGCTACATCAACTTCTGCATGGTTTTATGTAATATGTGTATTGTTTGGCTGTGTGCTTGCCGTCCAAGTGCCATCCTTGATGGTTCATGTATACTCCAACAATTATCGACCTAATGAGAAGGGAGGGAGAATTTCAGGCAACCTCATGCTTTCATCCGCAACTGGAGGTGCCACCGCACTTATTATCGGATTAATTCTAGATTGGGACCTTGCCTATTTTAAGGTTATCGCCGTTGGCACTTTTCTGATCTGCCTTGGCACGGCATACTTCCATCTAAAAATTCCATCTAAACCGCTCGAATCAGATTCTCAGGGATTATCTCAGAATCTTATCCATGCGTCTAAAGATCGGCTTTTTTTAGGGATGTTATCGGGGCTGATGCTCACTGGTATTGGCGTCATGTTGACGATCCCCATTCGTGTGGAATATTTAGTAAATCCAGCTTATGAACTAGATTTCAGCAACACTATGGTTCTTTGNATTANTATGGTAGTTCCNCTTATCACAGATGTTGGCAGTACGCCGNTTTGGGGTTGGGCTTATGATAAATTTAACTTGGCCTATGTAAGAACAAGTGCAGGCCTTTTTTTTCTATTGGGACTGTTTCTTTTCTTCCAGTCTGAAAGCCTTCCATTACTTTGCCTTTCATCCGCATTAATTGGAACAGGAGTTGGTGGGGGCACAATGGTTTGGACATTGTGGGTAACCAAAGTCGCTCCGAGAGGGATGGAAGCTAGTTACATGAGCTTACATTTATTTTTTACAGGAATGAGAGGCTTACCAGCACCTTTCCTCGGATATTGGGTTCTCACAAACTTAGGACCCGGAGCGGTCTCTTGGGTATCCGCCACGCTCATCATGCTTGGTTGCGTGATTTTCGTTATCATTGCATCCGATAAAAGATTAAGCTCCAATTATTCATAAGCGGAGGTATGCCTGATTCCTCTATTGATAGAAAATTCGTGATCTGTTTTTCTATAAATTTTATTCAATGAATTTCTTTTACCCCTTTGTCTGTTTCTTCATTGCCCTGTTGATTGGAAGCTATCCAATTACAGCCTTTTCGTGGGAAAAAGAGGGAACCATTGACGAACTCACACCAATGGTTGTGACTGCTAAAGGTGGGTTCCCGGAGCCTTTGCAATCTACAGCCTGGTCGATTACAACATTGGAAAGTGACTCGATAAAAGGGAATGCCAGATCATTGCCCGAAGCTTTATTTGGAATTCCTTCCATAATGGTTCAAAAAACTGCACATGGCCAATCCTCACCTTATATCCGGGGATTAACCGGATACCATAATGTGTTACTAGTTGATGGTATTCGTTTGAATCATTCNGCAATGCGTTCAGGTCCAAATCAATACTGGAGTACAGTCGAACTTTTTGGTTCTGATCGAATAGAAGCGCTCAGGGGTACCCATGGAGTTTTATTTGGAGCCGACGCTGTGGGGGGCATTGTTAATTCCCTTTCTTCCAAACCATATTATTCTAATCAAAAAAATNATAGATCATTTGANTTACTTGGCCGAGCCTCTTNAGCAGAGCATTCAATAAGTGCAGGATTTTCAGCGGAGNTTTCCTCTCCAAAATGGTTCGCTGAAATTTCGCATATTGAACGTTCTTTTGGTGACCTTGATGGAGGAAGAAAAGTTGGAAGACAAAAAAATACCGGCTATGATGTAAAAGGCTCTCAGGCAAAGGTCTCCCGAAAGCTATCTGATAATGCCAACTTGATCTTCGGTATTCAGAAAAATTTCATGGATGATGTTCCCAGAACCCATAAAACAATTGATGGCTTAACCTGGGAAGGTTTGTCGCGTGGCAAAGAAATCTGGAGACGACTTGATCAAGATAGGAATCTTTATTTCGGAAAGATTGACTGGGAAGATATTGATGGAATAGCAAATTCAGGACAATTGATTGTCAGTCTTCACTCCCACGAACAGGAAAGAAACCGAATGAAAGGTAATTCCGGTGTGGCGACTGGAGGTGACCTGCAAACNTTTAGCNTAGAAGATTTTGGCCTCACTGCACGATTTGTGAGAGATGATTTCTTCCTGGGAAGNCTGGCTTATGGGGCCGAGTGGCATCATGAAAAACTGGTTTCTGGAGGGTACAAATTTGATGCTAATAGCAATCGTACGACAAATCTGGTGCAAGGCCCCTTAGCGGCTGACGCTCTCTATGATCGGTTTGACACTTACATTCAATACAGACACGAATTCGACTCTGGATGGTCTATTGAGCCGGGCATTCGTTATTCGGCGACAAATGCAGAATTAAAAAAATTCTACGCAAAGAATAGTGACATCTCATCTTTGTTTGATCCCGAAGAAAAAACATATGAAGAGATTATTGGCAGCTTACGGGCGACCAAGCAGATCAACGATGAGGTTTTTATTTTCAGCGGTTTGTCTCAAGGCTTCAGACCACCAAGCCTCTATGATCTTACCTCCACTGATGAAACAAGTGCCGTGGAAAGTCCCAATACTCAACTGGATCCGGAAAAATTCCTGCAAGCTGAATTAGGCATCAGAGGGGGCGCAGGCTCATGGGAATGGCAAACATCCTATTATTACACTTGGATCAAAGACATGATCGTTCGCTCACCTATCGAATCCGGTAAATCTGATGTTTTGAAATCGAACGGCGATGGACTGATTCAGGGCGTTGAACTTGAGCTAGGTTATAAGTGGACACCATCCTGGAAATCCGATCTTTCCTTTTCTTGGATGGACGGAGAAGTTGAGCAAATGCTAGATAATAATGCTACGGGAACAGTCGCTATCAATGGTCGTAATTATTCACCCGTAAAACGGGCAACCACACGCCTGATGCCAGTACAGGTTAAGTTCACCACACAATTCAAACCCGTGCGTTCGAATTGGTCGTCTGCTCTATCTTTTCTTGCGGTTAGCAAAGCAGACGATCTTTCGCTCAAGGATGCAACAGATATTACAAGAATACCAAGCAATGGTACACCAGGTTACTTTCTGGCCAATATTTATGGGAACTATGATATTTCAGACAGCAGTTCAATTTCGCTCGCTTTGGAAAATATTGGTGATGTTGATTATCGGGTACATGGATCCGGTCTGAACGGTGCAGGCAGAAACTTTATCCTTTCCTGCTCCATTATTTTTTAAGTGGAATTTATAGCAGAGGTCCTTAAACAAAAAACTACAGAGCTTTGATATTTTTCTGTAACTTTAGCTCTTTGCTAATAGTATGATATAACATGAAATTATTCGTGATCTTGCCCATCGTATTTGTACCTTTGCTTTTTGCCGCTGGAAATAAACTTTCAAAAAAAGAGACTGAGTCAGAAGTTGCAGCGATCAATGGGATTTTAGAGTCAACTTACAAGCAGGAGAACGTAAAGATACCTGCCAAGTTGGATGATGCACTCTTTGCAAGAAGACTCTATTTGAAAGCTGCAGGACGTATACCTACGCATGAAGAATTAACATCTTATCTATCCAATTCATCCAAAAACAAAAAAGATCAACTGGTTAACCAATTGGTTGAGTCATCTGCTTTTGATAGCCAAATGTTTAATTGGTGGGCCGATTTGCTCAGGCTTCAAACTCGTATGCGCGGGGGAAATCAAATCGGTGCGGGCCAGTTATATGTTCATTGGGTGAAGGAGCAGGTTAAGAAGAATGTTCCTTTTGATGAGATGGCTTTTAACTTAATTACAGCTGAAGGGTACCCATGGGAAAACGGTGCCGTAGGATATTATCTTAGAGATGCAGGTATGCCATTAGACAACATGTCGAACACCACGCAGATTTTTCTTGGTACTCAAATGGTTTGTGCACAGTGCCACAATCACCCCTTCGACCGATGGACACAAATGGAATACTACCAGATGGCGTCCTACACTTATGGTATCCATTCTTCCAAAGGGGGAGATATCCAAAACAAAATAAAGAAACACTTTGAAAAACAAACCAAGGGGCTTTCTTCAAAGGATAGACAAAAGAAAGTAAAATCCAAAGAAGGAGAGGCACTGCGAAGATCCGTTCAGGAAATGCTCCGTCCCCTTAGGTACGGAGCTACTCATACGAAACGCAAACTTACCCTACCCCATGACTATCAATATGATGATGGAAAACCCAAGTCATTGGTCTCTCCGTCCCCCATCTTTGATAATCCCATTACCCAAAAGGAAGGTGATTCTAAAGTTCATGCGTACGGTGAATGGATGACTAACCCGGAAAACCCAAGATTTACTAAGGTCATTGCCAATCGGATGTGGAAAAAAGTTTTTGGACGTGGTTTGGTTGAACCTGTCGATGATTGGCGGGATGATACGATTGCATCCATCCCGGAACTTTTGGAACAACTGGAGAAGCTTATGGTTCGCGTGGACTTCGATCTAAAAGAATTCCAAAGGATATTGTTTCAAGTAAAGGCATTCGAGAATGCTGCCCCTGTTTATGTACCAAATATCGAGACGCCATACTTTTTTGAAGCGCCTATCCTTGAAAGAATGTCTGCAGAGCAAATATGGGATTCACTTGTCGCCCTTTCCATCCCCAACTCGGATGAAAGAAAACAAAACTCCAAAGTAATCGACCTAAGACTGGAACGCTTTCAACAATACCAGGATCAAATAGAATCTCTCGATGGAGAGAAACTTTCGAGACTAGCTAGAAAGGGAGCTAAAGCTAGCAAGGAAATCAACGACGAAATGGAAAAAATTCAGAAACAACTTCGCGAGGCTCAAGAAGCAGACGATCGAGAAGCTGTTGCCCGTCTCAGGAGAGATTATGGACAGGCTAGAAATCAACAACGCACGGTGTTTGCTAAATTGGTTATGGGTCCAGAATTTGAAGTAAAGTCACTCTATGGAAACGGAGGAAACATCTACACCAAAAACGATCAATGGAAGGGGTATAGCAGTCAGGTATACAGAGCTTCGGAATTACAAACTCCTGCTCAGCCTGGTCATTTCCTTCAAGAGTTTGGTCAGTCTGATCGTGAAATTGCAGACAATGCAAACAAGCACGCTTCTGTTACCCAGGCTCTCACATTGTTAAACGGTACATTTTACGGGGCTGTATTTAATAAAGAATCTCCACTTATGAAAAAACTTTCTGAAGCGATAGAACCTAAAGAAAAAATTAAGGTTTTATTCCTCTCAATTTTGAATCGTGAACCAACGCCTGAAGAAATGAAAATGTGTATTGGAGAACTTTCAGAGTCTGCAATCAAAACAACGGCAAATATTCCGGAAATACCGGACCATTTGTCTAAGGAGAAAAAGAAGGCGTATAAAAAACAAATCGAAAAGAAACTCGCTTGGGAGAAGTTTAATCGTAACCGCGAATATTTCGCAATTGCCTGGTCTTTGATCAATACCCGACAATTCTCTTTTGTGCAGTAAACTCAAACTATCTAAATTATTATAATTATGAATTCTTCCCTTTTTTCTGATGAACTAAATCGTAGAAGATTTGTATCCTTAGCTGCCAAAAGTTTTCTAGGAGTAAGTATTCTGCCCTGGGCATCGCATAGCTCTCTCAATGGAGCGGGTCTTGGCCTGAATCGACCACTTAACTATGCACCCAAGGCTAAGAATGTCATATACCTCTACATGTCAGGGGGGATGACACACCTTGATACATTTGATCCTAAAACAGGAACTGAAACCGGTGGACCCACTCAAACGATTAAGACAAATGCTGATGGAGTTCAGCTTGCTGAAAATTTGCCCCTACTTGCAAACCATGCAAATAAAATTGCCGTAGTTAGGGGAATGACTTCCACCAAAGGGGCTCATCAACAGGGTAATTATTTTATGCATACAAGCTATGCTCAACGGTCGACCATCGTACATCCGAGTATGGGAGCATGGATGACCCGTTTAGATGGGCGCTTCAACCCTACCCTTCCCGGTGCTGTGGTAGTCGGAGGCGGAAGCAGACATCCTCTCTCCGGGTTTCTTTCTACATCCCATCAACCTCTTGCTGTAGGAAACCCAAATGAAGGACTTAAAAATGTAAAAAGGCTTTGGGGAATGACAGAAGAAAAGTTCGAGCAGGGACTTGATCTTTCGCAAAGGTTGGATGGATCGTTCATCCAAAAGTATAACTTGGAGAGAGTAAACGCATACAGCGATATGTATGACGATGCTGTTCGATTAATGAAGAGTAAAGACCTACAGGCATTTGATTTAAAGGATGAATCCGAGTCGACTAGGAAATCTTATGGATCAGATAACTTTGGACAGGGTGTTCTTCTCGCCAGAAGATTGGTTGAAAGACAAGTACGGTTTGTGGAAGTGCAACTGGGAGGCTGGGATACTCACCAAAATAACTTTTCCAGAGTACCTGAAAGGTGCTCTATTTTAGATCAAGCTTTATCCGCTTTATTGGATGATCTTTCAAAGCGTGGATTACTGGAAGAGACATTAGTAGTTCTTGCTACCGAGTTTGGCCGAACCCCGAATATCAATGTAAATGATGGCCGTGATCATTATCCGAAGGCATTTTCCTGCATGTTAGCTGGTGGAGGAATTCGTGGAGGACAAGTGTGGGGAAAAACAGATGAGGAGGGACGTGAAGTCATTGAAAACAAAGTTGAGATACCTGATTTCAATGCCACCATTGCCTATACCCTTGGTCTTCCTTTGGATGAAATTATCTATTCACCCACCCGTAGGCCCTTTACACTCTCTGATAAGGGGCAACCACTCACCCAACTTATATAATAATTTCACCTCCTATCGAAACACTCATTCGACACCTTTCCTCTCGACGAAAGGTAACATCTTCGGTTTACTCCCACACTTTAACCCTTAAATTTATAACCTAATTATGAAGAAGTATTTTGCATTCCTTCTGCTCATGCTTCCCCTTGCTATGACAGAAGCTAAACCAACCAACCCAGAAAACACCCTTACGATTGAGCTAAAAGACGGTAATGTTGTCATCGAGCTTTATCCCGATGTTGCTCCAAAACATGTGGAAAGAATCAAGAAGTTGGTAAACCAAGGAAAATATGACGGAGTTGTTTTCCACAGAGTAATTGACGGATTTATGGCACAGACTGGTGATGTGGAATTTGGAAACAAAAAAGATTTTAATTCGGGTCGCGTGGGAACCGGCGGATCCGACTTACCCGATCTAAAAGAAGAATTTAATGACAAAAAACATGTTCGTGGTACCTGCTCAATGGCAAGATCTTCCAGTCCCAACAGTGCCAATAGCCAATTCTTTATCTGCTTTGAAGAAGCTTCATTTTTGGATGGTCAATACACTGTTTGGGGCCAGGTAATCGAAGGAATGGATCATGTTGATAAGATTAAGAAGGGCTCATCCTCTAACAATGGATCTGTAAGCGATCCTGATCACATGGTTAAACTTTCAGTTGGTGAAAAATCAGATTCTACCAAGAAGTCTGAAGAGAAGAAATAAAGGATTATTTGCTTACAGGGCTGGACCGGTTATTTCGTCGCAGGTCATATGATACAAACCTACGAAAAATTCCTCGTCCCAACGCTCTTCCACAGTTAACTGACCGGTAACTCGAATGATACGGTCCATCATTACTTCCACCCCATTGGCAGCATTGATAACGACCCATCCATTGGCCTCAGGAGTCTGCCCAAAGCAGCAACTCATTTGATCGGGAAGAAGTAGAAATTCCTTCACCTCATTATTTTCGTCCACGACAGTGGGGATCATAAAACCTTCAATTGCGACTAAACTTCCGGATTTATCACGCAATCTTTTAGGTACCCGTTGGGCGTAGGCAGAAAAATCGAACTCCTGACCATCTTTCTCCCACTCAACCAAGTAATCAAAATTCATCATATCACGAAATGCCAATGGTTGATACTCACTCCCCTCCTCAAGAGGGGGAAGGTTTGAAACTACGGCTTCTGCTGAATTGTTTTCGTCCGTGATCTGGGGCTGCCCTTTTACCACCAAACCTTCTTTGATAATTCTTTCCTCGTTTGTATCATTCGAATCTGTCGATGAATAGACAGCTGAATGATTTTTGTCTGATGTAAAAGATTCTGTAATTTCTATGATTGGCTCACCTACAATATCTTCTACAAAATCATTCTCAGTTGTTGATTTCTTTTCACTGCAACCAATTCCAAATGCCAAGACAACCAAAGCTAAGTGCAAGCAAACTAATTTTTTGTATTGGTGCATAAAAGAACTTTTACTGATGGGTCCTTCCTATGAGCAAGCTTGTTTGTCTCATAACAAAAATTTTAAGAAGTGGGTTGCAGGTTGTCCACAAGTTCAGAACGATAAGCATTTACAGCTGCTCCTAGCCCACCAATTAATCCGGTCAAAATAATCCCAGCAATCACCCATAAATCCTCAAGCTGTAAATTCATTCCTTCTAGCAAAACTCCAGTTTGCTCCACAATGATCGTTTGTGTTACTGATCCTATGCTCAACATAATCAAAAAAGAACCTAGGACTCCAAGTAGAGAAATCATCAGGGAATGACATACAATTACTCCAGTAACAATTAAACGGCTCGAACCAAGACTTCTCAAAATAGCAAAATCCCTTTTTCGTTGATTTAGAGAAGAATGCATTGTTGATGCCACCATTAAAATACCTACTGCAGCAATCACATAAGCTATTACCTGCAAGACTCCTCGGAACCAGTTCATTTTATCAAAAAAGGAAGCTAATGTTGCGGCGACAGGCCATGCAAAGGTAGCTTGATTGCCCTGCCTATTATATCTTATCTCAAGATTAAATCCTGTTGCTCCTTTTAAAGTAAGTAATACTGCACTAACTGACTGAGCCATCTCCTTGTCATGCCCTTCCATCAACTGAATTCCTTTGATCGGTATCCAAATAACTTTATCACTTGGAGTTCCTGTGGGTTCTAATAAACCAACCACCACATATACATCCTCGTGTTGTGTATCTTCCTTAAAATTCAGACCATGGTACGGTTGGAAACGGTCACCAATTTTAAGATTTAGTTTTTCCGCAACGAAAGAACCAACTAAAGCTTCTTTAGCCATTTCAGAAAAGATTCGACCCTGTCGCAATTTATATTTCTCTCCTTTTTTCCATTCATGATCGTAAAATAACTGAGGATCTGTACCCACAAGCCTGTATCCAAGATAATTATCTCCTACAGCTACAGGGTATGCTTCCTTTACTCCCGGTGTGTTTTTGATCAGTTCATATTGCTCCCAAGGAAGATTCCCCGGAGAAGCATCTAAATGAAAAAGAGCGTTAAGTATTAGTTGGAGTTTTGAACCTCTCGCGCCCAACACCGCATCAAACCCTCCACTCGCATTATTGAAAGAGGTTTGAGTTTGCTTTTGAATTTTCATCGTACTGAGCAAAAGCCCACCAGCCAGAGCAATGGAAAAGGCAGCGACGAGAGATGCAAAAAAGTGCTGCCTGAATCCCTTTCTTGCCAAAAAGAAAACTAGGCCAAATTTTGAATTAAGATTCATTTCCCAACTCTCCCACTTTATTGAGGTCTTCCCACTTTACCGAGTGCTCAAAGCAACTGATGATATTCGGATCATGCGATACTACAATCAGAGCACATCCGTTTTGGTCGCATAAAGATTTAAGCAGCTCCATTGAACGAGAAGCATTTTCTGGGTCCAAGCTTCCAGTAGGTTCATCTGCCAAAATTAATTTCGGGTTATTTGCCAATGCTCTGGCAATACAGACCCGTTGCTGCTGTCCAATCGATAATTGAGATGGAAGTGAACTTTCTTTTTCGGGTATACCGACCAAGGATAAAAGCTCTTTCGCTTTATCTTCATTTGCGATTCCAGCTACTGCCATTGCTACCAAAACATTTTCTAAGGCAGTACATCCTTGTAAAAGATGAAATGATTGAAATACATATCCTAAGTTTTGGGAACGCATACGGTCTCTTCCTGATTCAGAAAGACCGGTTAAATCAGTTTCTCCAATCATTATACTTCCAGAATCCGGCTTCAATGTTCCTGCCAAAAGATTAAGGAAAGTACTTTTACCCGTGCCACTATTACCAAATATGGCAATTTGATCGCCTGCACAGAGATTAAAACATTGGACATCGACAACTGTTCTATTTCTGCCACCACCCATCAAAAAAGACTTTTTCAAGTTTGTTACCTGTAGAAATTGAAGAGGGTCAATTATGATTTGCTCAGAAGGGGCAGTCATTAAAAACTTACTATTGATTTAAGGGGAATGAATCAAGATTCGTGTAACCCTTACCTTAAAAGAAAATTAAGACTTGTTAACAATTGTTAATAAGGGTAAGTATATAATTAGTGTGGTTATGGAAAAAGGAGTGATTAAATGCGGAGTTATTCCCTTTCGTGGTAATGATAATGAGAACCTAGAGTTTTTGATTGTCTCAACGAAGAAAGGAAATTGGGGCTTACCCAAGGGGAATCTGATGAAAAAATTAGGCTCAAAAGGCACTGCTTTACAGGAAGCATACGAAGAAGCTGGTATAATCGGGTCAGTTATAGATCAAAAACTTTCGACCAAAATCAAAGGTAAACATATGGCCTTTTACCCGATGGAAGTGAAAAATGAATTGGCTGTTTGGCCTGAATCCAACTGGAGACAAAGAAAATGGATTCGTTCAAACGAAGCTAAAACCTATCTTAATCACCGTCCCCTCAGGTCCATTCTTAAAGAAATTTCTGAAAAAATTTTCCAATCCTATCCTTGACGAAAATTTTCTACTGAGTGAAACCTAATATGTGAAGGTTTTATCACTTAGCCTTTGGTTACTTTTATTACGCCTGCTTGAAATTTCATCTTGGGGTCAGAACTACTTACGTGGAAAGTATCGTGAATGGATAGAAGACAACGATCGGGTGGAAGTCCGGTCTTGGTATGCAGAAACAGAAGTTGACCTAGAAAAAGATTGGTCATTCGAATTTCTTGGGACAATTGATGCATGGTCCGGAGCTACGCCAAATGGATTACCGCCTAGTCATTCAAGCTCAACCTTACCATGGTTAAGCAATGTTCCCGAAGAAATCAGAAAAGCGGGTTTATTCACTTTGAATAAAGCAACGCAAGATCATGACTTCTCGTTTGAATATGGAATCAGTGATGAACCCGATTATTTGTCACGGAGTTATGCTGTTCAATATTCATACAAACTAGCAGCTGAAACCCTGATTATAACATCCGGGGTTTCACTGCAGGATGACTCTGTATATGATGATCCAAATGGAATTTGGGTGGATAAAAAAACTCCCTCCATTTCAGCAGGCTTAACCCGAATTCTAGACAAATTTACAAGTATATCCATAAACCTTAGTTATTCATGGCCTAGTGGTTTCTTGAATGATTCCTACAAAAGAACCCCTGTAGATCTCCAAGGGACAATACTTTTAGAGCCCGAGAACCGCCCTAATAAAAGAAAAATCTTCATATTTTATTCCGAATTATCTCGATACCTAGAATCACTGAAAACGGGAATCCATTTAAATTACAGATATTTTCAAGATGATCATGATTTAAGTGGTCATACTTTTGAAATTGAAGGAAGCCGCCGTCTTGGAGAAAAATGGATGCTTTCTCCTCGTTATCGGTTTTATACTCAAAATGAGGCGTCTTTTTACAATGCGGAAATTCGTAAACCTGAATTCTTCAATACTTACATGACATTTCCAAATCCTTCGGTTGGTCCCTTTTATTCTGCTGATCATCGCCTATCTGCATTTGATTCTCACACATTGGGTCTGAAGGCTTCCTGTTTCCTTAATGATAGTATCCACCTCGATCTATCTTACGACCGCTACCTGACAGAAGGAAGAGACGGAATAACAGATAACCGTCTCTATCCGGAGGCCAATATTTTTACGGTTGGTCTTCAATGGGAATATTAAGTTCAAGTTTGGAAAAACCATATTCATTGCTTCACGAACGAGACCTATTGGTACTCTCTTTTCAAGCATTCGGAACATCATGCAAAGTTAAATTTTCTTTGACCGACAATATCGATCTTAAATCTATTTCCCATGAGGTCATATCATGGGTAGAGAATTTTGAAGGAAGATACTCCCGCTACTTTCCCGCAAGTTGGTTATCAACGGTAAACAAATCTGC
Source organism: Opitutia bacterium (assembly GCA_002689665.1). Lineage (GTDB taxonomy): Bacteria > Verrucomicrobiota > Verrucomicrobiia > Opitutales > Seribacteraceae > Seribacter. The sequence continues at coordinate 54,348 of NZEN01000011.1, read as the reverse complement.
TGGTATAGAGGCTGTTTCACTTACTGCAGAAGATAAATTAGTCCTGCAAGCTGGAAGCTTTGCCTTCTTTCAAAGCAAACAAGCAGTTGACCCTAGCTGCCTTCCCCTCACATCTCTTTGGCAAAAGGCAAAAGCTAGCAAACAATTGCCCCATGACGAGGAGGTTAGTCAGGCAAAGGAGCTTGTGAACTGGCAGAATGTACAAATATCAGGGGATGAAATTTACCTACCCTTTCAAGGTATGGGTCTTGATTTTGGTGGTTTCGGCAAGGAATTTGCAATAGATCAGGTATCTGAAAAACTTAAGAATTTTAATTGTAAAAATTTTCTGGTTGATTTTGGAGGAGACATTTTTGCTTCCGGCTTTGCCTCTCAGGGTATGTCTTGGAAAGTAGGGATAGAGAATCCACTGGATGTCGATCAACCCGCTTTCGTTCTAAACTTGACCAATATGTCTTTAGCAACTTCCGGAAATTACCGAAAATATTTCGACTTAAAAGGAAACAGATATGGTCACACCATCGATAATCGTACTGGTTATCCTACTATTCATTCGGAACTAAGTGCATCTGTAATCAGCCCAAGCTGCCTTAAGTCTGGAATTATTTCCACCACATGCCTTATGGTCGGCAAGCAAGCAGGTCTTCGAATGATCAATTCCGAGTGGAATGTTGAGGGCTGTATTCAGTCATTTGATTCCTCTTTGTTGAGCAATAGATTTATAGAATATATCCATGTTAAAAATCAGATTTAATATTTTATTTTTTTCAGTAATTTTTATTACAGGCTGTTCTCCCAAAGTAACGGTTAGTCCCATGGAGAGGTATCATCTTGCGGATGTTGTAATGAAAGCTGACCGAGACCCACTTTCTCTCAAAATGAATGATCATGCTTATTTTTCTAGGGAAGGATCAAGGGGGGGAAGAGGAGTAGGAGGTGGTGGATGTGGGTGCAACTAAAAATGAAAAAGCTTCGAATTATAATGTCTTTTGTTTTAGCAGTCGAAAGCAGGTCACTCATCCCAAAAGTTCTGCATCTCTCAGGTATAATTTTAAAGCCTATTCCTGTACTTTTAAAATCCGTTCATGCATGGATACCTGCATCTACGGGAGTCATTACAACTCACGCCTTGTCTGGTGCTACCACCTCGGTCGTCGCTGAAAGTAATGCAATTTCACTTAAAGTGGGTGACAGCTTAAACTATGAATTTAAAGCTTCTCCTTATTCAGCACAAAGCTTTAAAGTCGAAGGGTTACCTGCTGGATTAAGCTCAAGTTTCAGTTATCCGTATGGCAAAATTAATGGGACATTACAAACTCAGGGTAATTTTTCCATAAAGATAACCGGCTACAGATATTCTTCTTACAGAGGAAATGCTACTCCAACTTACACTCTCAATCTCACTGTTACTGAAGATACGAATTTGGATACAAGCGATAGCGAAGTTGTATCTAACTTTTCGGAAAAAACTAAGCTTGATAACGGTTGGTACCAAGCATGGTTAGGTATATTTAATTCCCCGAATAATGAAAATTGGATCTTTCATTCTCACCTTGGATGGTTGTATTTACATCCTATTAGCAAAGATTCTTTTTGGTTCTATGATGAGAGACTTGGTTGGCTCCACACAACAAAAGATTTGTATCCTTATTTTTACATAAATTCTTCGAATAGTTGGCTCTATCATTTAGCCAATTCATCAGAAAAGCGCTTTTGGAGTTACTTTCAAGAAATCGAGTTGGAGTAGCTCAACAATTTATCATACATTGGTTTTGCTGATAACAGTAATGCCTTATGAACCAGGATTTTAAAAAAGTATTCAAAACTCCCAAATATACCGGTGTAACTTTGGCTCTGCTCTCCATGTTTGTCCTCACCAGTATGATGGTCGTATGGGACAGGATTTCAGACTCACCAAACGCTAATAATTCCGAACTATTGGAAGTTTTCTGTGAGAAAAGTTTACAACCTATCTTTCGTCCTGCCATTCAATCTTTCTATCAAAAAACTGGTATCGGGTGTAATGTTTCATTTTTAACCAATGAAGAAATTGCCAACTTATTATCTAAAAAAGATAAGGGCACCGCGGTAGTGCTTCTGGCTGAGAAAGGCTATAGCGCACAAAAAATTTACCAAGATATTTTCGATGAGAAAATTGTACTTGGGCATCTTTCAACAGAAGAAGAGAGATTCAATGAAAAAAATTTCACAGGAGAATCAGTATTTTATCTTATTGGGAATGAGCTTTTAAATCCATCTAATGCCTTTGCTCTGAAGCGCTTCATCATATCTCCGGATTATGGTCATTCACTTTTGAACGAAAAAGGGTTTATCCCAAAACTCGGTGATAACTGGCAAAGAACTCCTACTTTGCTTGTATATGCAACCGAAAACCTTCGTGAAAAATTAGCCCAATGCTTGAAAAGCTTTTCCAACCGAGAAGGAATCCAGGTTGAGCTGAATATTAGAAGCGAAGACAGTATTGAAAAGACAGTAGCATTGATTGCCAAAAGTAATGCAAAACAATATCTCCCTGATATTGTTTTAGGAAGTAGTATAATTGAAAACTACACTAATCTTTATGTACCAAGTAAAAATAATCGTGGAACTACATCGGCTTCTCTTTCCTATATTTCTAATACCACTCAATGCTGGCATTCTGCCCAAAGATTAGTATCTGCCGTAGAAAAGAGCTGGGCTAAGTAAACTTTACGATTTGCGAAAATTGAATTTCCCTAATTTTATATGAATATGCTTGGATTAATCCTTACGCTCCTCTTTGGACTTATTTTTCTTCACGGAGAGGTGGTGGAAGTAGAAGCATGGAAGAAGAAATCTCCTTCAGATATTACTGACCTACTTTCAATTCAAGAACGTTTAAGAGAGCTTTTACCGAATGCTAAAAGAGCTCTTGTTTCGATCGAAGCGGGTGATGGTGCCGGAAGCGGTGTAATTGTCTCCAAGGAAGGCCTTGTCCTTACGGCTGCTCATGTTATTGGTAAAACAGGAAAAAAAATGCAGGTTCGGTTACCCAACGGAAAACGAGCCTCAGCCATATCTCTGGGTGGTTCTGAAATCTCAGATGCAGCAATGCTTCAAATTCTAGGGGATGAAGAATGGCCTTTCGTACCGATCGCAAACAAGGGTGATTCCAAAGTTGGGAATTGGTGTTTTGGTCTAGGTCACCCAGGTGGGTTCGATAAAGAAAGAGGTGTTGTTGTTCGGATAGGAAAAATTATTGCGAAAAAAGACGAAACCATGCAGACAGATAGCCGCCTTCTAGGGGGGGATTCTGGAGGACCTCTTTTTGATTTTGATGGCCAATTAATCGCCATTCATAGTCGAGTGTCGCAAAAGCCAGACCAAAACTTTCATGTTCCCATAGAATCTTTTCATGCTAATTGGAACACCTTTAAGGATGAGAATCTTATATCTTATGATTCGATGCAGGATGGGGGGTTTTTTGGTGTTGCCTGCGAAGAAACTGAAGCCGGGCTCATTGTTCGTGAAGTAATCTCGGGGACTGCGGCTGAAAAAGCCGGACTTAAACTCAATGACATTTTGCTGGAGGTAAATGATGAACCTTTAGACTCAAGGGAAGAGTTCATCATTATAATCTCATCTTTAAAACCAGGTGATGAGGCTAAGATTCTTTACCAACGAAAAGAAGCTCGACTTTCAGTTAAAGCAAATTTAGGCGTGCGTCCCTCACTCGTAGAAGAATGAAATTTTTGGCTGCACTCATATTATCTCTTCCTCTTTTTGGAGAAGTAGAACAAAAGGATAGTAACGCAAGCAGTAATGCACTTCCTTCTGAATTCAGACTGAATGGAAAAGCGACCCAGGCTGCTTTCGGTGATGTCAGAGAAACTGCACGAAATGTCACCGCAAAACTCACCAGGAATGATAAACTAATCGCTATGGGAGCAATTGTCAGTCCTACCGGGCATATTCTGACAAAAGCGAGCTCCTGTGTGGGTGCTCGGCTTGCCACACTTGCGAATGGCGAAGTCTACAAATTACGAATCAAAAAACGGAATGAAGATTTAGACTTAGCTCTTTATCAGATGATTTCACAAAGAAACGACTTTCCTTGTGTTTCATGGAGTGAGTCAAATGCCTCGGAAAAAGTATCCTGGGTTCTCTCCGCTTACACTGAACTTGAAGAAATAAGAGTTGGCATAACCAGTGGTAAGAAAAGAGAGATTGGGCGTGAAGGTGGGGTGATGGGTGTGATTTTGGGTCATGAAAACAACAAAGGGGTCTTGGTCACAGAAGTCGTTCCGCAAGCAGCTGCAGACAAGGCTGGGCTTAGGCATGGTGATATCATTCAAAAAGTGGATGCCAGGTCTGTAAAAAAGAGAGACCATATTGTAAATTTGGTCAGTAAAAAAGACCCAGGTGATGTCGTCTCTGTAGAGGTGCTAAGAAAAAGTCAGCTGATGAAATTCAGGGTTACTTTAGGACACCGCTCAGTTACTTTTGATCTTTTTAACCGCAACCTACAAATGAGTGGCCCTGTATCCAAAAGAAAAGACAATTTCCCTTTGATCATTCAGCATGATTTGCCATTACCAAAGGAAGCTATGGGGGGGCCCCTTTTTGACCTGAAAGGCAATTGTATTGGTATCAATATTGCCAGGGTGGATCGAGTGACGGTTTTTAGCCTCCCTGCCCACATCGCCAGTAAAATGACNACTGACTTAAAAAATTGANTTTCCTCTATCGGAGCGGNAAACCTAAAACAACCCTAAATCCGATTTCAGANCCACGCCATGAAGGATCAGAACTCTCCCTATTAGCAGACCTGCATTCATAGGCAGATCTGTAAAAACTTCCTCCGCGCAGTATTCTATTTTTTCCATGCAACGGACCGATTGGGTTTATTAATGAGTGTTCTGCATATTGGCCATAAAAGTCATAACACCATTCCATGACGCTTCCATGCATATCGTAAATACCCCAACTATTTGAGGGAAACCTTTTAAACTTATTGCCTACTGCAATAAGTTTACCACGGTTAATCAGCGTACTTTCTTCACCTATAATATATTCCTTCCTACCGCCATCCAGGTTTGCATTCAGACCAGAAAGTTTTTTCCCCTCGCCTATGCCACATGCACCTGATGTGCCAGCACGACAGGCGTATTCCCATTCTGCCTCAGTGGGTAATCGGTATATCATTGAATGTGGAATCAAATTATTTTTATATCCATGTTCAGTGAGCCTATGGCAGTATGATACTGCTTGCGTGTAAGAAACATGATTTACTGGTAACTGAATTTGTAGTTCTAGCAGTTCTTTCAGTATTGTGGCATACTCTTTAACACTAAGCGTCAAAGATTTCGCCACCTTAGTTTTGAAATTCTGTGGTGATTGCTTCCAATAGTCCACTAGATCTATCATCGTCCTTAGGCTGATTGAAGAGGAACTTTCCTCAGGATTCATGAGTTGTTTAAAATCATGTTGTAAGTAAGGAGGTAATTTACCCTTTAATGATGGTCGCAAAACGAGATTATTATAAAGAGTAATTAATAATTCCTTGTCTGAATTCTTTAGACTAAAAGAATGATATTTCTTATTAGTGAGTATTGTGTTCCATTCGTGAATAGTTGTTTCNAACTTAGAGATGTAAAAGGGATTCAATATCTGAACTGTACGACGCATTTCATCTTCTCCCCTACCTTTTTCGCCAGGAGGGCTTCCCATCATGAACTCTCCTGGAGTAATCTTTACGAACTTTGATTTGAAGTCTTGGCTTTCTAATTTGAGTAACTCTTTTTTCGAAAGATCAGCATTACGGGTTTGTGGGAATGGCAGAGTCGATGAGCGAGCTCCTGAAGATCTTGGATTCGTTTCATCGTTAGAACAGGNGAATAGTGTAAGGGAGAAAAGAAAGTAAAAGAACTTCATCCGAGTACGATTCTATGCCTGGGTCATCGGTAATTTGATGTAAAAAGTCGTGCCCTCTCCCTCTACACTTTCAAACCAGATTTGACCATTATGAGACTTGACGACTACATTGTGTGCGATTGCCAAACCCTGACCAGTTCCAACTCCCACTTCCTTTGTGGTGAAAAATGGTTCAAAAATTCTTTTCTGCACNTTAGGTGGTATACCTCCTCCATTATCCGTAATTGAAATAACCNNACANTCATCNGANGGNTAATNTNTNGTNGTAATNTTAATTTCNCCCTTNCCTTTNGATTCAAANCTATCNCGAATNGCNTGAGCACCATTGACAATTANNTTNANNACNACNTGNTTNATNTCNCCAACATTNCANGGAACCATTGGTAGGTTTTCATCCAAAGCGGTAACAACTTCCGCATGATATTTCCATTCGTTCGTAGCTACAACTATGGTCGATTTGATTGCCTGGTTAAGGTCGTTGGGCTTCTTAGCTGATTCAGCATCACGATAAGCAAAATTTTTCATCGATTTAACAATGGTCGTAATTCGTGAAATTCCTTCCTGTGCCTGTTGAACGGCATCAGGTGCATTTTCTGTTAAAAAAGAAAGTTCTTTTTCATCAGGTGCATTTCCAGAACCAGATATTTTAGAAATAAATCCTTCTACTGCTTCCTTCAAAAATAGAATATTGTCATTGGCAAATTGAGAGGGAGAATTGATCTCATGAGCAATCCCTGAAGCCAATTGCCCAACAGCCTCCATTTTTTGGGCATGCACTAACTGAGTCTCCAGCTCTTTTCTCTGATTTATCTCCAATTTTAATTGTTCAGTCTTTTTAACCAATGCTGAAGTTCTTTGTTTGACCGTAACTTCGAGTCCATTGATCAGTCCCTGTAGTCTTCTAGTTAAAGATTTGACTTCCGCCGGTCCAATTTCAGGTGAATTAAAAGCCTGATTTTTTTCAATGGATCTAGTTGCAGCTTCTTCAAGCCGGGAAATTGGACGAGCAAAACTACGATAAGTAACAAAAGCCAACCCAATAATCAGAGCAAAATATAAAATGCTCACAATTAGCAAAGAAAGCCTACTATTTTGCTCACGTGCTTCAAGTTCTTGCCATTTTATTCTTAAAGATTGATTAGCATTTTGTAAGATCTTTAAGGCTTGGACTTCGAGATTGTCTAAATTATTTTTGAGGTTTTCTCGTATTGAATCATATTTCTTCCTAGCCAAAGTCTTTCGCTCAACCCACTTTTCATCATTCTGAGCAGGTTGCATTTTCTGCATTTCGGAGATGGAATCTTCCATTTCTCTAATTCCTTTCGCAATAGGAAGCATAATCTCATCTGGAAAGCTTTCGAAATATAAATCGGATAATTTGTTGGCACCCTCTTTGGCTAAAGCGATCGCGTCGTAGGCTATGCTAAAAACCCCATCATAATCTTTAGGATATATTTCCATGGTCACAAAAACTCCTCTTGTCGTATCAAGAAAGGCCATAACATCTGCATGCTGACTCGATGATGATCCTGACTTTTGAGCTTCTTGTTCAAGCTCATCTGTGGCTTTATTCAAGCCTTGGAAAGTGAACCAACCAAAGATTGCAATACATAAAGCACCTACAAGACTGCCACTTGTGAGCAGCACGATATAGCTTCGCACTCTCACTTTAGAACATCATAACTTATCGTTATTTAATAAGATTAACAGGAACGAGAACCTGTACTTTTTTGGGAAACGGGCTGTCTTCATAACATGAATTATAATTACGAATAACTTTTAGTAATTGCCTGTCGACATCTGTTCCTGCAGCTGCAATTAAAAAACCATCATCAAGTCGTAATTCCTGAGAAAGTCTCATTCCGATATCAATATCCTCTATACTTATTTCCTGAAGACTCGAAGTCTCGGCAGCAATTACAATCAAATCAGAAAGAGACTTGGTGACTTTGGGATCATAATCTTTTTCCCTTTCTTTGAGCGTGTTAACAATCAAGCTCCTATTGTATCCTTGCTCTTCATAGTAATCGAAATCTAAAGCTACTTTCAGAATGGAAGCGGCAATCCTTATCCCATCTGGTTTTTCCTGTTCAAATCGATACTGGATATCAACGCTTTTAAGTATTTCACCCACTTCTTCAAGCCCTGGAATTTTATTTAGAATGTTCCTGGTATCTTCAGGAAATTTAGCCAGTAGAGATTTAACTTCCTTCGTTAAATCTTTTCGATAATACACATCCTCAGTCACATTCTCGGGCAAAGCTAAGTAAGCAAGTTGAGAAAAAACCGAGGCAACATCTACCCTCCAAGCGTTTGAGATCGATAATTTTTCAGCAAGTTCATTAGCCATTCGGCGCACTCGTTGTACTCGACCAAAAAATAAAGGTTTTGCGGTCGATAATGATTCAGCCAACGCATCCACTGCACCTCTTAAAGTTTGATCCAAAAGAATTCGTTTACTCTTAACCAAATCATGTTGCTCAAGACCATCATTGAGAACTTTAATTAAACGCTCAGGAGGGCAAGGTTTAGAGAGCATACGGAAAACATTACCGTCATTCACTGCAGCCATCGCAGAATCAAAATCAGTATGTCCGGTCAGTAAAATCGTGGAAACTTCGTGGTCTCTTTTTTTAATCTCTGCCAACATGTCTGCACCGTTCATCCGAGGCATCCTCATGTCTGAAAGAACAAGTGCGAAACCTCCCTCTTTTTCAAAAACCTCAAGACCCTCTACACCATCAGAAGCTAAATGGAGTTCGAAATCTTTTCGCAGATTTAATTGGAATCCTCTAAGAATCGAATCCTCATCATCTACGCACAATATTTTATTGTTCATTTAGGGGGAGAATTAAAAGGGCATGGGGTTTAAACANCNATTAAGAAGTTTCGCAAATAAGGTTCAATGCAAAAATATTATGCACCAGAAAAGCCTTCCATTATTTCTAATCAATATTTCTTATTCACGAAGTAAAAAAGTACTATTTAAAGGTAGCCAAAACATCATTGATTTTCTGGTCGCTCCAACGGTCGTTAGGCGGATAATCCTGATTAATCTTTAAGTCTGCAGGCTCCACTTTTCCTGGATTGAGACCACCGGTTGGAATCTTAATTTTAGCTGTCCAAGCAATTCCATTTAAAACTAATTTACGAAAACTATTCGATCCCCAGTTTATGTGATGATGCCCCCCGGTGAAACCAAACCCTCGACCTNNATTNTANTCNNTNCCCCNNTGGTANGCCCATGCGACATGTTGAGGTTCTTTTCGATTTANAACTGCNTCCCGTACATGNGGNTTNTTGCTNTGAGGACCATCTTTTCTTCGTAATGTTTCGGANGACGGCAGTGAAGACAANATTGGAGTAACTCCGGACATAGNCTCACGAAACCTCATATGATAATACCATTCATCGTTAATTGAAAAATTTCCTACTCCCGAAGCAATCGGGTGATTGGGTAGTTTACTAAAGTTGGCAATCCAATGTGGATTTACAGACCAATTTGTTTCGAAATAACCACCTATCCATTTTAGAAAATATTCTCCTGGTGCACCTTTGGGTACTTCAACCCCGTAGTGAATGCAGGTAAGTCCAATTCCCTTTTTCATGAGAATATCAAACTCTTTTAAATGCGGATTCAGTAAATGCCTGCCCCCTCCATCACAGTAAACTACTATAGAAGCAGCGTCTTCCAAAATAGCTGGATTCTTGGGGTAGCCATCATCCGTAACCACAATTGATTTAATTCCCACATCTGCATCATTGAGGTAATTAGAAAGTAGCTTACTTCCAGCAATGTGTTCATGTGAAAAATAGCCATGGCTTTTCTTCCCTGCAATAAACACGACTTTCTTATCTGCACTAAGATAAAATACCGACAAAAATAAAATTAAAATAGGGNAGGCAAAATTCATATCTATAGAATTTGTTGTTATGGCTAGGGTGTCAAGCTAGGGTTAGGCTAGAAAAAGAATGAGTTAATCCAGGTCCACTACCTGTATGAAAAATAAAAAATATTTTTGGGGATTAATCGCTTCCATTTTGTTAAAAATTCTTCAAATTTAGGTTTATGGAAAAGAATAACTATTCAAGAAGACAATTTGTAAAAGCGAGTTCGACAATCTCTGCAGGAACCCTCCTTGCCTCTCCGCACATTACCAATGCCCAAAACAGCTCCAAGACCATTAAGGTAGGTCTCGTTGGAATTGGTGGTCGAGGAAGTGGTGCTGCTGCTCAAGCAATGGCAGCTGATGAGAATGTGGCCCTCACTGCAATTGGAGATATGTTTGAAGATCGAATCAAATTGCGCAGTCGCATTCTTAAAGCACGCGGACGTGATAAATATCAGGTAACCCCTGAAACAACTTTTTCCGGGTTCGATGCCTACAAAAAAGTAATCGACTCAGGTGTCGATGTGGTAATTTTAACCTCTCCGCCTAATTTTAGACCTCAACATTTGGAATATGCCGTAGAAAAAGGTGTTCACTGCTTTTTCGAAAAACCAGTGGCGGTTGATGCTCCAGGGGTCCGTAAAGTGATTGAACTAGCCAAGAAAGCAAAGGAAAAGAACCTTGGATTTATGTCNGGTTTCTGCTGGAGGCACCACAAACCAAAGCAAGAAGTATTTGGCAGAATCCTAGATGGTGGGTTGGGCGATATTCACGCCATGTATTCTACTTACAATGGAGGAGAGGTATGGAAGAAAACTCGCGAGGAGGGATGGAGTGATCTTGAAGCACAGCTTAGAAACTGGAATGCTCATCTTTGGCTTTCTGGAGACTCAATTGTCGAACAGGCTGTTCACTGTATTGACATGATGCAATGGGCTATGGGTGAACAACTTCCTCTACATGCTGAAGGCTCTGGTGGTCGACAAGTCTATGACGACCCTGATAAATATGGAAACATCTACGACCATTTTGCCTGTGTTTTCGAATGGGAAAACGGTGCCAAAGGATATCATTTTTCTCGGCAGCAAAATGGTACAGTTGGCAGTTATGAGGTTGAATTATTCGGAACCAAAGGAACTTGCTCTGCCAAAAATCGACATACTATCATTGCAGGCGATAATTCATGGCGTTACCGCGGGGAAAATAATGACATGTATCAGTCGGAACATGATGAACTGTTCGCATCCATTCGTGCAGGTAAGCCTTTCAATGACGGAGAAAAAGCAGCACATAGCTCGATGGTTGCCATATTGGGAAGAATGGTTGCCTACACAGGCCAAAAAATAACCTACCAGCAAGCTCTTAATTCTAAGGAAAATTTGACTCCCTCACATTTTGATTGGAATAAATCCTTGGAAGTACCTGCTCCTCCTATTCCTGGAGTAACCCGTTTTATTTAGGGTACTTTGTAAGATTCAACCGATTGAGCTTCGATAATCTTTAAGGACTGGTAGAATTGGTAGAAAAGTGGGTCTTTCTCCCCTACTTCCAGAAGGATGTCTTTACCCATTTGTTCAAAATCGGTTCCTATCTTAAGGATTAATTCTCTGTTATTTGCTAGAGAAACACTAGGGTCATCAGCGTGCAAAGAACGATATTCTCGTACCATCTTACAATCGAACGCCTGTGAGTTCTCCGTTTCAATTTTGGGCAATTCTGCCTGCAAAGTGCTGACTGTTGAAAAATCAAGTTGATCTGGAACATTCTCAATCATTGAAACTTTTGGTTGCCTTTTAAAAGTTGGTTCAATTTTAGCGGCTTCTTTTATTGCAAACGAGCGTAGCTTATCTTCCTCCAAGCTTTCATAAAAACTTATACATTCCCTGATCAGGGGAATATGAAACGAGACTAAATTTTCAGTAGAGAAATTATCGCGAATTCTGATTAAGCCTCCAATTTTTGATGGATAAACATATTGAGAGTCACGAGAAGCGGCAACCCAACCCAACAGGCCATCAACAAGTGCCATGTTTTTCAATTCTCCCTCCCCCAGAGTACAATAAAACCATGGGGCACTCTCAACCTGAGGCGCCTCTGCATATCCGCTTGGTGAATCNACGATNATCATATTGACTAAAAAGGGATTATTTGAACAACAAGNTAGGAGAATTTCGGCTTCTCGCCCATATGCCCTACAAATGATTTTCTGACAAACTGCGGGGTAAGTTTTCTTTAGCAGGCGAAGGTCATTTAAAAGACTTTCCTTACTCCTTACAGGTAGAGAAAGGCATGCTATTCCCTGTTCCAGATAGAAATCGTAGTTTCTCTGCTCTGAAAAGGATTTTTCTAAGGATAAAGGTGATGGCTTGATATCTACAAGTAAGGCTTTTGCGTACTCCATCTGGTCCCTTTGTCGACCAGCCCATCCTTTAGCCACCTCTTCGTCCGTTGGAAATCTCTGGAGCCCAGGTAGAATTAATCCTCGTATGTGATTAGTGTCTATTATCCTGTAAGACTTCCTAAGAGGTTCTGGATCGTTAACAAAGTCGATAAAATGATCTCGTTGAGGTCTGCCAAAACTCATAATTTCGCAGGCATATTTGTCTTCCTCTAAAGCTTTAAACATGGAAAATTCCACCTCACTATTATTGCTTGGTGTCTTCACGAAATGGCTCAAGGGTAGTATCTTCAAATATTTGTTTATATTCTCTGATTTTTTTTCACCCCAGCTACTTTCTAGGCGAAAAATTGCATACTTTTCCACCATTCTGAAGCATATACCTTCAAATAGGAAAAGGGCGAAAACGGATAAGCAAAAAATTAATGTTCCCAAAATGAATCTCATGTAGCACTACTTTCTTTGTCTATTTCAGGTTTTTCAATTTCGGAGTTCTCATTCCCTCCATCCTCCTTTAACTCAGCTAATTCAGCAGGTAGTTCAGCCATCGCTGGAGGTGGCAGCTCTTCGCCATCTGCCATTGAGACTGTGCTCTCTTTTTCGGATGGTGGAGGTAAATCGACAGCACTCTCGTTGCTCTCACCCCCCTCTTTCAATTCAGCTAAATCAGAAGGTAATTCATCCATCTCTGGAGGTGGTAGCTCATCATCTCCCATCGAGACTTGGGCACTCACCTCGTTGGTTGGTGGAGGTAAGTCACCAGTACTCTCGTCGACTACTTCATCTGAAATCTCTTTTTTTGTTTGTTCATTCGAAGTAGCTTTTTCCAACTCCTTATCAGTGTCGGTTTTATCTTCATCAATATTTACTTGATCTGCATCAACACTCACTGAGGTATCTTGCATATCTTTCTTCAGATCATCCGCAGTTGGTATTTGGGTCAAGACGGCTTTGGATACTAACGCTTTCTCTTTCTTAAAGCTTAGTAAAAGTAATAGAACAATCGTAACGATAGAAAAAATTGTAAATTGCGAGAGCTCTATCTTTTCTGCTCTCGATATGATATGGTCTTCATAAATTACCTTTAACCAAAGATATGAAAGAAANGAAGTTAAAGGTATAANCAGTGAAAGGTAGAGGCACTGAAGCTTTAATTTCTTGGTTTTCAGTGTGCCAACATAAAATAAAAAGCCACCATAAAGCACCACACATACTGTACAGATCATCTTTAACCGGAAAACCTGCTCAACTATTGAGTCTCCGCTGGCAGCACCCAATAACTGAGGAATTGTAAAGCCGATGAAATACGAATAGCACATATTGACCAGGAAATTTTCCAAGGCTGAAAAATCGAAAGCTAAGCCTACCCAAAAAAGGCCAAGCACTAGAAACATAACTGTTCCCAGGGAGAAGAAAAATACTCTGCTAAAGGAGTTCATGGGCAATCTCCTCTTCTATTTTAATTACACCCTAATTGGCAAGAGTTTGTTCGGGATCAAATCCTGCCCAAAAAATACTAAGTTTCTTGTATAAAGTTAAAGGTCCTTAATGTGCCCGCTGCTATCTCCCACTTGTGAAGCTTGTATGCCCGCACGATCCAGCATCCCAAGATATAAGTTAGTCATTGGTACGCCTTCATAATCAACATGGCGGCCTGTGGTAAGTCCATGAGAAGAACCGCCCGCAAGAAGAACTGGAAGGTCAGAATGTCTATGTCGGTTGCCATCACTGATACCACCTCCAAAGACAATCATACAGTGGTCAAGTAACCGACTACCATCAATCTCTTGGGTGGTCGAAAGTTTATCAATGAAATATGCAAATTGCTCAGAATAAAACAGGTCAATCTTAGCAAGTTTTTTTATTTTTTCGGGATCATTCTTGTGATGAGAAAGAGAGTGATGACCTTCAGGCACTCCGATTTCTCTAAAACTACGATTACTTCCATCATGAGCCAGCAAGAAAGAACTGATTCGAGTAGAATCGCTTTGGAATGCAAGGACCATCATATCAAACATGAGTCGTAGATGTGCACGATAATTCTCAGGTATACCTGTAGGGGATTTAAGATCTGGTAACTTTTCCCAATTTTTTTCTTCTCTTTCTATTCTCTTCTCCAATTCACGAACACTGGTGAAGTACTCGCTTAGCTTTTCCTGATCTGACTTACCTAGTCGTTTGTTAAAATTATTGGCTCCTTGTAGAGCAAAATCAAGAATGCTTTTGTTGAGTACCCTCCTTTTTAGCTGCCCCTTTCGATCCGTAGGCGAAGAAGCATTTCCAAAAAGTCGTTCAAAAACTAATCTTGGGTTCGATTCCGGAACCATAGGCATGGACTCTGTTTTCCATGAAAGATTATATTGATAGGCACAACTATATCCAGAATCACATTTTCCTGATCTTCTTACCCCATCGCAACTAAGTTCCAGAGATCGAAGCCTTGTCCTGTCTCCAATTGAGTCAGCCGCAATTTGGTCAACTGATACTCCTATTTTAATATCTTTGCCCGCAGTCTTTCTGGCCTGGCAACCAGTTAAGAATGTAGCGTTGGCACGAGCATGATCTCCACCACCATCACCATTAGCATACGCTTTGGTGTGGTTCAAACCACTGATTACCTGAAAATCTGCAGTGTGATTTTGGAGAGGCTTTAGACTATTTGGTAAAGATTTTAAAGGACCCGTTTCCAAGGGTCGCCATTCATCCATTATTACACCATTGGGTATGTAGGTGAATCCCATCCGTAATGGGATGCCAGAAACTCCGCCCACTGCAAATGATTCCAGAGAGGGAATAGCCAACGAAACTCCTAAACCACGCAGGATTGATCTTCGGTTAATTTTGGGTGAAGTCATAGCAATTCTATAGCATAAATTTACTAATTTAGGACTGATTAATCAAATCCTGTTATTGAGCATACTGAAAAGCTTTGCTTTGGATTACTTGGTATACGAGATCTGCTAGTTTGATTGGGCCTCTTTCCCCAATCTTGATAACCTCATCAACAGCGACTCGATCTTTAAAAGTAAGACCGCGACCTAAACCATAAACAAATAATTTTTGAGTAAGACAACGATAGATCGCTTTACTTTTATTAAATTTTAAGAAGTTTTGCAGTTCACGAACTCCGTTGAATTTTTCTCCAGAACTGAGTTTTCCTGATACATCCAGTGACTCTCCATCTTCCTGCTCTCGCCATTTCCCTGCAGCATCAAAATTATCCATTGCATAGCCCAAATTGTCCATACTGGCATGGCAAGAATAGCAGGTTGGGTTTTTCGAATGCATCGCCATCTGCTCTCTAAAACTAATGGGTTGATCATTTTCATCATGAGCTTCTTCAAGTTCAGTTACGCCAGGAGGTGGATCCCTTGGCGGAGCAGCCAACAAATTATCCAAAACCCACTTTCCTCTTTTGACAGGTGATGTTCTCGTAGGATTAGATGTAATCGTTAAAATGGAACCATGGGTTAGCAAGCCTCCCCGCCTCTTCAAATCTTCACCTTTAAAAACCACTTTTTTAAAATTCTTATCAAAACTTCCATCTATCCCGTAATAATCAGCAAGTTCGCGATTGATCATTGAGAAATCTGCCCCCAATAAAAGTTCTAGTGGTAAATTTTCGGTAAGTAAGTGTTTGAAAAAATTTTCAGTTTCTAAAATCATAGATTGACTGACTTCTTTTGTGAAAGAGGGAAACTGCTCTGGATTAGGGCTAGCCAAATTCAAATCTCTTAGCTGCAACCATTGTCCACAAAAGTTAGCTATAAATTGCTCAATTTTCGGATTTTCTAACATACGCTGGAATTCTTCCCGTAAATTAGTTCTTAAATTTCCCTGCTTTGCCATGTTCCAAAGGCGGTCATCGGGAATCGAGCTCCATAAAAAATAAGACATCCGATGAGCCAATGCATACTCGTCAAGTAATTTAAAAGTAGAAGAAGTTTTAACCTTAGACTTACCTTCCTCTCGAAAAAGAAAGGTCGGGGAAACCAGTGCGGCCTTAAAGACCTGCCTGGCAGATTCCAAAGGGTTCATTCCTCTCTTTCTCATTTCCAAATAAAAGGCATCGTGCCTGGAAAACTCTTCCGTGCTTAAAGAGTTTCGATAGATTCTGGGAAGCCATTTCTGGAGAGATGTTTTAGCAACTTCATCCCCAATCTGATTGGATTTCCATTCATCAAAAAGGTGAGAGCGGGTCTTTTTTAGAGAGTACGAGACGCCAATCGGCTCCGAAATTTCAACCTTATCAATGTAAAGATTTCGATCTCTCCTTTTTGGGTTATTATTTTTGGGGTCATAAAAGTCGTTGGGGAAAGTAAGTGAAATCTTGTTAATAGGGGAAACATTTGCTGAAAAGTCGAGTGAGTAGGTCTTCTGGTTGGGGTATTCCGCATCAACCGAGAATTCTTCAATTGTTTCCCCATTCAAACCGACAACCAGATTGGCAAATTCGTTCCCTGCCCGACTTGCGGTCGCCCAAATCTTAACCTTGTAAAGCCCATCCTTGGTAAAGGGTAGCGACAGGTTTAGACTCCCCCTAGATGATAAAACACGCATACTCCCGCTGCTGCTGCCACCAATAAAATCGTCCTGTCGAAAAATATAAGTCTTTCCTTGATCATCAGCAGGCCCCAATGCTTTCTCCATCACAATTTCCGCCATGCTTAAATACTTTTCCATTAAGAGAGGAGAGAGCGTAAGCACTTCGCCAATCGTATCAAAACCGTACCCTGTATCGTCGGCAGGAAAATATTCTCGTGCGTCGATATCGACTCCAAAAATATCCTCCACCGTATTTTCATATTCTATTCGGTTCAATCTCCTTAGAACCACATGGCCAGGGTCATATTGATTAGAATTATGTCTAAATGAAGCCTTCTCGATCCATGAAAGAACGGTGGTAACTTCTTGGTCGAATGGTTGCGGCACATTCGCTGGCGGCATATTCCGATTATATAGATTTTTCCAAACACGGTCCCACTTTTTGGAATGCTTCTCAAAATTGCCCAGACTTATCAACTCGTCCATGGCGAAGTCACCCTTCTTGGCACCTTCGCCATGACAGTCAAAGCAATATTCTTCAAGAAGAGGTAGTACTTTTTCGGTAAAGAAGAGATTTTCTTTTTTTGGAAATGCACTGGGTCCAAACATTAGCAGCGCCAAGTATGCAGTAAATGTTTGAAATTTCAGTAGCTGGAATGGCATTGAAAAAATTTTTCATTCAAAGTTAAAACTAGAATCTGACATCCTCAAAATTTTGCTAGCTTTCTATTAAATGTCTTATTTTTAATTCGAGCGAATTACAAGGTCATCAAAGAAAATAGGCATACTCGAGTATGGAAAGCCCCACAACGCACACTTACCCCCCACATACTCAATATCGTATACCTCACTCAGGTTCCACTCTACAGGTTCTTTTTGTTGTTTTGGCCAAAGCTTGAATTGTAGCCGGGTAGACTGATTTGAGTCTGCAACCAGTGCTTGAAAGCGAACCTGCCACCATTGGTCTCCTTCCCAAGAAAAAGGAAGTTCCCTAAGGACGGTTTCATCTAATGAAAGAACCACATTTCTAGCAGCCGGATTAAGTCGTAAACGATATCCACGAATGCCTCCAATACTTGCTGCGACGGAAGGCATGCGGCGACCTTTTTTACTCGCAAAAAAGCAGAAGCTTAGCTCCAGGTTTTTTTCCTTTTCTCGTGGTCCAAAAAGTAATCCAAAATCTCCCATTGGTGCTCCCGGTAACTTAAGGCTTTTTTCATCCCCTACCCCTTGTTGGACTGTATAGTCACCATCAAGAATAAATAAGCTATCGGGTTCATCTCCGATTCCTATTTTGGAAAAATTCTCACTAAATTCTACATTCCAGCCCTCTTCTTTTTTTTCGTATGTCTGGTCAACATTGTCTGGAAGGTTTGGTTGTTTGTTGATTTGTTGATACAAGCAACCGGAAAGACCTAAGAGTAAAAGAAAAACTAAAAGTATCCGCATGTAACCAAGCCAAAAAAGAAAAATTGAGTCTTTATTCATTTTTCAACAATTGAAGCTGGCTTTTTCGTAAGGTCAAGAAAACGGCGAGGAAAACCCACAAAAAAGCGAGCGAGGCAAGTGCAGCAAAAAACCAAACAAAGCTCATACTTGGTTTATCCAGGACATTGCCAAACAAAGCTGGGGCAATACCAACAAGTGCTGAAGAAGACCCAATAATGATTCCCCAAATGGCCAATTGTAGGTGTTCACTGAGGGCTGATTTCTTAATTCTATTTAACTGAAATCCGAGAGCTTCGAATAAAGCGATCTCTTGACCTCGTTCAACCAGATTACGGGCCACCACAAGACCCAACCCACAAGTTCCTATTAACATACCAAGGCCACCGAGGCCCTGAAAAATTGAAAGGTAAGTATTTTCCACCTCTTGCAGTTCAGACAATATCTCCGTTGACTCACGAAATTCAATTCCATGCTGCTGTAGTCGGTCCTCCAAATGCTTCGCGAATCGACGAGCACCTTTTAATTTCCCTGAAATCATAAAACTACGATACCCACCCTGCTGTTTGAATTTACTAAGAAAATTTTCTTCATTTATAAAAAGGGCTCCCTGTAGCATCGATCCCTTAATAGCCCCAACCAATTCGATTTCAAAGGGTTTACCCTCTCCGTCCGTATATTGCAGGCGATCTCCTAATCCCATTTTCAATGCCCACATCATGGTATTCTGATCAACCAATGCAGGCACGGTATTTCCTTCCAAAACTACATTTAGACTATTCCAATTTCCCTCCGCAAAAGAAAACCTATTCGTAAAATCACTAGGTTTCACGCCGTAAATTCTTGGCCGCAAGGCCTTATTCAAGTTCAGGCAACTCGCATCATCCCCCTCTCGGACACGAAGCGGAATGATACTGGAAGCTGACAAAAGACTGTTATTCAAATCAAAAAGTTCACTGGCTTCCCTGCTATTTAAATCATCATAAATTGGAGAAGCCGATTCTCCCCAGAAAGAGAAACCACCCGTCCCTGACTCGAAATCCTCAGCAGATACTTCTGCTGATTTACGAAAAGCCCCCGTACTCACAACCATAAAAGCTCCTGCTGCCATCGATCCTGCTGTGACCAAAGCCCGACCAGCTCTTCTTCCAAGATTTCTCCGTTCAAGCTGGGGGATCTTAGTAATAACATTTTCCTTCCCGCCCGCTTTTCCGAGTCTTGCCCGAAAAAGAAAAAGGCCCCCAATAAGTAGCATGCCTCCAGCACCGAAAAAAGACATGGATGCCTCAGGACTATCCAGTCCAACTAAGCAGGCTAAGCAAAAGGAAAATGTGAAAAATACTAGTCCAACCCATTTATGCCATTTCCTTGAAACAGACGAGTACTGATATTCCTGAATTCCATAGCTCCCGGATTGTAAAAGTTCTCTTGGTTCACGCCTAAATAATTTTCGGGTCGACCAAATCATGGAAACAAAACAAATGAGAGTCGAGGACCCACCTCCGATAATCATGGAAGTGGATGTGGCATCGTAATCAAAACTGGCTCCTGTGACCGCTCCACTCCATTCACCACTTAAGAGATTGAGAATTGCTTTCCCATAAAAAGAGGCCATCAAAACGCCAACCAAAGACCCAATGATTGCGACAGCAAAACCTTCTCCCCAGAAGACCATTTTTATTCTTCGCATTTTCCATCCAAGCGCCCGCAACAATCCAATATGCTTACTTCGTTGTTCAAGTGAAAAAGTGAATAGCATACCGGTAATTGCCAAAACCGCCATAATCACAAAAAAACTAAAACCCATAAAGAGCTGTCCAAAATCGACCGGCGATTCAACCGCTTGCTTTGCATCCGAACGTAACCCGCGGAGGACTAAACCTGCATCCTCCGCCTTTAAGTTCTCGCGTAAACGGATAGCCAAGTCATCACTGGAGTATTCATTTTTGCCAATACGTAAACCTGTGAGAGACCCCCATCGGTTTCCCCACATTTCCTGCCCGGCCTTGAGTGATACAAATCCTTTTGGCGTACCTCGGTACTCGTCCCAATAGTCCTCATCACGGTCCCTTACCTTATGAACAATCGGTATACCCGTGTCCCATTCCCCGCATGATTCTGCGTCCGAAAGCCCAGGAAAACGTGGAGTCCAGTCACTTTCTTTTTCTTCTGCGACAGGAGATGGCATCGGCAGAATTTTTTTCAGAATGAATTCTTTGGAACATTCGATTAATTTTCTCCTTTCTCCTACGGTATAGTAACTAACATTAATTTTATCTCCAAGAGATGCATTAAGATCATTCGCTGCCCATTGGTTTAACGCAATCTGGTCGTCCTTCCACCCATCTTCCAAAAATTGAACTCTATCTGGTTCAACTGCACTCATCATCGAATACGGTATCAGTGAACTGCTATTACCCTCAGTCTTCCTTTCGATTGAATTTACCAAATAGGTCAGGACTCCGCATGCATTGGAATCCAGCTTCCTCCCCTTGTCAACCAACCCATCAGATAAAAATACCTGCCGGGTTCGAATGCTCCATTCTGTGGTATTATTCAAATCCTTAATCTCGATGCCTGCATCCGCAAGTTTCCAACTTTCGTCCATGGCCTTTTTGGCGGACACTAACTCGATTTCACCCTCTCCCTCTGTTCCCATCAGAAGAAAATTTGCAAAATTTGTACTACCGGAAACTTCATCCAAAGAGCGAAACAACTTCTTTTGCAAAGCGTCGAGGGGCACAAAAAGGGTCAGCGGTTCCCGTTGATTTCCCTGCAACCCAAAATTCCCAAACCCATCCGCCGTAACAATACCGCCAAACTCTTCATTCATGGTTACAAACTTATTATCCCGCTCTCCGGATAAAGGGGCATCTCGAGAAAATAAACTCGGCTCTTCCATCCTCAAAATAAGTCTGTCTCCAACTTCAACTTTAAGTCGTGAGGCCAATCGTTCATTTACGAAAAATACTCTTGGTCCCCATTCGCGGAACTCTTTTTTCAGCGACCAGCTACCCATGGGAGTGTGATCGAATTTCGGAGCAAGTTGCCAAAATCTTTCGTCCACGCCAAGAACCTGCACATTGGCTACTTTTACTGATCCCTCTGGCGAAGTAAGCATACCCCGTGAAAGAGCTATGGGTGCGATCACTGCCTGCTCATTCTCCAGTCTGCTATGTATTCGTACTGCCAGATCTTCTTCAAAAAACCCGTCGGGTGATAGCATGGCAATATCACCATTTCCAATTCTTTGTTCTGCCAATTTGCGCAGAGTTGACCGAACTGAATCTCCCACCGTAAGAGCACCTGTCAATACCAACGAACACATCGCAGCGGCTAGTATAATACCAAGGTTGTGCCTGCGAAAAAAAAGCAGGTTTCTTCCGATTACCTTCCAAAGACTCATTATCTCTCCTGCCTTAAACTTCCCTCATCCAAATGGTAGGCCTGTTTCATCTGGTTGGCACTTTCCGCCGAATGAGTGACCATCACCAAAGTCAAAGATTTTTCTTCATTCAATTCCTTGAGCAAATTCACTAGATGCTCAGAATTCTTACTGTCCAATGCACCCGTTGGCTCATCAGCTAAAAGCACAGATGGTTGATTGATTAATGAACGAGCCACCGCCACCCTCTGCCTCTCCCCACCTGAAATCTGTCCGGGAAGATGACTCGTACGATGCCCCAAGCCAACTTCTTCCAAAATTTGATTTGCCCGCTCTTTTAATTCTTCAGTAACTTTTTCACCAAATCCGGCCAGTCCAGGGAGCATTACATTTTCGAGCACCGTACATGATGGCAGCAGATGATGTGCTTGAAACACAAACCCAACAGTCTGGTTCCTGTACTCAGATACTTCAGTCTCCTTCAGCTTGTTCAGATTCTTATGAGCAACGATGAGCTTTCCATCTGTTGGCTTGTCAAGCAGGCCAACAATATTGAGCAGGGTGCTCTTTCCGGAGCCGGATGGTCCCACGATCGCCACCGAACTACCCTCTTCCACCACAAGATCAACCCCACTAAAGACATGCACCATTTCCTCCCCATCGGGAGAGGGAAAGGATTTGGAAAGGTTAGAGATTTCTATCATCTTATTCATTTTTATAAATTATTATTAGTCCAATTTAATCCAGCGCTTTGCTTTCATTTCATGACGGGGCAAAGATCCGCTTGCTACAATCTCCACAGGAATACGTAAGGAAAATGATTCCTGCAACGCGACCTCCAGTACGGCCCTGATCTCTTGATCACACTCAACTTTAATCTTTGCTTCCAACATGGAATCGCGATTTTCAAAAACAACCTGATACTCCTTGATTTCAGGAAAACGGGTCATCACCGAATTAACGGCCGAGGGGTAGAGATTTACCCCCCTTACCACAACCATATCATCCGTGCGTCCAAGGATTCCTCCCTCAAGATCAAAAGCGGGTAATCCGTTTTCATCGTTACTCCTTTTGGCTTTTACAAGGTCCCCCGTGCGGTATCGAAAGACCGGACAGCCGATTCTTCCGAGAGTGGTCAGTACCAACTCACCCCTATCGCCATCCTTGACTGGATCTAAATTCTTTGGGTCAACCACTTCCGGGTAATATGAGTCGAGGATAATTCGTAAGCCCCCCTGCCCTCCGGGTATTTCATAAGCCACAGGGCCGACTTCAGTCATCCCATAATGATCATGTACTGCTATACCATTACCCCATCCTGCACTTATTCGGTTCCTCACTTCAGTCAGGCTTCCACCAGTTTCNCCTGCCACAATAATTGATTTCAATTTATGTACTGAAAGATCAATACCTGCTTCCACTGCATAACTTGTCAGGCGCATTGCGTAGGTGGGAGTACAAAATAAATGCTCGGCTCTTTGGTTTAAGATACCATGAAGTCTCTGCTCTGTGCTCTGCCCACCTGCCGGTATGCAAACACAGCCCCTTTGGGAAGCCGCTTCATATGCAGTCCAGAAGCCAAGAAAAGGCCCGAAAGAGAAAGCAAAAAAACAACGATCTCCTGGGGAAACTTGAGCTGCTTCCAGCACACGATCCCAATTACCCAGCATCCAACGCCAATCATCCATGGTATCCACCCAAGCCATGGGTATGCCTTGGGTGCCACTCGTCTGATTAAATTTTTTATACTCTGAAAGCGAAAAGGTCAGGTTGGTTCCAAAAGGTGAATTTTTTTCCCGATCCTTAGCTAAATCATCTTTAGTAGTAAAGGGACAGACCCTTATAAAATCGTCGAACGAATCCCAATCGCCTGATGATTTCAGAGCAGAAAAATGCTCTCGTTGAAATTGGTTAGACTGCGCAACCTTGTTCAGATTATTCTTAAAATCTAACCAACGCTTACGCTCCCACCTTGCGGTCACTTCATGGTCACCGGAGGGGCTTCTCATCAATAAACTCTTTGATTCAGGATTTGGATGCCTCGGCAGCAGGCGGCACTTTCGGAGGTTTCGGGGCATGCTTAGTTGCGAGATATCCTCCAATTGCGGCCATCGTGATTCCCAGGACAAAAGGTAGTTTCACATGTGGCCAGTTGCCTTCCTTCGTGGTGCTGACGATTGCATTCACAATGGGAGCACCTGCAAAAATGACGGACATGATTACGGGCACATAGGCGGGCGATGGCATTTTACCAAATGCAAGTAAAACACCCAGGGCTCCGATCGCACCCAAGGTTCCTGCAATCAGCGACCACTGCCAACCCTTGGTCGGAAATGTCCAGAAAGCTACATTGCCACCTTTAAGTTTCAGAATGATCAAGGGAGCCACCACTGCCGTTAAGAAATAGGCCAAGCCCACCCAGAGAAATGCCATAATTCGACCATTCTCTTTGTCTCCCATGTTACTTGATCCGATATGCATGCAGACCCCGTAGGTTCCCCAGCAGACGACAGTCAAAAAAGCGTATTGTAAATATTGCATAAGTATAGGTTTAGTTATCTTTCATATTCGTGTAATGCACGGATTAAGTCCACGCTGAAACTATATCGAAAATATTATTTGATTTTCGACTTTACGACTTCGGGAATCATTATCGGTGACATGATCCCGCTCGCCTGATCAAACCGGACGCAGGCTGCTACCACTTCTCCCACTGCAGCTTTTACCCGTTCACCGTCCTCTTCCTTCCAAAATTGGAAGGCATAAGCTACGGAACGGTCCCGAATTTCGGTAATGATCAATTTTACTTCTACTTCTTCCTCGAATCGCAGGGGGCGCTTAAATCGGCAAGAAGTTTTAACCCGAGGCCAACCGAAACGTCCATTTTCATCTTCCATGTCAACGGACAAGCCAAGGCTGCGCAGAAACTCATGCTCGCAAATTTCCATCCAGCGATAGAAATTAGTGAAGTGCATGATTCCGGCCAGATCGGTCTCGGAAAATTCTACGCGGCGGGTAATCGAAAATTCAGTGGTCATAGTTGTAAAATTATTNTTGGTTAACAGGAGTTGGNGAAGCCACATTATCGACCAATCTCTTCGCCAGCTTTTCATTGGCATATTGTTCNAAAACGGCCTCATGTGCCTGTATACCAATATCCCTGGCACCTTGCGGATCGGATAACATATCGTCCAATGTCTCGGTTAATTTTCCGGAGATCGAAGGGTCGTAAAGTTTGCCTCCCTTGGTGGAATCAATTATTTCTGGGAACGCTCCAGATGCGGGTAAAACAACTGGTGTGCCCGCGAGCATGGCTTCNACAACATATAAACCGAATGCTTCAGGGTAGCGGGCGGGTACAGAAAAGACTGTAAGGTTTTTGAGGAATTCCAGTTTTTCTTCCCGGCTTATATTTGGGGAGATCGAAAAGTGTTGATCAAGCCCTGCCCTCGACAATTTACTTCTTTGCTCTTCCACAAAAGGCTTATCTTCATCGGTCATACCACCCGCAATTTTTAAAGAAAGATTGTCGTGATGACCTGAGTCCTTGAGTTCGATGAAAGAATCCACGAGTATGTCCAGCCCCTTAAGCGGACAAAGCCTTGCCAAGTACCCCAATGAAGGAGATGAAGGTGCGTTTTCGTTGGGTGAAACCCCCTCTGTGGTAATGCCGTTAGGATGATGCTTAATCTTAGATGGTTTTAACGAAAGACGTTCGGCCATCAAATCTCCAAAATATTTACTCGGGGCGATACAACCATCGAGCAAGGCAACATCTTGGGAGAGAAGTTTCCATGCTTCCACCCGATATTCAGGAAGTAAAGAATCAAGGAAAGAATCTTCTCCCTGTAAAAAGCCGTAGACAGGGATATTGAGTTCTCGCTTCAAAACTTTTCCGATGCCCGCGAGCATGATGGTGGAAAGAAAAAGAATATCGGGACTACCCTGCTCTTTAAACCAAGTAAGCACCTTATTGACTTCCTTCACCAGAGGTCCATCCTCACCCCGAAAAGTCGAAAGTGTGATTTCTCCTAAATCCTTACTAGAAGTCATGCCACTTCGAGCAGCTGCCTTGCGAAGTAGCCACTTGCTATCAAAGGCTTTGTCTATCCATTGAGGGGTGTGTCGAAAGAGTGAGAATTTGTGCTGCAGGTAAACATTGATCCCACCGAAAAAAATTGGCTGATCGGGATTAGCATCTTCCTCATCCAAAAAGTGAGGAAGATAGGTAGGTAACATGGTGACTTCATGGCCTTGTGCGATCAATTGCCGGGCAAGCGAGTTGTCCCGCATGCATACGCCACAGTAGTAGTTACCCGTTCCGGGCGTTAAGAAAGCAAGCTTCACGTAGAAGCGTGAGCAAGTCCGTGTTCGACTGGTTCAGGCAGTTCAGCCAGATCGGACATAGCATCAAAAAGTTCCTTGAAGTCCTTATCATCTACATTGCCAACCAAGCAATCTGTAAGAGCAGATCGAAGATGGTCACCTCTTTTCACTAAATCTCCAAAACTAAATTCCTTATCGTAGAAAGCATACACAATTTTGCGCATCGTTTCGATGGAAGACTGCATGCGTTTGCCGTAATTTTCGAAAGAAGAAGACTTGATAGGTTGCCCCTTTTTCATCACCAGGTCGATTTCATCTGCCAGCATTACGCCACTCTTAAGAGCGAGGAAAACTCCTGACGAAAAAACAGGGTCAAGAAAGCCGAGGGCATCTCCAGCAAGAACAAGACCGTCTGTGGAACAGTACCTGTTTCGATAAGAATATTCCCCTGTAATACGGTACTCACCTGTCTGCTCACCTACAGACAAATGATCTTTGATCCATTCGTTGTTTTGAACTTCGCGCTGAAAAATTTCTGCATGATCTTTAGTGGATCCATCAAAGAGGTAATCACGCTCGGCGACAATCCCGACGCTGACCATATCACCACTTAACGGGATGTACCAAAACCAGCCTTTATTTGGAAGATAGGCAACCGTAGTCGCTCCCTCGTCGAGGCCGGGGTCACGCTTTGCCCCTTTGTAATAAGTCCACAGAGCTACTTTTTTAAGTTCGGGGTCCCTAACCATCCAGTTTTGCTTATGAGCCGCAAAGCAATCTCTTCCAGAAGCATCGACTACTATTGGGGCTTTTAGCTCTAGTTCTCCAAGATCTTTGGAAACAACTTTTACGCCTTCCACTTGATCATTTCCCGATTTGATAAGTTTCTTCGCTTTGGTCTCCTCCATGACTGACGCACCATTTGACCGAGCCTTGTCCATGATCATTTTGTCAAACTCGGATCGCCAAACCTGCCATGTTGTTGAGGATGGATGATCAAAATGCTGGAAGAAGTAAAATGGCTGAGAAAGAAAACCATCCTGCCGAACAAATTGAACACAATATTTACGAGGGTTGGCTGACTCCATAAGCGTGTCCACCAAACCGAGTCTTTCTAGCGGGAAATAGCAAAATGGCATCAATGATTCTCCGACATGATAACGCGGAAATTTTTCTTTTTCCACAATAAGTACATCGTGTCCTTTTTCGGCAAGAAGTGCGGCCGTGGTGGAACCTGCCGGGCCGCCACCAACGACAATCGCGTCGTAGTTATTTTTTAGCGAGATCATGATGTATATAATTCAATTAACTTTGTTGTGGTTCTCAAGCGTGTTTAGGCGTGATTATGTTGGTAGTATTTCCACAATGCGTGCAATGACTTCCTGATTAAATCCGGTAATTTGATTACTGCGACCATACAGGTGGTCAGATTCCACCTCAGAGAATGCTTCCACAATTGGACCATCCGGAACAACTCTCAGAAAACCCCGAGGTGAACTACTGTAGGGAATTCTACATTCATTCAGAATGCCACCAAGGGGTTGTCTAGCTTCAATAATTTTTTCGCGCACTTCTTCAGGTAAAGATTCCAACTGAATCTCAATCGCTCCGTATTCAGTCGCTTTGTTTGTTTCCTTGGATTCTAAAATTACTTCACGGAAATATTTTTTCCCACTATTTGAGCTACGAATTGCTTTTACTCGTTGCTCCGATTCGTGAAACGCCTCGAGTCTGGATGTCATATCCCCCTCATGTACCAAAAGAGATTGATAAGGCTCTGGCAGTTCCGTAGCTTCCACCTGTTCGTAATTGAGCTTTGGAAGGCCACGGGCACTTCTCATGAAACTCAACGGGTATAAAATGTCTGGGTATGTGGCTGTATTCATCTTAGTAATCAGACATACCTTGTATACTGATGTTGCGGCAAAAAGAAGCAATGTAACATGGAATCAATCCTTAAAAGAGCATCCCGAGTAAGCATCAAATCACCCTCCTTCTCGTAAAGATCGCCCGCGTTCTTCCAGTCATTAAATATTTCGCTAAATCTTTCTTTTATATCGACACCAAACTTATCCGAAAAATATGCGGGGCTGACTCGCCCAAGTTTCCACTGAAGAATAAACTCCCGGACAAATCTTTCATCTTCGGTGGTAAGGAGTGCTCTACGGACAGCACTGGTAGTTTCTTCCTGAGTCTCACAATACTGATCAAAGTGGGTCTGATTTTGATAATGGATACCGCCCAGATGCCCAAAAGAGGCAACACCCAAAGCAACCATATCAGCTCCCGCCCAGAGTCGGTCGCGATAAATGAACTTGGTATTTTGAGGATCCTTGACCGCGGTATATGCACTAGTCACCGTATACCCCGCTTTTTCAAGAGCCTCATACGCCTGTGTCACCCATCTGCGCTTGGTCGGCCAGTCAGCGACTGGAGCCGTGAGCTTACCTTGGTCCTTCATTGATTTGAAAATGGTGGTATTAAAGGGCACCTCCATTTGATAAATCGTTATACAATCGGGCGATAACTCCAAAACCTTTTCGATACACTCAGTCCAATTGTCATCGGTCTCCTCAAGCATGCCTGCGATGAGATCAATATTGATATTTTGAAAACCAAGATTCCTTGCATGTTCGTATGCTCGAAAAACCTCTTTTGTACGGTGTGCCCGTCCATTTGTTTCCAAAATGTGATCGTTAAAATTTTCGATCCCAAGACTCAATCGAGTAACTCCAAAATTTTTTATCACTTCCAATTTCTTCTCCGAAAGAGTACCGGGTTCGCACTCAAAGGTAACTTCTTCTGCTTCGTCCCATGGAATGACCGCTTTCATACGATCAGTAAGTTCGGTTAGTTGCTGTGCAGATAGATAGGAAGGGGTTCCGCCACCGAAATAGATAAATTTTGGTTTTCTGCCAGCGATGTAAGGAGATTTAGCATATGCTTCAAGTTCCCTAATTGTCGCATCCATGTAGCGTCTAACATCTTGTGAGTTTTTATCGGTATAAACTCGAAAGTAACAGAAGTGACACCGCTTCCGGCAAAACGGAACATGATAATAAATGCCAAGCGGTGCGGAACCTGGTGTCGGACTGTTAAGCATCGACTCCACCATTGGCACATCTTCTTCTTTCCAAAAGGAAAACGGAGGGTAATTGGAAACAAAATAGTTCCCTGGCTTGGTCTCTGCCTTAGTTTCCTTATCCGGTTTAATAATTGTATCGGCACTCATTTCTTTCCATTGCTTACAGTTTCAAAGGCATAAACATTTCCATCCTCACATCCAACGATTATTTTGGTGCCAACGATTGCCGCTGTCGAAGAAATAGGCTCACCAGTCTCGTAAGATGATATTTCATTTCCATCCTTTTTTGAAACAACATATAATTTTCCATCCATCGAGCCAAAGACAACTTTATCTTGTGTTATGACTGGTGAACTGTCGATTCTACCCCTTGCCGAAAATCGCCAAAATTGCTTACCGCTGACACGATCAATGCAATGCATTCCCTTGTCCCGCCCACCTATATAAACATGATTATCAGANAGAGCAGGCGAAGAAAAATACGGGAAGCTCTTTGGTNTGTAATTCCATAAGATCTCTCCTGCTTNCAAATTAAAAGCCGTCACAGAACGATCCATATCTCCGACATATCCNACCCCATCNGCGATAGCTACAGAAGCGGCGATAGGTGCCTCCACTTCGATNGATCGTACATCTTTACCNTCTTCTAATCCGATAACATACAACATNGCATCACAACCACCAAAGACGACATATTTANGATCNTNTATAGTTGGCACNCCGTTGATGTAGTTTTGTGCTTCAAATTTCCACAAGAGTTTTCCGGATTTTGTTTCNACGCAGTGAACNAAATTGTCATAGCTACCCACCACTAAAACATCGTCCTTGCTTTGTGGGCGAATGGCTTGATTGGCTGCTCCCATAATCTCTCCCATGGTTTCATATTTCCAATTCAATTTTCCTGAATCTTGATCGATTGAATAAAGAAAGCCATCTGTTGAGCCAACTATCACCTGACCTTCGTGCAAAAGGGGCGGTGCCTCAATCGCCATTTCTGTTTTGAAAGTCCATTTCTTCTCACCAGATTCAAGGAGGATCGCATGAAGCAATCCTTCTTCGGAACCCACAAACGCAACCCCATTTTGGGCCACCACGGAAGACTTTAAGAATTCTCCAGTATTGTATGTCCAAAGAAGGTCTAACTGTTTACCAAGCTGGGAATTAGCATTCCCTTTCAATGCGGCATCCCCACGATGTCTTGGCCAATCCGCCATTAGAGACATCGCTGTGAACAGAACCAAAATGCCCACATAAGCAAAATTTCGATTTATCCGATTAATTAGAGTTTTCATACTAAACAACTTCCGTACTGAGGCTTGAATTTTCCAAAGAATTTTGAAAAAGTTGCTCATAAAGAATTTCAAAATCTACAGCTTGAACCGGGCGGGGATTAAAGCTAGCTGTCCATTGCTTGGATGCAGAGGCAGCAAGTTCAGGAATGGCACTTTTTTCGAAATCCATACCATTTTGATAAGTAGATATTTTGGATAGGGATAAAAGTTCTTCGACACGATTCACCAGGATTTCCGCACTTTCGGTTTCAGAACAATCGTCCTTGCTCAATCCAGAAACTTGGGCGAAATTAGCATAGGTTGTGCGACATTCACTTTCTTCCATATTGAATTTCATTACCAAGGGAAGTGCCAAACCGACTGCGATACCGTGAATTGTGCCGTATCTAGCGGTAAGTGGATTAGCCAGCGAATGGGCTGCACCCAGCATACTCTGTTCAATAGCAGCACCTGCATGGGATGCACCCAACAGAACTCCACCCCTTGCCTTAAGATTACTGGGGTCGCTAAAAACAATTGGTAAGAATTGATTCAATAATCGAAAAGCAATCCTGGCATGACGGCCTGACAAATCGGTACGCTTACGCGTAACCGCAGACTCAAGAGAATGAGCAAGGGCATCAATTCCAGTGCATGCACTTACGGATGCAGGCTGAGATAGGGTAAGCCTCGGATCAAGCAATGTAACAGCCGGCAAAGCTTTGGAGTCACCACATGCCATTTTAACATGGGTTTTATCCTGAGAAATCAATGCAAATGATTGACACTCGCTTCCCGTGCCGGCGGTGGTGGGTATAGCGATTAATGGAAGCATTGGCTGTTCAGCTTTACCTACACCCCAATAGTCTTCCATTTTTCCCCCATTCGTAAGAAGGAAGTTACAACCCTTGGCTGTATCCATGGAACTCCCTCCGCCCAAGCCGACTATGAGATCCACCTGTGCTTCTTTGGCAATGGAAGCACATAGAGCAACGCTTGATTCGGTAGGATTCTCGATAGATTGATCAAATACGGTTACCTGAACACCCGCATCCTGAATNANATTCTTTATTCTGTCGACNTGCCCTGCCTCANGGATGCCNGGGTCGGAGACAAGAAAAGCGTGTGTTCCCAATTCTTTAGCATGTTCACCGGTAGTAGACGAAATCCCTTCGTCGAACAAAACCTTTTGGTTATTATTTGCACCCCCCCCGAAAAAGGAATCGTTGGAAAATTCCTCCAAAGAAAGGGTATTCATGGGAAAATGGGGAAAAGAAATCAGGCAGCCATGCCGATAGAGCGGCGTTTATACAGAAACTCGAACATGTTACCTTCATGAGGTTGATCCCAGGAAATCTTCATGGTTGAAATCGCACCAATGTTTAAACGCTCCACATTGGATGCCGCCAATAACTGATTCTTAAAAGTCTCATCTGCGGTTATTGCAGTGACTACAAGAGTGGGGCCAATTGATCTCAACATTTCATTTTGGGGAACCTCCACCACACTCGCATATGGACAGAGAAATTCGCGATTGGAAAGAACATGATTCATTGAATCACAGTACGCAATGGTTGGCCGAAGATAGGTGCCTCCTTCAGCTTGTATAAGACGCGAACCATCCCTGTAAGGTGCCGTGGCATCATATGCCCCTTTCTCTGCAAGATCAGTCTCAAGAGTTTGATCGATCCATTCGCCCATCTTAGGGTTGGCAAAGCCGGAAAGCACAGCATTGGGATCATCAATCGGTAGAGGCTTTAATGGTCCCAATCTCTTACCAAGGGCATCGGCAATTTCCTTGCCGTATTTGGGAACGATAACCGCAGAAGCATTTACACAACTCCTACCCCCATTATCGGAAATCGAGGAAACCATCACATCAATATACTTCTCCCAATTTTCAATCTCATCATCGCCAATGAGAATCTTACTAAATCCTGGCCCGTGCACCTGCACCCCTGGATCGCCAGCGTATAAATCCGTGGTACTTTTATCGCCGAAGATCAAAGCTCTTCCACAAAGCTTTAAAATATCTCCAGCTCCTTCATGGTCTGTCGGATAGAAACCAAAAGCTTCCTTGGGACAACCAGCGGCAATAAATGCCTGCATCAACCGGTAGGGCGTCCATGGTTCTTCCCTCCCAGGTTTCATGATCACTGGAATCTTCAATGCGATTGAAGGAAGCCAAAGAGAATTAACCGCAGGAGAATTACTAGGCATAACCAATCCTAACGCATCGGTTGTTGGATAAAAACATACGGGAGCACCTGCCTGCTCTCCATGCCCTTTATCAAGTGTGGAAAAGTCGATACCTCTGGTTAAACCATTGAGGATGAGTTCAAGATGGGTAAGGGCATAATGAATCTTATCCATGTTACGCTGGACCATGACATGAGGGAGTCCACTGGTGGATGACAGTGTCTCCAAATAATCCTGTGCGGACTGTAAATGACCCTCATCCCCCAAAGGCAAAGATTCCTTCAGAAAAAGTTCTCCTGCTTTGGAGCTTATATCGATAAGTTGACGAGTAGAAAATTTTCTCAGAGCTTCACGAGCTCGGCTTATATCACGAAGATCTCTTCGAATGATGCCTGCGTTTACCTGACTAAGGGTAGCTTTAACCGACCCGTCACGGTAATCCTTAACTTCTGATTCGTTGAAACTGCGGTAGGGTTTCCCCATGCGTAAACAGGATATGTGTGGAATGCTCATAATAGTTAATAGACTCCTTCTACGATTTTTTTCTCCATTGCTCCAAAAGGGCGAACTTCAGCTACGCCATCCCAGGGTGCTTCGTCCCAAGGTTTTCTTCGAAGTGCTTCGTCACGCTCTAGGAAGCGAGGCATGAAAAATTCCTTGGTTAATGTCGTAAGTTCCACTCGACCCCAGGTATCATAGTCGACCGCCTGATTGGTGTCAGGATTGACGACACGAAGAACAGCTCGAGGTTGAGGTGCGTAGTATGCGATCGAATAGTCATTGTCCGCACTGATAGGATGATGGCGAGCTAAGCCCATGAGGGTATTTCCGTAAGTTGGGACAAATCCAATTTGACCACCCTCGCAAACCTCTTCGACAAGGAATCTGGCGTACTGTTTGTCCATGGTTGTTCCTCCACAAAATACACCCTTGATACCTGCTTTTACCAAATCTTTTCTTTCCGCTAGAGCTTCGAGAAGCTTAGGCGTAGTGAACAGGGCACTAACACTCCGATGTTTAAGAATGGTAAGTGCCTGATCTATCACATGATCCATGTAGGCNCGGGCCTGATCAAATTGCTTCCCCGCAATTAAGCGTTTTACCCAACGGGGATCGAGATCCACAAAATAGCAAGAGCATCCCCTCTCATTAGCCAAGTGTTCGATGGCGAGCCTCAAACGTCGAGGACCGGTCGGTCCAACCATCATCCAGTAGTGATTACGTGGAAAATGCTCATCGCTCAAAGTATCGGAAAAGGCGGTGTAATCGATGCGAAAATCATCCCAGCCGATCCGCTGTTTGGGCATGCCCGTCGTCCCTCCGGTTTCGAAAATATTGAAGGGACGGTCAGAGTATGCTTTGGGTACCCAGACATCATTTGGTAAATCTCTCAACCATTCATCCTGAAAGTTTGGGAATTTGGAACAGAGGTCATTGAAGTTGGATATTTCCTCGATAGGATTCCAGCTCTGCTCTTTGGCCCAATCTAGCCANAAAGGGCAGCCTGTTTCTGGCGAAAAGTGCCACTTTATAATTTCAGCAACATGAGTGTCTAACTCTTCTGCCGCTTTAATAACTTCTTCTTCGTTTGGCATAGGGTAAATCATTAAAACTTGTTTTTAGAAATTCACAATTCGCTCTTCTTGGGGAAAAATTTATCAAGAGTTTCCTTAGAAGGAGGTTTAGTAAATAAAGATACTGCCATCAGTACTACGGCGGAGGCACCAAAACAGATTGCCGCGGGAACAATACCCGGTCCCACCATGTATTCACCACNGTATCCCGACTCATGAAAATAATAAAGCCATGATANAAGAGCGGCGATGATGCTGGCTATCGCCCCTTGTTTGGTTGTCCTCTTCCAGTACAGAGCCGCAAAAATTACCGGGAAAAGAGCAGAGAATCCACTAAAACACCAAATGGCCAAATCAAAGACATTTGCGTTTTTTGCCAACATGGCCAGTCCATAAGTCACTGCAACAATCACCACGATAAAACATCTTGCAATAAAGATAATTTGTTTATCTGAATATTTATTTTCTCCAGTCCTGTGTATGACAATATCATTGGTAAAAATTGTCCCCAGGCAAAGAAACTGCGAATCCAAGGAGGACATAATCGCGGCAAGAACGCCAGCTGTGAGGAGTCCAATTAGGACGGGATCCCCGACCAAAAGATTAAGCATAGCCGAAAGCACTGCAGGGGGAGGAATTCCAGGAGGCAATACCCCGCTTGCCCATGCTCCAACCAATACACATGGAACCCAAACCACCATTATACAAAGGGGGTGAGCAATCACAGTAAGTCGAAAAGACTTGGCACTTCTTGCAGTCAACCAGTGTTGAAATAAATGAGGAAACATTCCCACACTTAGCGGAATAAAAAGATAGGTAACAAAGGTAATAAAAGGAATACCAAGCTCTCTTTCAAAAGGCACAAGTTCTCCCGATTTTGGAATTTTCTTTTTAAATTCTACGGTCACTGGTTCACGCCAGAAATGAGGTTGTTGATTGGTCAGGTTGGAATTTTCAAAATCAATAACCCGACCTATTGGTTTCGGAGGCTCATTCGCTTCAAGCTGTGCTTTCTGTTTGTCGAATTGATAATCCTGAACCACCAGCCCTTTTTCATTGATTCGAGCCGGTACTTTACCCGCATTATTAATGCCACCCAGGGCATTTATGATAAAGACGAAAGCTACCAATCCCATGATCATAAAAACAATCGTCTGAAATGTGTTAGCAAAAGCGGCTCCGCGAGACCCACCCATAAAAACATAGCTGAGCACAACCAATGAAACAACCAGTCCTGTAAGCCATGGTGGTACGCCACCAAGCCATTGCGGTGCGGTTGGGTTCGTAAATAAAGCTGGAAAGGCTCCAGCGGTGACTGGTTCGATCGTCTTACCAGCACCAATGATTCCGATTAGAAGATAGGGAATAACTAAAAGGACTAGTATGGGAAACAATAAGTACCCAATTGAGTCCGATTCGAATCGGGCTCGGAAGAATTGTATTTGGGTAATAAATCCATGTTTTTTTCCAAATGCCCAGAGACGGATACCTATCAAAAAGAAGATAGCCGCATGCACTAGGCCGCTGATGGAGGCCATGAGTCCATAAGTTCCTATTCCACGCTCAAAGGACTTTCCTGTGGAACCAACAAGCGCAAAAGCCGTCATGGTCGTCCCAAATACACTCATCAATAATAGAAACGGTCCAATGCTATGACTTGCCACAAAGTAGTCTTTACTGGTTCCTCTGAAGAGTTTGTTGCTGAAAAACCCTAGAGCCAGTAACAGGCACAGGTATCCGATAATTACGATAAGTGTAGTCATTTCAAATTTTTGGGATGAGCAGGTTTAAACTGCTACTATTTTTCCTCCGCAAATTCTTCTAAATCATGAGGCCAGGCATATCGTATCGCCAAAGCTCCAAGGCAAGCACAGGCAATAGAAAAGGCTGCATGATACGCAAGCCCAATAGGCATGAATCCAAAAACCAAATCAGAATCTTCCCACCACCAAAAATCTTGATGGAGAAAAAAGAGAATGATGAAGAGAGCCCAAACAATTGTTTTTCCCATGGTTGTCTTGCTCCAAATTACTTACCTATGGCGTACAGGTGTGTTTGCGTGGCAACATAAAGTGTTTTGTTTGCGACAACAGGAGAACTATAAACGGGAGCTCCCATGTTGACGGTTTTTACTTTAGGTTTTTCTTTTCCATGATCGATAATCAGAAGATCACCATCCTCATTTCCTAGAAGAACCTTGTCGTCAGCCACTAAAGTGGAACCCCATATTCGACTAAAAGAATCATGCGTCCAATATAACTTTCCCGTTTCTGCATCGAGGCAGTGGATAATACCCGCATACTCAGCAATATAAACCAACCCTTCATGAACTGATGCCGTGGATATGGTGCGCCCGACATCGGTGTATTTCCACAAAACCTTTCCGCTGCTTGCATCGATACATGAGAGGCGCCCCACTCCATCGCCATGCTCTGGGTCCTGACCAATTGCACAATAAACCTTGTCCTCATAGAGGACAGGTGTGCCAATAAGCTCACTGGGCCCTGGAGGAGTTGCATATGGTATTTTCTTTCCTTCCTTGTCCTTGCGATAGCTCAACTCATTGCAATCAACTTTCCATTTTGGCTGGAAAAGGTCATAACCATCTTCATCCTTTTGAGTTTTATTTAAATAACCATAGCAGTACCCATCCGTACCTCCCCAAATAAGGATCTCCTCGCCCTTTATTTTTCCATAAGTCAGGGACGACCAAGCTGCATGCAGTGCTCCGGCACTCGCCCCGGAACCGTCTTCACCGATCAGTTCACCAGAATTCTTATCGAGGGCTACCCAGCTTGGGGAAAGAGGGCTTGGAATATTGGTATGCGACCAGTCGACTCCATTTGAAGTTGCGACAAAAATCGTGTCCCCGATAATTAAAGGCGAAGAACTTGTCACATTGTGGGGGAAGACTCCGAGCTGATCTCTCATGTCATACATCCAAATAATGTCCGCATCGAATTTTTCATTAAGCTTATCTTGCGTACCCTTGGGCTTAATATAATTTGCCTCGTCCATGAAGGGGCCATCATTGCCGTTTTTAAAACCTTCGATATCAAGGCAAACCACTTCACATTTATTTGTAACCACATACACACGGTTACCCTCAATCGCAGGAGAAGAACAGACACCAATATATTCCCAGTCACTCACCTTTCCAGCTCCCAATTTAGGTATGACCAATTGCCACTCAAGATCACCACTTTTTTCATTGAAACACATTACAACGCCGCGGTCCCCCTTCTTGCCGTTGTCACGGGGTGACTCGTTATTGGTACCGGCAAAAACCCGACCATTGGCAATCGTCACATTCCCATAGGCTTGGGATCCTAATTTTGCCACCCATTTGATGTTCTTGGTGGTTTCCATTTTAACGGACTCGTCGTCATTCATTTCACCAGGCTCAAAATCGAAATCAAGACCAGTCTCCAGAGAAACCATATTTCGAGTGGCATCGCCCCCCCATGTCGGCCAATCAGCCGCGAAAACATTCGAACTTAGAAAAAGAGCGGTAAGGAATAAGTTGTGTAGTGAATTCATTGGAATAATTGTTGAGTGAAAATTAATTTTGGGTGATCGAAATATTATCGATGAAAACTTTCTTTTTACTTTGCGGTGACATCGCATAAATTCCTGGTGCACCGTGTGTGTGTGCATCAGCGTGTTCAATTTCTAAAGTCCATTCGTCAGGCTCTTCATCACCTTTTGGCCAAGCCTTCGCCCTGATCATTCCATTTCCCATTTCATCTACCTCCACACTTGTCTTAAGCTTGTACCAAGACTTTGTTTTGATTGAAAAAGGCACTGAATGACGGAATCGGTCGAAATTAGAGACCACTTCCAGCTTCTGGCTGTTTCCAACTAAGACGAAAATATAACGCTGGTGGATAAGGCCAATATTTGATTTCGTGCGTCGGTCGCCATCTGTCATGACATCAGCTTCCATGATGTAATCTGTCATGTCCGTATGGCCGATAAAGTTAATTGCCCTTTGGAATAAGACCCTGTCTAAGGTATTTCCAGCCACTTTGTTTTCTTCCATGTCCTGAACTTGCCATCTCATTCTTGCACCAAGCCAAGGCAATGGTGGATAAGAAAATGAAATGCTGTCAGAGCTTGTATGGCTAAATTCGAAACCATTTTCAAAATCTTCATTGTAAGGGAGACTTGGTAAAATCCTTCCGCGAGTTACTCCGAAAAGACCACCTTTTGAAACTTTAAGAGCACCAGCAGATAAAGATGCGTTAATATCTGCTACCAAAACCCCATCCTCAATTTCGGCATCTACTTTTGATGTAACCTTTGCAGTGGGAGGGATCCATTTTTCCCAATTCAAATTGTTATTACTAGAGCCTGAACCATTAATTTTAGCTATCCTTTTACCATTGGCATCCAATGTAAAGACATCAAAGGCAAGCTTGTTACCGGCTTTTAGTCCAAACTCTGCGGGAACAACTTGTAAAGAAACGGCAGAATCCTTGGATGGAGGATCAGTCAAAATATGCTTAAATTCTTTCTGGGGCTTAACCACAAAAGGAGGCGCAGGTGATTTTGAGCCAAAGCAATAAAGTTTCTTCTTCGACTGTACAAATACCCTTCCATGTGCAACTGCTGGCGCCGCAAGACACGCTGAGCCTAAATCGATTTCATTGATAACCTTTCCACTGTCTCCTGCATCCTCCACAATAAAGACCTTTCCGTTAAACATGGGCACATATAGCTTACCGTCAGCCCAAGTAGGTGAAGCGTGTATTTGATCTGGCGCAAGCTTGAGAACCCAATGCTCTTCCCCAGTGCTTGCATCTAGGCAAACTAATTCACCACGCTTGATGGTTGAGTAAACTCTACCGTCGCGATACACCGGCGTACTGGTAAAAGCTTCGATTCCATTATTTCTCCAAATTTCATGATCCTTTCCCAGCACTAAAATATCTTCACCTAAGCCCGGCAAAGAATCAGGCTTTTTAATGGCCACCATTCTGCCAATAATTGTGCTATCAATATTCTCTTTACCATGAACGGCAATGATTGAATCATTATGTATTACTATTCCGGCATTAACTCCGCCATACGACATTTGGAAACGCCACAAAGCCTGTCCTGTACGTGCATCAATACATACCACATGACCACAACCTGTACCGCTGTAGAAAACCCTTCTGCCGCCCGGAAGATCTTCGAAGGTCAGCGGAGCAAATGAACTATCTTTAGGGGTGATGCCCGGAGTAGATGACCAAACCAAGTCACCTGTATCCTTGTCGAAAGCGTAAAACCGATCTCTTGCAGGCCCCTGCTTTCCCCAATTTGCAGTAATGGCATGGATAATAACCAGATGACCATCGACGCATGGACCACCGGTTCTTCCATTAGGAAAAGTAAGCCTTGCAAACTCTTCCATTAGAGAGCGTTCCCATAATTTATTACCGTCCGAGTCGTATCCAATAAGTAAACCAGGACTTGTCTGGAAGTAAACATTACCCGATGCTGGGTCAACGCAAGCAGCACCTACCCCGTATCTATTGTAAACTATATCACTTATAAAATCGCTATGTCTCTTTTGCCAAAGAACATCCCCTGAACTTGCATCGAAACATACCAGTGCTTCTTGCAGGTCATCTGTTGTACCATAGTACCCAAATTGATAGGCTTTACCCCCAGCAATTACTGGCACCCCGCCGCCCTGGATATCGTGAGTCCAAATGAGAGATTTATTCAAATCGGTCGGAAGTCCCGTTTGACTAGAAACTCCTGTCCCATCTGACCCCCGCCAATAAAGCCAGTTTGAATTTATCTGCGGTATGGTGGCCGAGGATTCAGGTTGTGATTTTGGAGATAGACAGCCTTGTAAAAAAAACGAAAGGAGTAGTGAAATTATGAGCAGGAAGTTCTTGGTAAACATAGTTGATCAAAAGTTAAAATAGAGGTATCAGAATTAGTACTTGTATGTACTATTTTGTCAAACATCCTTATAAGCAATCAGGAAATAATATTTTATGAAGAAGAGAAAGCATAAGACATTTCCTCCTGCTTTACGGGCTTGCTGGATAAAGTTAAACTCGACTTTTGGAAAAAGACTACAACCTACAGGCATTACACCTGATCAATATTCAGTTCTAAGATGGATTCACGAATTAGACCAAAAGGCGATATACCAAAAAGACCTTGCTAAACTGCTTTTTACCGACCCGAATAACATAGCTTCTCTACTAAATAGAATGGAGCTGCATGGACTCATTAAAAGAAATCCAGTTCAATCAGACAAGAGGAAAAAAATGGTGGTTGCCACTAAGCTTGGAAAAGAAAAATGGTTGCTATGCAAGCAGATTGCACTGGATGTCGAGAAGACATTAACTTCTGCACTTTCAATAAAGGAAAGGACTTTTATTGCGTCCACTCTTAAACAAATCTCTAATTATCTCAACGATGGCTAGATGGTTGGTCCCATTTTCAAGCAGACCCATGTTCCATCACTTGATCGACAATGAAGGCGCCCATTTGCATAGCTTGGAGGAACCCAGTTATCCTTTCCAGATAATATCTGAAAGCTAGCTCTCTCAATAAACTGTTTAGGGTTTGCATCTATCAAAACAAGTTCTCCGCTTTCATTTAATAAAACAAGGCTCTCATCCACTAAAATAAGACTTCCCAACCCGTAGCCTTTTTTTTCCCAAATAATCTTTCCGCTTTTACTATTCATGCAGAATAGAGTTGAGAATTTTGCTCGAGTTCCTGCCTGCCCATGAATGCCATAGACATAACCATTATGTTGAATCAAGCTGGCCATCTGAGCGGCAACCTTTTCGGTTTTCCATTCAACTTTTGTATTTTTACTCGAAAGATTGATCATGGCAGAACCTTTACCGTAAGCACTAGACAACAAGATTCTCGAACCTATGGCTAAGGGTTGCGATGCGTTTATACCGTACCTTGTTTTATGCTGATAAAAATTAATTTCACTTCCATCTGAAAGGTTATGTAAAGAAAGTCCGGCCTCATGGAATACCAGGAGTTTATTGGTTGTAGTATATCTTTGTGGCGTGGCATATGCCGCTCCGTAATTTCCATTTTTCCAAAGAACGTCGCCAGTTTTTTTGTTCAAGGCTACCAAAGACCCATTTGGAGAACCGGTTACTAATATAAGTTGTTGATCAATAATTACAGGAGAAGCAGCGTATCCCCAAGTTGGGCGTTTTCCTCCCAAATCTTTGGACATGTTTAAGCTCCAAATAATATTGCCTTTTTGTGAATTTAAACAGTAAACATCACCCATATGAGTCGAAAGATATAAATTTCCATCGTTCTCCAAAGGGGTTGATCTACTGCCTCCTTTAAAATAATCATCAGCTTTTGAACAGGGAAATGATGATTTCCAAAGAATTTCCCCACTTTTAACATCAACACAGAATACACTATTTTTACCATTTGAGTATCCTTGGGTATAAGCGAGACCTTTTGATTCAATGATCGACGAAAAGCCGAGGCCTATTTCATGATCCCAAAGTTTTATGGGTTCCTGATTTCCCCAGGTTTTCTTTAATTTATTTTCACTGCTAATAAAGTTTCCGCTTATGCCACCAAATCCCGGCCAATCTTCCGAAAAAATTGGCTGCATTAATAAAGGTAAAATAAATAGGTATTTTCTAGGATTCATCCACCTTTTGAAAGATTTACTGCTGATAAATCAACTG
Source organism: Opitutia bacterium (assembly GCA_002689665.1). GTDB lineage: Bacteria > Verrucomicrobiota > Verrucomicrobiia > Opitutales > Seribacteraceae > Seribacter. The sequence goes on along the minus strand of NZEN01000011.1, from coordinate 12,628 downwards.
TTTTTGTTAGCAAGCGAATCTAAAAAAGTCTAAGTTTAGTTCAAATGCCGGAAGACAATAAATTTAAATACATTAAATACCAAGGAAAGCCACATCTAGCTCGTCGCCAAAAAATTCTTGATGATGTGCATTTAGTGCACTAGGACCTGACTTCCTAGCAGAAAGGGCCACAACAAGGTAGTCAGTACCACGCGGAATTGAAATAGATGTATCAACTCTCTCCCATGTGGATTGGTCATTATCACTAAAAATTGTCCGAGATGAAGATTCTACCTGAATCAAAGAATCTTCTTGGGGAGAAGATAATGCATGAAGTGATAGTACAAATTCAGTTGCATCACTCATCTCTGTAAAACTTTGATTTATATGAATAACAGCATCGACAGATTTAAAATTTTGGTCCGAACTTGTCATGTCATAAACACGAAGTGTTTCAACGATTTCAGCATTTCGCGAAACTGGGTTTATCTCCATGGCACTTAGTTTCATCATTTCTCCGTCAGATAGGGGCATAATTCCGCTCATCGACGAGGTCGATAACTTAGATTCGATGCTCATCATGGCAAGTCCGTCTTGAAATTGAAGGAAAGATTTAGAATTAATTGCATTGGTAGGCAAAAATTCATTAATGTACTCAGATGCTTTGTTAATTACTTTATTAGATGAAGAGGTCTCACCCAGTAAAAAATTTCCTTTAATAGTAGCAGGCTTTGAAGGAAAGTTTGTGTTCTTCCTTTCACTGAAATTGGCAGTAAGAACTTCCGCATCATGAGTGCCTGCCTGTGAGCCAGAATCGTGCAACAACCAAGCAGACAGTAAACATATAAGAACGGCAGCAAAGGATAGAGCTTGTGCCCAATACGGAAATGCTATGATTTTAGTATCTAAGCTGGAAGACTCCTCAACCTCTTCCCAGTGAAATAGAGATTCTATCAAGATTGCTCTGCAGTATCTCTTCTGGAATGAAGGGTATTCTTTTAAGATTGCTCTTAGGTGATCTCCCTCTGCCTCCGTAATTGTTGAGTCAAGAGCCTTGCTTACGAGCTTATCAAAATGATGCGTTGTAGTTTTCATGGGGCGGTATGATAACTATTAGCACTAAAGCTTTGAATATTACATAAATGGTTAAGAATTTTTGAAATCTGCTTCAGACTCAACCAAAACTAATTTTTCACTAACACAATCAAGCAACTTCTGCCTGATTCGATAAAGTGTAGAAGATATGGCACCCATAGGTCGATTAACTTCTTTAGAAATATCTTTAATACTTTTTTCTTTTTTAAATCTCAGCTTAGCAATAAAGCGCATTTTCTTGGGCAATAGCTCATAGCAAATAGATAATGCCTTTTGCATAACTGCGACTCTCTTTGAATCAAATTCTTCAGCTGCAACATCTTCAACGATATCAGTCGAAAAGCAAATTTTACTACGCTTTCTCTTGGTCATATGTTTCATCACTTGATATCTGGCTATTTTAAAAGCCCATCCTTGAAAATGTCCATTTTGATCATATTCACCTGCTTTTTGACAAAGAATTAAATTGGTCTCTTGCAATACATCTTCAGCTTCGCTGCGATTTGGTAACAAGGAAAGAATAAAGGCATACAACGACTTTTGGATTGATGTTAACAACTGAGAATACTCTATGGATACTGAATTCATCTCACTTTACATAAACGATGATTTAGCTAATAAAGAAATTAAGTGATTAATGATTGTTAAAGAAAATCCTGAGTAAAACCTTGTGAGAGTACATCCGTTTATCTGCATCGTTGCGATTTCAATATCACTGATTGTATTTTACTATTTAACATTCCGTAATGAAATAAACGATGAATTTCAATTGGTAACCAAAATAGTTGAAAAAAAAGGTCCAACCAAAGATGAAGAATTAACATATGGAGAAAGAACTCAGGACAATGTTTGGGAAACGGAAAAAATTAAAATCAATTACAGTAAAAATCTTGGTTTACTTCGAACTCTCAACGATAAAATAATTAATAGCAAAAAGTTTACTTTTTTTTTAAACGAATTTCTTAATCGTAGTATTCAGGCGAAAAATGAAATTTTGTCTCAAAATGATTTTGCGTCAAAAGAATTTAACTCTACGAATTTTTTATCTACTTTGTTTTACACGAAATACGAATCTGAAAATAACAACACACATTTTGTCATAACCAAGGGTAAAACAAAAAGGGCTGCGAAGATACTTCAAATTGCAATACTCAAAGCGATAACAAGTTTCTACGAAAATGCGGAAAGTTCAATTCTCTCAATTCCGGAGATAAAATCGCAGAAACAAAAAATCATTCTATTGGAAAATAAATCTAATGAATTAGTTTCAAGAATTAATAAGCTTAAAGAAAATAATAACGACAACCTTACCACAATTACTATGTCATCTGAGATAAAAATTTTAGGACGGGAGTTGGAAGATTTACAAAAAGTTTATGAAGAAATTAACTCTTCCAATTATTTAAAACTCCAAGAAGGGTTTTTGGATAATGATTTCCTTAGAGGCTATGGTAAGATTGAAGAGTATGTTTCTTTAATACAACAGCTGACAAGAATCTTAAAAAACAACTCCCAATCGTCCTCAGCAGAGCAAATGCGCTTAAATAAAAGTAAACTTTCCTCACTCTTAGTTAGTGAATATGAAAAGGCTATTAATGAACTTGCTCAAGATATTGAAATCAAAAAAAGTCAGTTGGAGGATCTAAAATTGAAAAGCATTGAAGATTCGTCATTTTCATCTAATGAAAATCCTAAAATTCCCGAAGTTTCGTTATTTAAAAAGGTTAGTAATTCCTTAGAAGAACTTAAGGCGGAATACTATGAAAAACTTAAGTTTTGGAATGAATCAAAAGGTTTAATAACTTTCCTAATTGAATAAAGTTTTTTCTACATGATTTTAGGCAATTAAAGATGTTTAAATCTCAATACTTTTTTCGAGATACAAAGGCAGGGCTTAATGTTGCCTTATTAGCAATACCACAAGGTATGGCATATGCACTAATAGCTGGTTTGCCACTACATTTTGGACTGCTTGCATCTGGTGTTGCTGCATTTATAGGGGGAATAGTTGGAGGCGGGAGATTCATAACACTTGGACCAACAAATGCGACTGCAGTACTTCTTCTAGGAGCCTTTCTCCAGTTACAAATGGTATCAAGTAATGGAGAACTTACACAAAGTGCCCTATTAGTACTTCCAAGTATTTTAGTTTGTACAGGTATATGGCTAATTCTTGCCGGTCTTTTTCGTATATCATTTCTCATTAAATTCATATCAAGGACAGTGATTACGGGATACATAACAGCAGCTTCATTCTTGATAATTATAAATCAAATGGACACTGTGTTTGGTCTCCAAAATGATCTGCCGCTTGGAACCAATTTTTTCCAATCTGCATTTTATATTTTCGATAGTTTTTCTTCCCATACAACCTCTTCTATTTTTTTAAGTATTTTTACTTTGTTATGCTTTTACATTCTAAAACGAAATTTTCGCAGCCTTCCTAACGTTGCCATAAGTTTGGTGTTGGGATCTCTGGCTGGTCAAATTCTTATTTCACAAAATTTTCAAGTTTTCTGTCTTGAATCCTTTGATGCGAACTTACTCCCCTTATCGATTCCTAGTTTCAACATGTTTATTGAGCATTGGGAAATTATTTTACAATCCTCTTTCGCCATTGCTTTGCTCTGCTTGATCGAAGGTCTNTCAATAGGTAAATCTCTTGCTTCCAGAAATGGAAAGAGGATTCAAAGTGATCGAGANTCTCTNTCTTTTGGTNTNGCAAACTTAGGATGTGCNTTTTTTTCNGGTATGCCTGCTTCGGGTTCNCTTACTCGATCGACTCTTAATGTAAATTCGGGTGCAAAATCAGGTGCCTCAAATATTTTTACAGGATTATTGGTTTTGATTGGTTATATGTACCTAGGGAATGCCGTGCAATGGATTCCTGTCTCTGTTCTTTCAACCCTCGTTGTTATCATTGGTCTTTCTTTGATTAAGAAGAATCAGTTGGTTACGGCAATCAAGTCATCCCGATCAGATGCATTAACATTTATTGTCACTTTCACAGTGGGCTTAATCTTTTCTCTACAATTCGCAATATTTGTTGGTGTCCTCACCTCGCTCTTCTTATTTCTAAAAAAAGTAGCAGAACCGGAAATGACCGAACATGGTTATAATGAAAGCGGCGAACTTACATATATTCCAAAGAAAACTAAATTTTCTCAACCAGAGGTTTCAATTGTTCATGTAGAGGGAGAACTCTTTTTCGCTGCTGCTGATTTATTTTATGAGCAGATAAGGCGGGTTGGAGAAAATAGGAATATTAAGGTCCTTGTTCTTAAACTTCTTAATGCCCACCATTTGGACGCCACTTCTGTTTTGGCACTTGAAGAACTACTGGAATATTACAAAGAGAAAAAATGCCATGTATTGCTTTGTGAAGTAAGAAAAGATGCCATAAGAATTCTAAGGAATTCAGGTGTTATGGGTCGCATGAATCGCAAAAATATTTTTCCCCATACTCGTTCAAACCCTACGCTTTCTACGGCCAAGGCGATAAAGCGGGCCAAATATTTGCTAAGCCATCACGAGGCTAAAGTAACTATATATTCAAACGAAAAAAAGAGTGGATGAATTGAAGGACTTTAATGTTCCAAAAATGGGTCTTGAGTATTGTCTTCGAATCGTTCCAAGAATACATCTTTTTCAGGTCTATCAAGGTTCTTTATTTCGTTTTCAAGATCTGAAATTTTGGAAAGTAACTCATTTGCCCTGCTTAAATCGGCACTTTGGTTAGCTTCGTTCAATTCTTGCCTAAGTCTATCAATTTCTTCTTCAAGATTTTGTTCTTTTTCTGCCCGCTGCATCTGCTCTCTGGTTTCTTCTCTAGCTTCAACAAAACGTGTATGATTGAATTGTTGCAAAGCATTCATTTCCTCAGATAGATCCTCTTGTTCCTTCTTTAGTCTTGAGAGCTCGACGATTGTTTCATCCCTAGTAACATCAGGTAAATTAGGCTGGTAAAGGGATTCTTCCAACTCGTGGATTTCTTTTTTTACTAGTTTAATTTTATCTTTAAGATCCTCTTTTTTCTCAGCATAATTCATTTTGGGAGCAATTACTTCTTTTGCCTCCAAAAAGGTAGTGTGACCACCGTCTTCAATTGATTGCAATTCCTTGTATAGCAGTTCTATCTGTCCTTGACATGCCTCTATATCTCCCGACAAGTTTTCTCCTCCTTTTAATCTTCTCCTAAGATCACGGAGGAGTTGTCTCTGTTCTCGCAATTCTTTTCTTACAGAAGATCGCGATTCGCGATCTTTCTGCTTTGGAGATGAGGGATCCTGCAACTCTTCAGTTGTGTCTTCTTCTAAATTATCTATTTGCTCATTCATGTTCTATGCAACAATTGATAAAATATTATTGGTTGGGGTAATATTATTATAATGCAAAAATCAAAACTAATTTACTCATATTCATTTTGTAAATTACTGCAAGTTTGAATCAACTATTTAACTTAAAAAACTCTTCAGTATTCATTCTTATGATTTCCTCCATCTGCTGGCAATCATCTTCAAAAATTGATTTTAGAAACCCAATGATTTCCCTCGCTCTGTATGGTTCATTCTTTGATTTCCTATTAGGCTCTGGGCTCAAATAAGGACTATCTGTCTCTAAAATAAGCTTTTCAACTCCCTGATATTTGACGGCTTCAAGTATTTTGTTATTACCTGCATAAGTAATGTTTCCGGTAAAAGAAGCACGACCTCCCCTGCTGGATATTGCCTTCATTTGAAGTAAACCCTCTGAAAAACAATGAAAGACGACTCTTTCCCATTCTAGTCCGCTTAGATCAATAAGATTAACGCAATCTTCAAAAGAATTTCTTGAATGAATGATAACAGGGCAATCTAGTAGTCTCGCAAGATCCAATTGCCTAGAAAAGCATTGTTGCTGCTGAATAACATGCTCTAAAGATAAATTTTTGTCCTTGGGCAAATGAAAGTAATCAAGTCCGATTTCCCCCAAGGCAACCGGCTTACATTGACTGTCCCAGTAATCAGGAATTTTCTCAATATCAGCCGCCCAATCATTAGCAACATAACAAGGGTGCAAGCCAACCGAGTAGAAGATATCAGGGTTATTACTAGCTAAAGATTGATAGCAATCCCAGTCTTGAATGCTTGTTCCCACTGTAATTAATTTTTCCACTCCGGCATTTTTTGCCCGAGCCAAGACACTATCCAATGTGCCTTTTTGAACAAAAGTTTTTAGGTGACAGTGGCTATCAATTAAAGTCATCTCGACATTCTAAAAATTTAAATCAATTATGCTATATCTAATCACCTAAAGTTGATCTGAATAATTCATGGAAAATATTATCATTATAGGCACTGGTTGTGCCGGTTTTACCGCTGGCATTTACGCTGCTAGAGCAAATCTTAATCCTCTGATACTTGAAGGAAAGCAACCCGGAGGTCAATTGACCACTACTTCTGAAGTGGAGAACTTCCCTGGTTTTCCGGATGGTATTGATGGATTTATACTAATGGACAGCTTGCGAAAACAAGCTCTTAAATTTGGGGCAAGAATTCAAAATTCATTTGTGGATTCAGTTATATTAGGGGAAGACAAGAAAGTACTCAAAGCAGGAGATAAGGTGATTGAAGCAAAAGCCGTAATCATTGCCACAGGTGCTGCGCCCAGACTTCTTGGAATACCAGGTGAGCAAGAGATGTACGGCGGTAAAGGTGTTACGACATGTGCAACCTGTGATGGTGCATTTTACAGAGACATGGAAGTTGTGGTAGTTGGAGGAGGAGACTCGGCTTGTGAGGAGGCATTATTCTTAACAAGGTTTTGCTCCAGTGTGACAGTTTTGCACAGACGTAACCAATTTCGGGCTTCGAAGATAATGGCAGATCGCGTACTAGATCATCCCAAAATAAAAGTAATATGGGATACAAAGCCCGACAAAATAATTCCGGATGAAGAGGGAAAAGTAAAAAGTGTTCAAGTTTCGAACATAAAGAATGGAGAAACTTCTGAAGTTTTCTGCAAAGGTGTCTTTATCGCTATCGGTCATGTCCCCAATACAAAATGTTTTGAAAATGAATTAGAACTAGATGAAAACGGATATTTAATTCCAAAAACAGGAAGTAGCGTTCTAACTAATATACCAGGTGTTTATGTGGCTGGTGACTGTGCTGATCACATATACAGACAGGCTATCACTGCTGCTGGCATGGGCTGCCAAGCTGCGATTGAAGCTGAAAGATGGCTGGCTGAGAGAAATTAATTAAAGAAATGTTCGAAAAAATATTCTCGGGAAATTTAGCGAAGCACCTTGAGAATAATGCAAAAGAATTTCCCGGTGAAATAGCGATCATTTCCGATGCCAAGCCGCATCTCAAAAAATCATTTGAAGAGTTGCACAAGGATGTAATTTATTGCAGCTCATATTTCAAAAAAAGAGGTGTGCAAAAAAAAGATCGCACGCTCCTAATGGTGAGACCGGGTTATGAATTAATAGTATGCTGTTTTGCACTCTTATACATCGGTGCTGTACCAATTATTATAGACCCTGGAATGGGAATTAGATCGCTGCTTAAATGCATAAAGAAATCCAACGCTACAAATTTAATCGGCATAGGTATTGCAGTTTGGATGTCATCCTTTTTCAAAGGATCATTTAAGACATTGCAACGAAAAGTTCTAGTCACTAAAGACTTTTTAAAAGTTATTAAAAGTTCTTTCGGTAGTGGTTTTGCTAAAATATGTAATGTGCAAGATGATGACTTGGCTGCAATAGTTTTTACATCCGGATCAACAGGTCCACCCAAGGGTGTTCGCTATCTTCACAAAAACTTCAATGCCCAGATTCGCGTTTTAAGTGAGGAGTTTAAGATAAAAAAAGGTGAACTGGATCTTGTTACCCTACCTGTTTTTTCATTATTTAACCCTGCATTGGGTGTTACATCTGTGATCCCAGAAATGAACCCCACAAAGCCTGCAAAAGCAAGTGCTGAAAAGCTTGTAAAAGCAATTGTGAAGCATCAGATATCATCGGCTTTTTGCTCACCAGTCATAGGCAAAAAAATTAATGACTACTGTAAAACAAACAACATCAACTTGGGGAACATCAAGCGTATTATGCTTGCAGGGGCACCAGCGTCACCAAATCTAGTTTGTAACTTAGCAAAACGTCTTCCCAGAGGAGAAGTTATCATCCCTTATGGAGCTACGGAAGCTCTACCGGTTACTTACTGTAGTCATCATCAAATTGCTAAACTTAGTAAGTCTATAGTTATGGGTGAAGGTTCATGCCTGGGAAAACCTGTTAGAGATGTTTCTATTCAACTCATACCAGTTAGAAACTCACCAATACCTAATGAAAGCGAAGACACTATTATTCCAATAATAAAAAAACTGGAAACTGGTGAAATTTGCGTTTCAGGGGATACAGTAACAGACGGGTATGATCAAATGCCCGGTGCTACAAGGGACGCAAGATTTACATTCAATTCCAAAGTTTATCATCGGATGGGAGACTTAGGTTACTGGGATGAAAACCATAATTTGCGCTTCCTAGGAAGAAAAGCTGAGTGCATCCAGACAAAATCAGGACCGCTTGAAACGGAAAGGTGCGAACACATGTTTAATAACATCAATGGAGTAAACAGATGTGCCCTGATCGGCATTGGAATGCAAGCGGTAAAGGAACCATCCTTAGTGGTTGAGAAAGTCTCGCTGAATAACAATCCGAAACTTTGTGATGAGATTTATTCCTTATTAAGAAAAAATTTTGGTGAATTCGGTATCAGAAGAGTTTTTTTTGAAGAAAAACTTCCTGTTGATGCAAGACACAATGCGAAAATTCACAGATTGTCTCTATCCAAAAAATGGACAAAAAAAGTTCTTAGGAACCAACGGTTGGGCTTACCAGAATGAAAATTCTGGTGACAGGAGGACGCGGTTTCGTAGGTAAGAAAATTAGTCAGAAACTTTTCGAACTTGGCCATGATGTTGAAACATTAAGCCGATCAGACGCAGGTTCTAATAATACTAAAATTAAACATCATAAATTAGACCTGTCCAAAAAAATTAATGATGTTAAAATCTTTGAAGGTGTAGACTGCATTATTCACACTGCGGCAAAAGCAGGAGTAGACGGAAACTATAGTGATTATTACTCAGCCAATTTTATTGGCACTGTAAATCTTTTGCAGGCTTCTAAAGAATGTGGTGTACAATATTTTATTCACACTAGTTCCCCAAGCGTAGTATTCTCTGGTAAGGCAATAAGAGATGGAAAAGAAGATATGCCATACATTTCTTCACGAATATCCCCCTATTCATACACTAAATCAATTGCTGAAAAGAAAGTTCTTTCATCTAATCGAAGGGATTTTGCCACAGTTGCCCTACGACCACACTTAATTTGGGGAGAAAACGATCCACACCTTTTGCCCAAGGTGATTAATCGGCACAAGATGGGAAAACTCAAAATAATAGGTAATGGATTAAACAAAGTCGATTTAACTCATATCGACAATGTCGTACATGCCCATATCTTGGCATTAGATGCACTTATTAGAGGAAAGCCAATCGGTGGACGGGCATATTTCATTTCCCAAAACGAGCCTGTTCTTTTATGGAAGTGGCTAAATTCTATTTTTAGCAAAGTAGGCCTTGATGCAGTTGAGAGTAATCTTAGTCTCCCTAAAGCTTACCTTGTTGGAACCGTTGCAGAATTTTTATGGAAAATACTTCCCATGAAGTCTGATTTGCCAATGAGTCGCTTTGTTGCTTGCCAATTAGCACAGGACCATTGGTTCTCATCCGAGGCAGCTAGAAAGGATTTTGGATATGAACCGATACTTTCCATGCAAGAAGCTCTGGACAAAACTATGCCTTGGCTAAAAACTCTGAATTAATCTTCGCCGGTTAATTTCCATGAGTATCCCGGCAGTTGCACAATTGAGGTTTAATGAGCTTCCATAGCCTCTCATCGGAATCGAAACCATCGCATCGACATTCGTTTCCCAAAACTGACCCAGCCCTTTACTTTCACTTCCCATAAGTAGTGCAATGCTTGGATGAAAATCATACTCATAAATCGTTTGCTTCGCATGCGAACTGGTGCCAACGACCATAAGTTTTGCCTTACGAACCCATTCCAGGATCTCTTTTTTTGTTCCACAAAATACTGGTTGAGTGGCGAATAAGCCCATGGAAGACCTTATTACATTTGGATTAAAAAAATCTACACTCGTATCGGATAATAAAACTGCATTCACTCCCATGGCTTCTGCAGTTCTGAGAATCGCACCTAAATTGCCAGGTTTTTCAATTTCATCCAATATAAGAACTGCATCATAGCTCTGATTTCTAGGAGTTATAAGATTCAAGTCCCATTGTTTGGCAACTCCGATTACTTTGCTTGCTTCGCCTCGATAGGAGATTTTTTTCATTGGTGCTTCAGCCACTTCAAAACAGGCGATGCCCGCATTGGTTATTGCTGATATAAAGGACGCAAGCTCTTCATCGTGAGAATNTTCTAGAAANTAAAGTTCTTCCAATGAGTGCTCTCCTGCGAGTAGCCCATCAATCTCCCTTTTCCCTTCCAAAAGAAATAGCCCCACTTCTTTTCGATAATGGCTCGATTTTCTCAGACGAACCAAATGCTTAATCTTTGGATTCGAAGTGCTTTCTATTCGTGTCTGCACATATTTAAAAAAACGGCTTTGCTTGAAGATAGCGAGCTCGTTAAGAAAAATGATGATGAATAATTCTCCCAAGGGATTTACGCCACACCCCTACCCCTATCACCATCTGATTGATTTAGAAATAGAATCCTTAACTAATTTAGGACTTGGTCTAGGAAGAGACAACGGATGGGTCGTGCAGGTGCCCTATGTTTTGCCGGGTGAGAAAGTCCAAGCACGCATCTACCGTAATCATAAAAATTATTCATCAGCTGACTGTATCTCTGTGCATAAAGCTTCGCCAAACCGAGTTAAGCCATTATGCGATCTTTTCGGTGAATGCGGAGGCTGTCAGTACCAACATATGGAATATGCAACTCAATTGGAATGGAAACAAAAACAAGTCCAGGATTCGTTTGCACGGATAGGTGGAATTGAATTTACAGTTAACCGACCAATCCCCTCTCCGCAAAAATATGGATACCGCTCTAAGCTTACTCCTCATTTTGAAAAACCTCATCCCTCCCACACTTTTAAGGTCGGGTTTTTAAAGCAAGGAACCAGAAGGACGCTGATCGATGTTGATCAATGCCCGATTGCTACTCCAGCAATTAATGAAGCTATGCCATCGGCTAAGCAAAGTCTTCAGGACAACAAACAAGGACTTAAAAAGGGAGGCACCTTACTCTTACGAGACACCAACCAAAGCATATCCACCGACCCTAACGAATTTGTGCAGGAGAGGGTTGGTAATCTTACTTTTCAATTCCGGGCAGGTGAGTTTTTTCAAAATAATCCTTTTATACTTTCTGAGTTGGTGAATTATGTTATTCAACAGTCCCAGCCTCAAGAATCATCTTTTTTAATTGATGCCTATTGCGGAAGCGGACTGTTTGGTATTTCCGCTGCATCCTATTTTAAAAATGTAATCGGGATCGAAATTAGCAGGGAAGGGTTTCTCGGTGCACAAGCAAATGCAGAACTCAATAGGATATCTAATACGGAATTTATTCTTGGAGACGCATCTTCCATTTTTGATGCAATTGATTCAACCTTCCGACCTTGTACACTACTAATCGACCCCCCGAGAAAGGGGTGTGATCAAAATTTTCTATCCCAAGCTTTAGCATTCAGTCCAAACTATATTGTCTATATTTCCTGCGACCCGGCCACTCAGGCTCGAGATGCAAAAATTTTAGTGGATGGAGGATATTCTATTTTAGATATTCAGCCTTTCGATCTCTTTCCACAAACTCGTCACATTGAGTCAGTCATGACACTACGGAAAGAGTCTTAGTTACGAATTCTATTTTTCTTCCACTCAAGAGAAGCAAATTGATGATATACATTTTCAATTTCGGATGAATTATTATTTGGCCAATCTACCTGGTCAATTGTCTCTTTAAGCATCTCTGAGATGAAGTGAATTAGGCTTTCTTGAAATTTTTCCCTGTTGAGCTGCCATGATTTGTCCATGATAATGGTTCCCTGAAGTAAGACTCCTTTTCGAGATCTCTTCATCGCAGCTCCGGCTACCTTTTTTGATGAACCAAAATTCATAAGGTCCCAACCCACGGGCTCTTCGAAACAATCGCCTGGAATAATTTTCCCTTTTTCCTTGGGACAGGGTTGTAAGGTCGTCATCAAATCCTGTTTTGCCAATGCTGATGATATACAAAGATGCACTTCCTTATACAAATCAAGGGGCGGCATGCTGAATGCATGATGCACACTAGGAATAACTAGGCAGTAAGTCCAATCCTCTCCATGCTTTACGATTCCACCACCCGTCGGCCTACGAATTAATTTATCTACCGGATGATCGGTTACTTTTTCGACCCACTTCCAATCTTGGCCATACCCAAAACTCGTTTCCATAGACGACCATTGATAGTGACGAAAGG
>NZEN01000010.1 GCA_002689665.1 Opitutia bacterium | reverse complement strand
GATTTAAAGATTCATTGCAAAAATTGTAAGGTTTTACTTGTTAGTAAAACACTATTCGGCTATTCCATCCCCCTCTTTGAAATTTCTCCTAATAGTACCAGTGGGCGTTAAGATTACAGGATCTTTAAATATAGATTGTGGGCTAATGTTTTGAATATTTTCTCGTACTGGAGAGCCTCCGCGAGATACTATGCTTGCAGTTACAAAAATGAGCAGATTGCGTTTTTGATAACTTTCGGCAGAAGATTGGAATAATCGACCAATTAAAGGAATATTTCCAAGTACGGGGATTTTGTCATTAACTGTCTTAACTTCTTCGCGAGTAAGGCCACCAATAATAACAGTAGCACCATCAAAAATTGTAACTTGGGTGACGACTTTTCTCACAGAGAAAATTGGCATTAGTATTCCGGAGGGTTGAATAATCATTGGTGGTGCACCAACCTGTGATGTACCTATCATTGCGGCACTACCTCCATATTCGATAAATCCGTCAAATTCCGTTACTTTTGGTTTAAGATCTAAATTTATTGAATTATATTTTTCTATGGTAGGCGTTACCTCCAAAACAACTCCAACCTCTCTAAACCCGGGTTCCTCATCCTCAGGGGCAACTACTTCGAAACTGGGCGTTGCCGACTGAATTTGGATTGCTCCACCCAGCCCTCCCCCTCCTTGGTTACCGAACCCTCCTCCTCCTCCTCCAGCGGTAGGTGCGGGTGCAGGTTCATAATTAGTAGGATATATAAATTCTTGAGCAACGGTTATTTGGGCTAGTTGTCCATCCATTACAGTAACTCTTGGTGCACTTAATAGGTCAGTTCCTTGTTTTCTTTTAAGTGCACTAATTAAAAGTTTGGCCTGCGAACCACCAATAATCATAGACCCACCTGCACCCATTTCTAGCGTTGATTTATCATTAGTTATATCCACCAAAGGAGATACACCTTCACCGATTCCAATTTTACCAGGTAGTCTTGGTACTGGGTTCGGTATAGATAAACTTGCATCATCATTATCTGGAATGCTGATAATAGTGTCCCTATTTACTCCTGTTGGCGAATGGGCGGTTGCAAGAGTTCTTGTATTACCGGTTAAACCTTTATTCCAACTCATAACAGGGTTACCTCTTGAATCGAAAGTTTGTTGTCCATCACTACCAAATAAAGGTAATGCACCCCCCCAATTATATGCCCAATCAAAGCTTATTTCATCAAGCGCACCTTCCTGTACTTCCAAAAATTTTGTCTCAATTTCGACCTGTCGACTGGAATCTTGATCCAATTTTGCTAAAATCCGCTCTATTAAATCAAGTGACCTTCGATCATGAGTGACGATCATTTGAAAACCGTCAAAGACAAATTTGTGGCCCTTACCGTCATCAAAAGGAATACCAGCACCCTCAAGAAAGGATTTGATTTTAAGTCCTGTATCATCTGCTCCTCCTCCGCCACCTCCTGCTGGTGGTGGTGCGAATGGATCAGCTGCCCCGCCACCCATGCCCCCTCCGCCACCACCAGTCATACGATTGATAGTGCCTTGTGTAACTTCATAAAACTCTGTTTCCAATGGCCTGCCCTTAAAGCTGCCTCCTGTCTTGGAGATAACCACTGCATCGGCTCTTATATCATATGTCCAGCTTACCATTTCAGTGATCCACTGAATCATTTTACCCAACTCCATACTATTTAAAGTAATTGTTACATTTGGAAATGGTTCTTCATCCGGTGGTTGCTTNACNATNATTTGTACNCCTTTNTTAGCAGGNTCTTGCTCGGTTAAATCAAATTGCTTCGATTTCAGCATCAGTTCCTGCATNGCTTCGTCTANAGGTGACTCNAAAAAAGGNACTTCCGGNATNTTNATNANAGACAANTTNTCCTCAAGTTCGGATGTTTCATTACGGGCNTCTTGTACATCTTCNATNTGACGATCAAAAACTTTNGGNCGNTCCCATTCNCNNTCNATTTCNTCNAACATCTCCTGTCTTGTTTTAAGATANCCTAGNTAACTTTCNTGNTGTCGNANCATNGANATACGCTTNAGCATGTTTTTNGCTTCAAGNTTATCTGAAAANCGAGTNTCNATAGCTCGATAAGTTTCGGTNGCTCCGGTAAGGTCNCCGTTNATAAACTGNACCTTNGCNCGCATGAGATNATCCTCAAGNTCAGTTTGTCNATCNTTCCANTCAGGAGTGAACTCAGTTATATCACGNCGNTAAGGATCACGCTGATCAGAACGAATCCTTTCCGCCATTTTATCTGCTCTCTCCAATTCCTTATCAACGGCTTTTTCTCCTCTCGAATCTTTGAGGCCCGGCCTACCGAAGGTCANAGAATCGCCCTGAATATCGCGGTCTTGATAAAACCCGGTTTTGAACGCTTCNAGATGTTTTTTTGCGGAATCCCAATCTTTGATTTCACGNGCGTCTTCAGCTTTTTCTAAGTGAATTCTGTTTTTTAACAGGGANGCATCAAGGATGATTGGCCAAGTCATAGTACTTGGTTCTAAAAAGTTTTTAATTTTGTAAAGAATGCCGTCNGCCTTTGCGTATTCTTTATTNTTAATTTCTTCTCTNGCTTCGTCTAACATCTCTTCAGCTAACTTAGCTTGCTCGATATTTTTAGACTGTGCTTTTTGCATCTCTTCGTCAAAATTGACTTCGTCTCCCTCTCCGAGTGTTTCTGTTTCTGCCTTTCTTCGAGATTCTTCGATNTCCTTGTATTCGAGAACGAGTTTCTGAACATCAGGTACTTTACCCTTAAGCATGGATTCTCCCATCTGATACCAAATAACCTGCTGTTTGGCCTGAAATAAATCACTAACCAATGCAATCGTTGCTGTATTGGCAGGCAGAATTGATAGTGCTTCATCTATCTNCTTGATTGCTTCGTCATAATTTCCTTGTGCACTATTTCTGCGGGCTCTCACTAACAACCTCTCTGCTTCGCGCGAGGTAGATTCGACTTTTGACCGTTCTTCTTCCATTAGCCTCTCTAAATCAGGCTTTGCGTCGTCATCCGGCAGGCCCGTTTTTGNTCTTATTTCTGAAAGGTCTTTTTTGGCCTTGTCAAGTTCTTCGACGAGCTTTCCAACNAATGAAGCATCTTTNGGTCCATCCTTCGAAAGGACCACCTCTCTCTGAATTTTTCTTTCNGCTAGTTCCCGTGCAACATTTTCCCGATATTTTTCGAGAAGNTTGCTCGCCAATGAATACTGTTCTTGTGACATGGCAATCTTAGCCTGTTCATAATAGATTTTAGTTTCTTCCTTTCGGATCTGATTTAAATAAAATTTATTCTGCTCGGTTTGCTGAATACCANCTAAAGCAGCTTTTGCTATTTGCTCTGCTTTTTCAAAGTCTTTAGACGAAACTAATTTTCGAATATCACCCAACAAGCTTACTAAATTAGTTTGTGAGTCAAAACTGTAAAGAGTGGGATCATCTCCACCAATCCGAGGTGGAGAAGACTGCTGTGGAATGGGGATTAGGGTCGAATTCTCAAGTGAATCTTGCTGCCCAAAAGTCGTGCTAAGGCAAGCTGAAATTATAAAAGCAAACGCTATGTATAAATCATTGGACATTTTCGGATAAAAGGGGGCAGGATAATTTAGAAATTAACATTATTTTTCTCTCACGAATAGTGACCATTGGTCAACTTAGAAAATTTCAGGGTGCAAGTAATTCTAGATCCTCAAATTGATTTGGTATTGCATTCGCTTTGCGTAGCTTGATTGATTTTTTTCCAGCATCAAACTCAAGTACTTTGTAGATTCTGTTGTTATAATTTATATCCTTACCTTGATCACTCTCCGAAAGAGAAATCTCATATGTATCTTCTTTGCCAATTTTAAAGTTAAGCTTCACTTCAAATTGACCCAGAAAAACATTCTCCATTATGCTATTCATCTCGAAAGGCTTTAATCCTAAAGAGTGATCCTCGATCAGAGCTCTACCAACGGGTTTAACACCTCCATTCTTTTGAGTAACATTTTGTACTGTAAAATATTTAAGNGTTAGATGTTTTTCTGAGCTATTACTGTCAACCTCTTCCAATGACGGTCTTCCTGGCTTAGGATTTTCAATTAGTCTATATGAGCTATTAACTTCTAACCGGTTCCTTACAGTGCGACCAAATTTTTTTGTTAATTGCATGTCTTCTAAGTAAGGAGAATTTCCTATCCAACTCATCAATCTAAATCGATAAGGCTTTTCCGTGAAACTAATAATAGAAGCCCCAAACGGTTCTTTTTCTTTTTCTTCAATTGGAGCCTCAGGTAAAGTGGCAGTTANTTCATTATCGATGATATAAATAAGTGGNGGCGTAAATAGTTCATAAATCGTANTNTTTCTATCTGCTGGAATTTCTTCCCAGNCCGGNCTTTTCCTGTTTTTTGATGAAAAAGCAGAGAAATCTCTTTGATAAAAGTGGGGGGCTTTTTCACGAAGAACAGTAAGGTCAGCACTGTCGTCTAGAACATACATTGGTTTTCCGATTATCTTTTTGACAGTTCGACTTTGGATTGGAGTGACCCGACCATCAATATCTAATAAAATTGGCGTATTGGAATTTTTCCAAATTTTTGAAATGATTACTCCTTCCTTCGCTTTAACTCTACCATTAAGTATTTTTCCGCTTAGTAGTTCTACAGAAACTTCAGCCCTCCTTTTGAAAATTAGCTTAGATATCTCTATTTTTGAATAATTATTGTCACTATTTTTATAAAAAATGAAGCTACCGGGCATTAAGTCATTTTGTAGTTTAGACTGTAATGTTACTCCTTCAGAAGATCTTTCCCAACTAGGATATTCTTCTGGCAAATATTCTGAGCTAAAACCAACTTCATCATTTAATTGAAGTCCAAAAACAAGTGAAAGTGCAGTAAGCACGAATATGACAAATAGCTTATCGTAATATTTAACGAATATTTGCATCATTAAAATATTTTTTTGCTTCAGTAATGAGAGGTTCGTGACCGGATTGATTTAACCAATTGTACAAAACCTCAGAATTAGNNTATTCNTGCTTTGAAAGNAGTTGAANGATGTCAGTTANATTTCGATTTGANCTNATTATATACTCGAAAATAATTTCNACTTGTGAATCAACTTTACTTACNATNGGNACAAATTTGTCTTCNGGTTTTNCAGCTGTAGAAAACGGATCNGGNGTAAANGAATTTTGTTCAAAAGANTTNNCAGNATTATCTTCAACAGGATTTATAAGAATTTCACGCAATAAAAACGGCGGGCGGAGTTTGTTTACCAATTTTCTTAGAGGTATAGTTTGCGTCTTAAGGCTCAATTTGAAGACGAAACTATCAATTTCATCAAGATTACGGAACAGGAGGGGTTCAATATCAGTAAGATCAAGAACATCTTCACCAATATTATCCTTGTCGATTTGCCCAACTATCTCTCGTTTGATCGAAGTTATTTCGATAGTGTGATTTGCGTCAGTACACATTGAAAGATGATCTATTAATTCATTAATAATTTCTGATTGAACTCCAAGTTTTCTAGCTTCTTCTGCGCTAAAGCTTGGCCAAAAGCCGTCATAACTAGAAAATGCAAATCCAAACAAGTCGTCTGATTTATTGAAATTAGAAGATTGAAAGAGATTTGAATTAGGTGTCTCGTTAGATGCTTGCGGAAGGGAGATAAAAGAATTTTTACATTTTTTTCTTAATCTTGAGAAGAGCCTAGTTATTGATGCATTAACAGATTCAGCGGACTTGTTTGCCCATTTTGTTCCTACATTTTCCTTTTCATTAACTAAGTAGTTTAAAAAATTTGATAAATCTTTTTCGTTTGAAGATAATATTTTTAGATCGGACTGAATTTCCTTGTAATCGGAAAGGATGTGTCGCAAGTCCTTCTTATCGTCATTTATTTCAGATAAATCCTGTTTAGTATTTTCTGTTTTTTTAAGCAATTCTTCCGATCTCTGCGAAAAATCAACAGAAAAGTAAATTAATACGAAAAATAATGTTATCGATATAGTGTTTATAACAATAAACAATGTATTTTGCTTGATGAATGACTTCATAACAAATTCAGCATTATTTCATATTCGTAGTGTGAAAAAAAGCGATTAAATAAATCACCTTTTCCTTCGATTGAAAATGTTTTTCTTCTAATTTCTTTTACAAAAGGAATATCATGGAAATAAGCAGTTAGTTTTTCTTTTTTCGTACGGTCTAATTCAATAAGTTGATCTCTCTTTTCATCTTCTTTTAATTTCTTATCTATTCGGACTAAGTATCGTCCAGAAATTGTAAGAATAAAATTTCGAGATGTTATATCTTTTTCAATCCCGTACGGCTTGTCTTTAGGTTTAGCCAATGAAAATGAATCAAGCCAAATATCTCCGATCTCATCATCAGTTATTATACCTTGAATATAATTAATGATATCTTG
>NZEN01000009.1 GCA_002689665.1 Opitutia bacterium | reverse complement strand
CTGTACCGTAGGTAGATACGGCAAAGACATCCCATTCGAGAGGCGACCTAAACTGTGGCCAAATCAAATTCGCATTGGGCAGAGGGAAGAGCCACCAGGCAAACCAAACGCGACCGACGTGGAACAAGGGAAAAATACCCGCACAGACCACCGCAAAAATTGTCATCGCTTCCGCCGCTCGATTAATCGAGGTACGCCAACCCTGCTTGAGCAAACATAAAATCGCTGAAATTAAAGTACCGGCGTGACCGATACCAATCCAAAATACGAAGTTAACAATTGCCCAACCCCAATTGATAGGGTTGGCCAAGCCCCATACACCAACCCCAGTACTAACAAGCCAAATCAAACCCATCAAAGTAAATGAAGCCGTTGCCAAGGCAACGATAAAGCAAACCCACCACCAATTAGGTGTGTTGGTTTCAACAATCTTACAAATTTTATCCGTAACCCAATTGAAATCACGATTGTTTTTAACTAAAGCCTGCTCTTCGAGATGAGCCGGCGCAACCTTGTCCAGTAAAGTTTGTTTACCTGGATAAATTGAAGCATCTGTAGTTTGTGAAGCCATAGTTTTTAAAATTAATGCGCTGCCTTTGAATTTGAGGCCGCTGTACCTATCGCCTTGCTTGCTGAGTTACCGTAACGCTCCTTGTATGCTTTGTAGGCATAAGGCTTTTTGTAATAATCCGGCATATTTTTATTCGGATTGCGCAAACGAGCGAGATAAGTGGTGCGTGGACGCACATTTAAGTAACCGAGAACCGAGTAATTACGATCGCTCGCTTTCATCTTCGAAACTTCTGAATTGGGGTCAGAAATATCTCCAAAACTTATCGCGTCTGTTGGGCAGACCTGCTGACAGGCTGTTTTGATACTACCATCGGGAACGGCAATGTCTGAACTGGCACCTGCCAAACTTTTTTGTTTAATTTTCGCACTTTGAATGCGTTGTACACAATAGGTACATTTTTCCATAACGCCGCGCATCCGCACCGTTACATCAGGATTAGCACGCATCTTTTCCAATTCGGGCTCATCGACGGGACCGAGTGGCCCCTTGTAAAATTCGCCAATCGCACGCTTGTTCCAATCAAAGAAGTTAAAACGGCGCACTTTATAGGGGCAATTGTTTGCACAATAACGCGTTCCAACACAACGATTGTAAGCCATGGTGTTTAAACCTTCCTTATCATGTACAGTTGCATTGACTGGACAGACACTCTCGCAGGGAGCGTTTTCACAATGCACACAGGACATACCCATGAAAGAAACTTGAACATCCTCCGGTATATCTGAAGCCTTATAATCTCGGGCTGAGAAGTAACGATCAAGGCGAATCCAATGCATTTCGCGACCGCGCAATACTTGATCCTTACCGACGATGGGAATATTGTTTTCACTTTGGCAAGCCACTACACAGGCAGAACAACCAAAGCAAGTATTTAAATCAATTGCCATGCCCCATTGCTGTTTTGCAGGGAACTGGGATTCCTTGTCTTTCCAAATTTTTACATTAGAATCAGGACTATTGAACTTCGGATGTACATAGGCAGAATTACCTCGGTATTGATTTAGAGATTTGTCAGCAAGTGAGGCATCGTCTTTGTAGCCATAGTTCGGGGGAGCGTGCGACTCCACTCCCATTTTTGCAACAAAATCGGGCTGTTTCTTGTAATAATCAACTGTCCCTTCGCGAACGATGGCTCGCCCTTCCATTGACCAATGCTCTTGCGTATTTGCCAAATAAAATCGCTGCTTGGTAGCTTTGAGTTGGGCTCCACCAAGAAAGCCCATACCTGATTGGGTCCTAAGGCCATAGGCATTAAAGCCAACATTTTCGCCAACCCGACCTACGGTATGTCGACCCATTCCGTAGGGCAAGACAACCGTATAATTGGCTAGACCAGGAACGACATGCAGTGGCAACTCAATGCTTTTCCCATCAATGGAAAGTTTCGCAACCACTGCTGTCTCTTTTCCATCCTTGAAGACCGCAGAGTTTTTTTGAAGTTCTCCCTTGCTACTTTTAAAGAATGCCCCACCACGATTCATTGCAGAATCAGGAGCAAAAATAGAAACCCCATCTCTTGATTCTAATTCTTTTGCCAATCTTGGACTGATTAAAAGTGCATTGTCCCAAGTCAATTTCGTGATTGGATCTGGGCACTCCATCATCCAGCCATTATTAGCAAAACGGCCGTCTCCAGCGTGAAAACTAGGAACAAATCGAAGTTCAAGCGATTCGGAACTAAGTTTAACTGTTGATCCCGACTCCGAAGCTAGCATAGAGTTCAATGCATCGAGGTTCACTCTGAGATCTGATTCAGTAAGCTCGTGTTTTGAATATGCGACGGAATCTAACAGCCCGTGTTTTAGAAATTGGTTGAAATCCGTACCACCGAGAAGCGTAAAACTTTCTCGTACGAGAGCATAGGGATCTTTCGGGCTATCGTAGACGAGACTGGAGAGTAGAGTGAGCTCGTCAAAACTATCAAATAAGGGCTCGATTAAGGGCTGGACGGGAACGAGATGTCCTTCAGTGGTACGACCATCCGACCATTGCTCGAGATAATGTGATTGTGCTATATGGTAATCTGAAATTTCAGAAGTCTCATTATAGCTGTAGCTCAGGTGCAAACTGCTCTCGGCTTTTTTCTGTAGGGCAGACCAATCGAGATCAGCCGGTGCGTCGAAAGCGGGATTGCCCCCAAGAATAAGCAAAGATCGAACGGTATTATTTTTTAGAGAATCTGCAAGCATATCAATTGACTGCTCTATATTTGCTGTCTCTAGTAAACTAATTGGTGCAGATAAAATCTGATTCAGGTATAAGCCAATTGCATGGGCAATAGCAGGTAAGTGTTCACCAATCACTATAACCGAGTGACCTTTAGCCTTGTAGAGGTCGACTGCGCACTCTTTAACCCATTTTTTGTCGGCTAGAGAGGTTTCTGCAAGTGCTGAAAAATCAGTCTCTAGCCCAAAATTGCTTCTAGATAAAGAAGATAATTCAAGGGCGAGTTGTGCAAGAAAGGCAGTCATTTCAGAAGCACTAAGTCGGAGGCGGTGGTCAGCCATAGAGCCAGTTATCGTCAAATTACTTTCTACAGTATAGAGACGGTTCATCTTTGAAACCTCATCCTTGTTGTAAATTTTTCGCTTAGCAGCAAAGCCCCGCGCATTCGCTAAAGCATTTTCACCTTCACTCAAAAAATCTGCGTCTACAGCCAATACGCGATTCGCCTTAGAAAAATTTATCGCTGTAGAGTAATTAAAGCCCAAAACTGCACGGTTAGCTAATACAGCATTTGTCAATTTACGCGGACTGTACTCAGCCCAAACCGCCTTTGGATATTTTAATTTAAAAAGTTGCTTTAGAGATTCTCTCGAAGGCGAACTACTCGGTTCTGCAAGGATGGCGAGCCCAGATCCTCCATTCTCAGCATAGCGCTCTTTTAGAGCAAATAGGCGATCCTTCACTTCGTAGGCGGAGATTTTTGAACGCTTGTGAGAGGAACTGGTCGCTCGATCTGGATCGTACAAATCTAAAATACTGGCCTGATTGTGCGTCGAAGTGCCACCTCCAAAGGGCTTATAACTGGGATTGCCTTCAATCTTGGTCGGACGACCCTGATGAGACTCAACGATGACTGGAGTGTGAGCATTGAGACCGGGTACAGAAGTGCAGTAGTAGTTGGCGACTCCAGGGATTAAATTTTCGGGTTGTTCGGCATATGGTAAAATATGTTGTTTGGGTCGGCGACAGCCTGTCATTCCCAAACCGGCCAGACCAAATGACGCAGCCATAATTTTCATGAAATTTCTACGCCCTACCCCTTCGAGTTCAGAGGCACCTGAGGGAAACTCTTTTTCCACCCAATCTTTAAAAGCAGGAGTTTCGGCTAAGTCATCGAGACTCTTCCAATATTTAGCACCGTGTTCTTGTGAATTATTTTTCATGCGAATTTTCTATCGATGGCAACCAGAGCAACTTTGGGGAGGATTGACACCCCAATCGTGCACAAAAGCTTCTATTTCATTTAAGGATTCCTCGTCTTCGGGACGCTCCCAATCTAAATTATATACTTCTTGAACTGGCCGGAGATATTCTTCAGGATTCCGGTGACAATCCAAGCAAAAACCCATGCTTAATTGTTTTGCGTGGTAGACTACTTCCATTTCATCAACTTTACCGTGACATTCCACACAACTCACTCCTCGGTTCACATGAACGGCATGATTGAAATAGACATAATCTGGCACTTTGTGAATCCGGACCCAAGGAATCGGTTCACCTGAATCGTAGCTCTGCCGCACCGTAGCCAAGCGCGCATCGTCTTTGAGGACCATACTATGACAAGACATACATACATTAGTCCCAGGTATATTTGAATGGCTAGATTGATCGACAAAACTGTGACAGTAACGGCAATCAATTTCTAGTGTTCCTGAATGAAACTCATGACTAAAGGCAACAGGCTGAGTTGGAGCGTAGCCCACTCGAGTGTACTCAGGACTGAAATAATATGTGATCCCAATAACAACGGCAATTTTGATTAAAATAATCGAAAAGATAACTTTAATAGGAACAGTGTTAACCCATTTAGGGAATATATTTGCCATAGGATTAACTGAATTAACTTAAGATATCACTAGAGATAATCTCTGAAGGCTTTTTGAAGCGCAATTCTAATTTATTTAGGCGACGGGATGTAATGTGATGGTTTTTATTACGGCTGTAATACCCTGTAAGAATTGAACCAGCACCAACCAAACCTATTCTATTAAAAAATGATTTTCTAGAAATTCTATCAATCTTATCTTCTTTCATACTCAAAACTGAAAGTTGCGATTAAATGACAGCAATTGCAAATTTTTTATACAAAAAATTTGCAATTTTTATTGAGACTAAATCTCAATTTTATTGCTTTATTAAGAATAGATAGATTTTATAAATTCAATGTAAGGTTTATTAAGATTTTCTAAATTATATTTAATGATTAAAGGAAAGTTTGTTGTATTAATTTTAATATTTTTAACTGCTATTGTAGGCACTCTGTTTATACTAATTGGACCTAATGTTCTTGATAGAAGTCCAGGAGTATTCCATCTAGGCATACGTTATGCAGACGAACTAACAGTTGATTTTACAAAGCACCCGAAAGGTGGCCCTGGTGCATATCTTCAAATTTTTGATAACAATGGCAAACGAGTGCTTAAACAAGGCGCTATGCAAATAGGCCGAAATTTGATCCCACTCGATCTAGAGCATTTGATTGACGGAGAAGATTTCCTCTTACAAATCCATGCCAATAACTACAGGCCTTTATATATTCCAGCAACTCTATCTGGTAGAAGTCTAAATCCCGCTCCAGAAGATACAGCGCAATGGATTGAAAGGGGATGGCATGGAATAGATCCCGATAAGCCTGAGCGTAGCGATTATCACTTTGAATCTAACCTTCTCGGAGTTCGGCTTTATCCAAATTAACTAACCAAATAATCTCCTTAGTCCTTTAGGCATATTCAAATTTCTAATAGCTTTCTGTTACTCTTATTAGACAGAAAAGGGTTATTCTGATCCATCATGAGGGTCGCTAAATAATTAATGCGAATTTCTGTGATCAATCAAAAGCCTTTTTGTTTAAGCACTGCTTGCAACTGACTTTGAAAAGACTGAATGTCTGAATTTGAAGGCCGATACTCGGGATCTTCGCCAGGTATTAAACCGAGCTGACCAGTACTGGTTAACTGCCAGCCAAGAGAAACCCCATCGCTGAATCGCACCGTACCGCTGACTAAGGATCCGGGTCGAATCACCGCATCGACATCAACAAACACTGCCCCGCTTTCTGCTGTCTCTGTACTACCTAGATCGGCTTCTTCACCATTTAGGTTAGAATTTGACTCGAAATTGTCCTGATTAGAAGCACCTTCCTCAATCGCTTCTTGAGTCGACCCACCGTCTCCATTTTCCTCATCCTCCTTCTTATCTGAGTAAACCACCCCTAAGTCATCGACGAGAAAACGCACATCCATATAAGTCATTCCGATAGAGAATTCCTCTTTCAATAAATTTTGGATCTGTGCAATAGAAGCGCCTTCGGAGGCCCACTTTTGAACGGATTCTTTTTGGCTTGGAGATAAGTCCATCAGTTAGTTGTTGTTTTTGGAAATGATTTTTGTCAGGTATTCAACAGAACGCTTGATCGTTCCGTCTTGATCCATAAGATTTTCTACCTGTCGGCACGCGTGAATCACAGTTCCGTGATCGCGACCACCAAAGGCATCGCCGATTGATTTAAGCGGGGCACTGGTTAGGGTCCGAGCTAAGTACATTGCAACTTGTCGAGGAAAGGCAATCTTCTGAGTCCGCTTACGCCCAAGGAGTTCGCCAAAAGTAATTTGGTAGTACTCGGCCACTTTTTTCTGAATATGATCCACTGAAATAACTTCGGACACCTCATCTAGAAGTAGGTCTGCCAGCAAGTGTTCGACAGCTGCTAAATCCAGCTTGCGATCAATCAAGGCATCATAGCTAACGATGCGAGTAAGTGCGCCTTCCATGCGACGAACATTTCTTGATACACGCTCGGCAAGAAAGTACAGGATTGAATCGTCAATTTCTAAATTCAGGGCGGTGGCCTTTTTAGTCAAAATGGCTAGACGCGTTTCAAAATCGGGTGGCTGAATATCCGTGACCAGCCCCCATTGAAAGCGGGAAATTAAACGGTTTTCCAAACGATCAATTTCATTGGCGGGGCGGGCACTAGCAATGAAGATTTGTTTACCGGATTCAAATAAATCATTAAAGGTGTGAAAAAACTCTTCTTGAGTACTGTCTTTACCCGAAAGAAAATGTATGTCGTCTATTAAAAGAGCATCCACTGTACGGTATCGCTTGCGAAATTTTGCTAACTTATTTTCTCGGATGGCATGAATGAATTCATTTGTGAATTTTTCTGTCGATAAATAAGCGATATTAGCTTCAGGCTTTGAGGTGAGGATTTCGTGTGCTACTGCATGCATTAAGTGTGTTTTACCCAATCCCGTATCACCGTAAACAAAGAGGGGATTGTAGGCACGACCTGGAGCATTGGCTATAGCTATTGAAGCAGCGTGCGCCAATTGATTCCCCGCTCCAATAACAAAATTTTTAAAGGTATTTTTAGGATTTAAAAATGTAGGCTTAAGTGCGGTTGGTATTTTTGAGTGCAGTCGAGTCTCACCATTTTGATCCATGCGATTTTTATAAGAATGAACCTTTTCTCCTGGTATATCTTCACTAATAGTGTCCTCTCGACCTGTTTCATCAATTTTAAGGGTCACTGTGAAATTTTTTCCAGTAATTAGTCGCAGGTGTTGAGTGATAAAATCAAGATAATTATTTTCTATCCAGATTGCGTTAAATTCATTTGGTACGCACAAACTAATTGAATCCCCGTTAACCATCTCGCAAACAATGTCGGAAAACCACATTTCGTAGACGTCGGAAGGAAAAATATTCATTAATTCCTCGCAAACTTTATCCCACAAAGCTTCTTTAAAGGCTATATCAGTCATTGCGCATAGCCACTTTGAAGGTTATAAGACTCTGAAAGAAGTTGAATTGTTCACAGTCCATGTTGCTAAATTGTAACCCTATGACTACTGAGGATTTGAAGGAATGTTGTCATTGCAAATATGATAG
The DNA here is from genome assembly GCA_002689665.1 of Opitutia bacterium. Lineage (GTDB taxonomy): Bacteria > Verrucomicrobiota > Verrucomicrobiia > Opitutales > Seribacteraceae > Seribacter. The sequence continues at coordinate 20,368 of NZEN01000009.1, read as the reverse complement.
GGAATGATGAGAGCATTTTTAAAAAAACTGTGGTCTTAGATGATTTCATTAAAACATAAACCCTTGGTAGAAATGCACTTAAGCAATTAATAATATAGGATTCAGTGTTATATATAAGCAAGAAAAGTTACATTTAAAGAATTAATTAAGATTTAATCAATAGAAAGATAAACAAAAAACGATAGACTGAACCACTTGGCAAGTGCAACTAATTAACAAGTTATTAACAATCTTAATGCGAAAAATTATTTAATTTTTTGCTTTATTTTTATTCCAAAAGGCTAATAGGGCTAACACTGTTTTCTAAGTATCTAATCATTAAAATCTTGGAGTTCTAGCTATACTATTCACTATTTTCCATGTGTTGAATTAACTTCTGATTAAACTCTTCTGCTGAATCGTGCCCCATCAACTTTAAAGCTCGAACCATCGCCGCAACTTCAACCAATAGAGCCATATCTCGACCAGGTCGTACCGGTATCTCGATCAGTGGAATCCCCAGTCCGAGAATATCGCGATTCTGCTCCCCTAAACCTGTGCGCTCTTCAACAACACCTTTACTCCAATTAAAGAAATGAATGACTAAATCAATTCGCTTTTCACGGCGAACTGAACGGACCCCAAAGAGTTCAGCAATATTGATAATTCCAAGACCACGACATTCCATATAGCCCCGACTAAGTTCGTTAGAAGTTCCAACCACCTCTCGATCACTGATGCGTTTTATGTAGGTTAAATCATCAGCAACTAAACTATAACCCCTCTCTATTAAGGCTAAAGCACATTCACTTTTACCGACACCACTTTCACCGCAAATTAAAGTGCCGATACCCTTAACATCCAGTAGCGTACCATGAATTTGCGTGCGCGGCGCAAAAAAATCTTCCAACAACAAAGTTAGTTCAGTGGTCAAAGTTTTCGAAGCAAGACTTGATCGTATAAGTGGTGTATTATATTTGTCGGCTAATTCTTTGAGTATTTTAGAAGGCGCTAGGTTTCTCGAAATAATAATGCAGGGAATTTTTTTAGAAAATATTGTGTTCAATATCTGCAGTTCTTGTTCTTTTTTAAGCGAACGCAAATATCCCATTTCACCCGCTCCGAATAATTGAATGCGCTTAGAAGCAAAAAACTTCAAATAGCCAGTTAGAGCAAGTGCAGGTCGATTTAAACTGCGCTCTCCAATCATTCGGTTTAATCCATTACGACCAGAAACTAATTCCAATCTTAATTGATGATGGAAAGTTTCATAGAGCTGTTTAACGGATATAGCCTCTACATTTTTTGCATTACTTGATCTCTGTTGCTTCATAGCAAACTAATTTACATTAAAATCATGGCCTAGATAAAATTCTCGGCTCTGTGGGTCTTGAATTAGAAATGCACTATCACCCTCCGATAAAATAGCACCCTTGTAGACTAAATAGGCACGGTCAACAACTTTTAAGGTCTCTCTAACATTATGATCCGTAATCAAAATTCCAATATTTTGTTTTTTAAGGTTTAAAATAATTTCCTGAACCTCAGATACATTGATCGGATCAACACCACTGAAGGGCTCATCCATGAATAAAAATTTCGGGGACGGAAGTACAGAGCGCGCGATTTCTAAACGCCTGCGCTCACCTCCGCTTAAGGTATAAGCCATTTGCTTAGCTGTTTCAGTTAAGCCAAAGTCATTTAGCGCTTGTTCAACTTTTTCTTTTTGTTCACTTTTAGATATAGCTAATGTTTGTGCCACGGCAATCAGGTTATCCCGAACGGATAACTTACGGAACACAGAAGCATCCTGAGGTAAATAACCAATACCAAGACGTGCCCTTTGATACATTGGCAAATCTGTTATGGTCTGATTGTTCAAGAGAATCCTACCCTCAGAGGCTTGGACCAAGCCGAGCATAATATAAAAAGTCGTTGTTTTACCCGCGCCATTTGGACCAAGCAAGCCGACAATCTCTCCAGTAGAGATAGTGATAGACAAGTCATCGACGACACGTTTGTCACCAAAGCTTTTGACCAAATTCTGTGCCTTTATGCGAGACTGTTTACTGCCCTCTTCCATAATTACTGTTAGAGCATTAATTCACTTATTCTTCAAGACTATCTTCTAATATTCTATCCGGTAGCTCAAACTGTATCCTTGCCCTTGAAGCACCCCCTTTACCAGAAACGACTGACTGCTTAAGTCGGCGATTATAATCTATGCGCTCTCCAAAGACAGTGCCCTGGGAATCTTTCAACTGGGCTTTACCTCCTTCTCCGTATAATAATATCCGCTCTTCCTCTGGGAAAATGGACAATTGGTCTGCCGAAGCGAAAAAATCTCCTTGAGTCATGTCCACGGATCCTGAAGCAAAAGCCGTTTGTATAACAAAACGCTCCCGATTGGGCTCAACTTTTCTATGAATATCTTCACGCCAAACTAACTCTAATTCTTCAGCAATTAATTTTGCTGAGTACTGTTGCGCACGAACTGCGTGTTTGAAATGAGAATGGATGAGTGAACCATCTCTATCTAAGTAAAAAATTTCTGATTGAATCTGGATTCCTTCATCTTCGTTATACTTAGGTTGATTGGGTACATTATTGAGATTAAAACCGAAATCTAATGCCTTGGGCAGGCTTACAGAGACCAAATCTTGACGACTTGAAGCATGCACCATGTCGTTTTTTACCACAAGCTCATCGGCAGAAAGCTCAGCAAATTCACTCTCATAGTAAACAGATTCGCTAGCTTTAAGGCAGTTTTCTTTGGGTAAATAATTGAGAGACTGCGATTGAATATTAAATGCTTCTGCCTTGAGGCGAACAGATCCATCGGCGTGGGCAAAAAGGAGTTCTTGAAAAATTGATTTTTCATCAACATTAGGCATTGAATTGGTCTCTGCCTTCAATCGATCCGAATAGATTCGATAAGACTGAGATTGGAAAAATACTCGATTCTCAAAGTGATAAGTATAGCGATTATTCGCTCTCTCAAAATAAATTTGCTCTGATTGAATATAAAATTCTCTATCCGAAAAGAGCGGATCCATCCCGTCAAATGAATCTAAAACTGCGCCATTCAATGAAAAGGATGCGAGCCTATTTTCGAAACATTGTAGAAAAATCTTACGGCGATCTAATTCAATGCGATCACCTCGAAGCTGAGCCTGAGGCATCTGAATAACAGCAGCTCCATCAAAGAATGCATGGTTCTGCTTAGGATTAAGATGAACCCTACTGGAACTCACGTCATATTCAGGACTATTGAATTGAACCAAACCACTCGCTTCAACTCGATGGATTCCCGACAACTCTCCAGAGGGAATAGAGAATTCAATCTGGGAAGACGCATTCAACAAATCTATCTCCAATAAATCACTATGCAAAACAATGGAACCTGAAGTCAACTGCACTCCTCCCATGAATCGAAATCGATAAGAATTGGGCTCAATAACTAGGTGCAAAGAATCACTCTTTATCTGCGTACCAAGACTCTCACCCTCTGAAGCAAATTCAGAAAACATCCGATCCACAGACTCGGAAAAATGAACACCGCTATCATGGGCAATATCAATTGTTTTAGTTTTTAAATCATACGCCCAATCCCTTCCTGATAAATTAAACCCCGAGCCTTCAATTTGAATACTAGCTTTAGATCGAGCAAAGGAGGATTCCGTATCGTATTGACAACTATCGCTCCTAACTGTTCCCAGTTGACGATTATCCCTGTCACTGGCGTAAATTCGAACTAAAAGCGCCTCAATGTTGAGTTCTTGATCCACTAATAGTCCGGATTGACCCTCGAGCACCCATTCAATGTAACCATTGGGCGAAAAATTGGGGAATCGAAATTGATTAGCCGATTCGCTTATCTCAATTCTCGCCAATCCAAAATGAAACAATCCAAACAGAGAAGCCCACAACAGCAACAAATTCAAACCTTTCATTCACAAATCCAAAAGAAAAATTGCGAATGAGTAAATAGGTAAATAGATTTTTTGCGGGCTAATCCGATGATTCCGAATGATCCGTTTCGACAACAGCGATATGCAAATCCGACAATTGATCCTCAGTAACAGTCCCTGGACTTTGCGTCATTAACTCCTGCCCTTTTTGATTTTTAGGGAAAGCAATTACATCGCGAATGCTCGTGCGACCGGCTAGGAGAGTAACCATTCGATCCACACCAAAAGCAATCCCACCATGTGGCGGTGCTCCGTACTCAAAAGCCTGCAACATGTAGCCAAAACGATCCTCAACTACCTCTGGCTCAATCTTCAAAATCTCCTCAAAGACCATTCGTTGGAGTTCTGGTTGATGGATACGGATGGAGCCTCCACCCAGCTCGACACCGTTGAGGACCAAGTCATAATGCTGTCCACGAACCTGTTTGGGATCCGTCTCCAACAATTCACTGTCTTCGGGAACTGGAGCAGTAAAGGGATGGTGTGAAGCAACATAACGACCGGCCTCCTCATCGAAATGCATGAGCGGAAATTCAATCACCCAAAGGAAGCGAAAGTCTTTCGGATTGATCGCCAAACGCTCGCGAGCCACGAGAAGCTCAGCTGCCTCAAGGCGAACCCGCCCTAGAATCGAACAGGCCTGTTCCCATTCACTAGCTGCAAAAAAGATAATGTCACCATTTTCTATCTCTAAAGCATCCTTGAGTTGGCTCTGCTCCTCTGGGGATAAAAACTTCAATATGGGAGATTTCCATTGATCGCCTTCCGCTTTAATGAAAGCCAAGCCCTTGGCACCAAGCGATTTTGCACTCTCTTCAAGCTTCTTCAGTTCACCCTGAGTGATGTCTGCCAAACCCTTAATATTGATCGCCTTGACCGCCCCACCCGATTGAACCGTAGAACCAAAGACCATAAATTCCGAACCGGCAAAGATTGCATTACAATCGACCAGCTCGAAACCAAATCGCATATCCGGCTTGTCCACACCAAAACGATTCATCGCATCGGCATAACTTAAGCGAATGAAGGGTGTTTCTAAATCTACTTCGAGAATGTCTTTCCAGATACGCGCCATCAGCCCTTCAATCAAAGCGTACATATCCTCGCGATCGATAAAGGAAAGCTCGATATCCAATTGGGTAAATTCGGGCTGACGATCCGCACGCAAATCCTCATCGCGAAAACAACGTGCTAGCTGATAGTATTTTTCAACACCAGCCACCATAAGCATTTGCTTGTATTGCTGCGGTGATTGGGGCAAGGCGTAGAATGCACCAGGATTCATGCGACTGGGAACGAGAAACTCTCGTGCCCCTTCCGGAGTGCTCTTAAACAGCATTGGTGTTTCAACCTCAGTAAAAGCTTCTGAATCCAAAAAGTTGCGAATCGCCTGATTAGTCCTATGACGCAAGCGAAGGATATTCAAGTTCGAGCTACGTCTCAGATCAAGGTAGCGATAGGACATTTTTAATTCCTCACCCACTTTNTCCGCTGANTCATCCATAGGNAANGGAGGCGTTTGCGATACATTNTGAATCAAAAGCTCTGAGGCATGCACCTCGATCGCTCCGGTGGGGAGTTGTTCATTCCGCGTGTCCCCCAAGCGTTTTTCCACCTGACCAGAAACGGAAAGAACGGACTCTGGCTTAATCTTTGAAAAATGTGCTTCCAATGCAGGATTTTGCGGATCCATCACAATCTGAGTGATACCCTCACGATCTCGTAAATCAACAAAGAGAATTCCTCCATGATCTCTAACACTATCCACCCAGCCGCTGAGGCAGACCGAAGTGCCCGCATGGGAATCTCTTAATTCTGAACAATTATGCGTACGTTTCATAAAGCGATCTAGAAAGATAACAAATTGAGATGGGGGCAATATTTATTTCATTGAGAATTAAATTACTACTTTATCAAAATTCTCCCTGAATATCGTATTCTTTTAAAAACAAGCTAATAATTCAATAGATAATCTGCTAAATTCTTCCAGAGTATGTCTGCCCCTGCATGTCCGTTTACCGCATTGCTTTGCAAGTATGAAATATTTAAACCTGACATACCAGTGAAAAGAACGCGACCGTTTCCATTTTTAATTTCTCCTACCAATGCTTCTCCGGATTCATTAACAATGATTCTCTCTAACCCCGAATAGCCAAAAGCAGAACTGTTAAGTATTATGTTATGGCTGAAATTATTTCCCTGCCAGCCAGAATTCTCTATCAATCCAAATCTACCATCATAAATTTCTTCACTTAAAATCGTTATACCAGATTTAGCCGGCTTACCTTTAATACTGAACAAGTTAAATACATTGAAGTCAGTACCGGTGTCATCATGAATGAAAAGTACTCCACCATTATAGACCCATGTTGAAATGCTTACGGGCAAGTCATTATCATAAACAGCATAAATTTCAGGATCATTGATTCCCGTTTGAGCAATAATAATTAATCCGTAGCTGTCTAAATCAATAAGCGACATAACGCTTTCAAAATTAGCGTAATGAACGTTTGATTCCGGAAAGATCTCATTTAAATCATCATTGTAGAAACTTGAGTTATATAGTGAATTATTTACAACTAAAATATCTTTGGATTTTACAATTGAGTTAGCTGATTGATTCTTCTCCCCATAATTAATTCTAAAATTTAGATCTCGGCCATTGGTGGCAAAGCTTAAACTCCCATCGAAATTTTGATGTAATTGAGAACCGTTTTGATAGCTTGAATCATTATGATTTGGCGACTCATTTCCATTCAAAGCTATACTCCAGAAATTATTATCAAAATAATTCGGAGTGCTACTATGAGAAATTAAAAAACCATACGACTTTCCAATTTCTACAGAGACTGGCGCATCAAATTTTACTGTTTTCGCAGAAGGAGAATCCAAATCTAAAGTAAAATCTTTCTCAACAACTGGGTTTGATAAGTCATCTAAATTATAAATCTTAAAGGTATATAATCCTTCAGAATAATTTACCTTATTTAACCAAAATGAGATGCTGGATATGCTATGTTGTTCAGCCACAAATGACTGACCAACACCTTTCCAATCAGATGGAACATTATCCCAATGACGTGGGAGAAGATTATTAAAACAAATTAATGAAATCTCAGACTGAGAAAGAGCTCTATTATAAATCGCAAGATCATCAAACGAAACAGTAGACCTTGTGGCATTTATATTATCCCAAAAACTCCTACCAAAATAAAGTGTCTCATTAACAGTAGCATTAGCATCCCAACTAGTGTCACTCAAATCTACCTCAATAGAATTAACATAAACTCTAGCAAGCCCATCTTCTACCGATAAAACGAAATTTTGCCATTCTGACCTAAGATCCGATTCTTTCCCTAAGGAGCTCGATGATGAATTTTGGAATAAGATATTTTTTGAAGTGTATCCCTGTGTTCCGTATGAAATAATACCCTTTTCATAGTTTGAAGAATTATCACCATGATTAAGAATACTGCCGCTTTCGTCCAATAAGTTTTCTATCTTAAATAAAATTGATAAGGTGAAAGAATTATTCCCATTATTAATTATGTCCTTAAATGCATCATCCAAAACAGCGAATCCACCAAGAGGTTGGCTGGGATCTAATACGGAATTAATTCCAAATTCGGAATCATTGAAATGCTCGCTGGAAATCCTTAAAACACTTCCTTTATCACTATCGTTAATTATTTGAGCATTATTAAATAGTTTAATATTTTCACCAGTTCCATAAGTGGCCGATGTATTAGAAAAGTCATAATACGAAACTAATCCCAAAATATCCTTATCATTTGTAGATTTAATTTGATAGGGCTGGGCATACTCTATGAGTAAACTTGGGTGATTTCCGGGGAAATTCACCCCTAAGTCAGGCGCAAGATCATTCCATTGCGCCAGGGAGGATTCTTCATTCCTATAAATGTGCACATAATCTTCATCACTATAATTACTTGGCTCTCCACTAAACCAATTATCAGAAGTCAACGGATCTCCTGATAGCCATCTCCACTCCCCTTCTTCATTCTCATCATTTAGACCTATCCAAAGTGCTCTCCAAGAGTTCTGATTGTTCAAATAGTTAATTGAGAAATTTATTTTTTCCTGCGTATCTAAAATTGCGAGATCCCCGTAATATTTAGATGTATATTCATTCGCGTCCTGCCAAGTGAACTTACCATCGACAACACTGAGCTCATAATTATCTCCAACACCATCACCATTATCATCTAGCCACTCATTAGAGTCATAAGGAAACAAATCAAGGTTGTCATTAAAACCGTCATTATCAAAATCTCGGTCAAAAGGCATCTTCTGAAGAATATAGCCAGATGGCCAAGTAGGTTCACCAGAGTCTTTAACATCATTCCATGTAAAAGCTAACCGCCCGCCATTAATTTCAGCACTATCTCCCCAAACATGGACATAATTATGTCCGAGATTTGAACCATTTGGCTCACCGAAATCCCAATTGGTATAAGATAATTGATTGCCATTCAGCCATTTCCATTGCCCATTCTCCTTGGAAAGTCCTATCCAAGCCATGTCGAATAAATGACTTCCAATCTGATCTTGTATAGACTGAGCTATTAAATCGTGGTTTATAATGGCTAAATTGCCTCCATTATTTATTGCCGAGTCTCTTGCATCAGTCCATGAAATTCCGTTCTCTGATGCAATGTAAGAAAAAACCGAATTATCGCTAAAATAGTAAGCCATAACATCATCATCTGAAAGAGCTCTATTGAAAATGACTAAGTCATCAATATGTCCATTATAGAAGCTTTGTTGATAATCAGGATGACCAGGAGCTCCGCCCCCGATATATAATTTAGGGTTGTCAATATTTTCGGAAATTAAAAGGTTAGAAGAACCTATAAATGTACCGTTAATGTAGAGTTTAGTTATATCATTATCGCATACGATAGTTACATTCTTCCATATATCATTATTGCTAGAAGCCAGATCCGGTGATTCATTGAAAATGTTTAAGTAAGAAGCATTTTCTACTATTTGATTAACATCATCTTTATCGCTGACTACTAATTTATTATTCAATCCATGATTTATATAATGAGGATGCGTACCATAAATCCATACTACAAATGATTCATCCCAATTGCCATGATTTATCAAAGTAGGGTAAAAATTCATTTGTTGACCATACTTAATCCAGAATGAAATAGTATAATTGTCTAAAGTTGGAAAATCTAATTCTAAGCGTTGACCTGATAAGTAGATAGAAGAATTTTCATTGCCAAATCGATCCTTAGAGAATGAAACTCCCGCAGCTTGTGAAGCAGAATAATTCCCATTTTCATCCATGAAATCATTATTGAATCTAAAACTAGTGACTACTGAATTATCTTGCGCGGCATCAGCATTATCTCCTATTCCATTCCCATCATTATCCTGGGTTTCATTTGAATCATTAGGGAAAGCGTCTTGAAAATCAGGAATACCATCCATATCTGAATCAATTGTATCGCTAGTAAATATATGAAAAATTTCATTATCGCTTAAAGGACGTTCATAAATTCTAACTTCATCAAGAAAACCTTTAAAATATCTTACTCCACTGGATCCTCCATTACTACCATCATAGAATTCTCGGCCAATTAGTATATTTTGATCTGTAATACCCGTACTTTTTTGATTCAGTGACTTACTCGCAACAAGTTCACCATTTAAATAAAGCTTTAACACTTGTTCATTCTTGCCATCTAAAACACCAGCAAGATGAATCCAATTATTAGCAATTGATGGATCAACAAGAACGCTAACTGTTTCATGAATTGAAAAACCATTATGGTTAAGATATGACAAAGCAAATCTTGGTTCGGAAATAGTTCCAGCATCAACGGTTAAAGCAAATCCAGTGCCATTAGAACTCCTCGGTTGAGAAATTATTCCTTGAACGCCAGTTAAATCTTCAGCATTAACCCATGCAGCAAATGTAGCACTTGCGTAGTCATTCAATTTGAATTGCAAATCCATATAGCCTTCCCCTGGGAAATAGGCCGCTCCGGCGGAACTTAGCGAGACATTGGCACTTTGTGCATCTTGATCAAAAGCGCTAGTATCATTAAATCCATCAATAAATTGATAATGGGCAACTAAGCCTAAATCTAAGAATTTACTCGGATTATTTGAAAAGACTTTTATCTCTCCTGTCATATTATTTACAGTGCGATCTCCAATAACGATACAATCTCCATTTCTATCAATTGCGATCTCCCTATGTCCGTGGTAATCTCCTATCAAAATACTACCATAATCAATAGCTCCCGCTTTCTCCCATAATTGATTATTAAGATCATAGTAAGCAATATGCCCCTCTGAGGCATTAGCGTCTCCAGCGCTACCAGCAACGAAAACCCTTTTCCCATCATCTGTTATTTGAACACCATCATAACCCATATTAAGGTTTGTTTCCGCGCTTATTGTATTTCCGGTTTGGTCCCAATTATCACCATTATAATTAAAAACACTGAAGGTACCTTGATGAGAACTATTGTGAGCAGTATCAGCGATAATAATTGCATTACCATTTCTAGAAAGATCAAAGCTATCACCAAAATTCAAACTCTGACCCTTTTGAACCCATATTTCATTTTCAAGCATATAGACATCTACTGCGTTTCTTACATCTGATCCTATAGCCAAGGTATAACCTAATTCATCTAGATCTAATGTATAACCAATTCTATTTAAAGGTTGCTGACCAACGATTGTATCCCCTAGTTGATTCCAAGTCCCCTCGACTAGTTCATAAACCTTTACATATCCAGCTCTATCGCCATTAAGCGAACTGTGAAAAGCACCAATAGCAACAATAGTTCCATCACCATTTAAAACTGTTTTCCAGCCGCTCCAATCCTTATGCCCACCATCTCCATGAATATCTGATCCAATTTGCTGCCAGGTTTCACTCATGTCATCAAATTGATAAACTTTTACATTACCTATTTGAGAAGATGGGCTTCCCTGAGGCGTCGCATTATAGCAACCTACTGCTAAAACATTACCAACTGAATTTAATGACACAGAACTGCCAAAAGCCTCGCCTACATCGCTACCCAAAAGATCTTCACCCATTTGAACCCAATCACCATTTAGATTCCTAAAGACTCTGACTGCTCCGGAAGAAGATTGGACTTCTGAATTTTTGTAGGCCCCAGCAGCTATAATAGTTCCATCAGCATTCATAGCGACTGAATGGCCAAACCACTCGTGCCTTCCGTTCGGAAATCCCTCCACAGGAATCGGATTATTTCCTGAAATGGCATTACCTAGAGGATAATAATCAGTGAGTTCTACATGAAACTTGGCATCATTTGGAAATGCATCTTCATTGTCACCGACTCCATCTCCATCGCTATCATGAGTTTCATTTGGATCATTTGGAAATGCATCTTCATTATCACCGACTCCATCTCCATCGCTATCAGAGATGGCTGCATTTAGATTGAAAGAATCGTACCTAGCCTGTACTTCCGCAGGATTAGCAATAGCATTATAAATACGAATTTCATCTAAATAACCGATGAAAAATTCATCAGCTCCTCTACGGAAACTTCCGATAGAAGATGGATATGCGCCACTAAGATCTTTCCACAATACCTTATTTGCGATGTTTGATTCTACTTGAAGCAAACCATTTATGAAAATTTGCATGAACCCACCCTTCTTATAATTAACTACAACATAGTTCCATGAATTTTCATAATCTAAATCTGCAAAGATTCTATGTGTAACCCAATCATCCCACTTAACAGCAAAGCCAATTTGCCCATCTAATTGATAGCACCAAACTTCTCCATTATTGGCACCCTTGTAAATGATTTGTTGCGCTTTGCTCGCTGTATCAAAAGAAGTTGGATTAATTAAAAATGAATAACTAAATTCTTCTATATCAGGATCAAATAATGTATCGGGCATATCTAAGAAGGAGCTACCGTCAAAAGACAAAGCTGCGTTTTCATTCCCGATCGAATCTGTAACAAATATTACTCCATGATTATTTAAATGAAGTTCATTAGATGAAGCATCTGAAAAATCTCCACTAAAGCTATAATATGCCAATAAATTTGAATTCAGAGGATTGTCTTCTGGGTCATAAGGGAAAGGATCAGAATTATCACCTACACCGTCTTCATCACTATCATGAGTCTCATTCGGATTATTTGGGAAAATATCAATACTATCTCCTACACTATCTCCATCAGAATCTCCATCATGGGGATCCGTCCCTAGCGCAGATTCCTCAATAAAGTTCAAACCATCACCATCAATATCATCCATTGCATTACCAGCAATAGCATCGATTTCAGATATTCGGGGATGAGCTCCTGTTAAACGACTATTAGAGGCACTAAATTCAATCTTAAATTGGTCTGCGTAGATATCTGGAATATCTACTTTAAAAATAGCATGACTATCTAAATGAGAATACTCACCCTCTAATTTGGTATTAAAATTCAAATCACAAGAAAGGGTATACGTTTCGCCTCCATCAATAGAATATGAAAGTTTAACTCCGTCCGTTGATCTATCATTATCAGTGTATATATAAAATCCTTTGATCACCCTCTTCTCAGGAATAGAAAAAACTACGGGAGTATTCGGACTCAAAATAATATCGCCTTGATCGTAATCATATTCACCGGATGAAAAGTCCGCAGTACCATCAAAAATATTTATTACACCTCTGGCATCATCTTGATCTTCATTTATAATTGAGCCCTCAAATGATAAGATAGTACAGCCTTGAGAAGAATCCCAAATATCTGTTTTTGATACATTATTTATAAACGATGGGTTTATATTTTCAATAAAAGGATCTATAATTAATTCAAAACTAGGCGTTAGTGAGTTAAAATTCTCAAAGCCTAGAGGATCTCTATCTAATGCAATTTCAAATCCGTCATATAGCAAATCATTATCTGTATCATTATTGAAAGGATTAGTTCCTATGTTTATCTCATCAACATCTCCCAAGCCATCGTTGTCGGAATCACTAGCAGTATTGGCAGTATCAATATTACTCATCTGAAATAAATTAGATATTTCACCAACCGTTAATGCTTGATCAAATATCATTACATCATCAATCAATCCACCGAAATTTTGACCTCTTGAAATTTTTCCAATCACCAAATTAGCATTATTATTAACAATCCCGCCTTTATACCTATCTAGTCCAAGAAATATATCCTCTCTCAAATTACCATTTGCAAAGATAGACATATAGTCACCTGAAAATACTAAAACAAGATGGTGCCAAGCTCCATCATTTAAAGTATAAGTGTCATTTAAATAAGCTGATTCGGAGCTTCCATGTTGCTGACTAGATGACCAAACATAAATATTACTATTGCTGGTAGTGCCTAAGCCAAATGAATTAGAATTACCATAACCATGATACTTAGAAATTATATATTTGTTAATTTGAACTCCGTCAGATTTTACCCATAAGGATATTGAGAAATCATTATTACCAAAATCAAATACATCATTTCGATCTCCCAAATCTATATAATCATCAATTCCATCAAACTGGTAAGCACTATTAGGAGATCCGAATCTGTCCGTAGCTAATGTTGCTCCGTAAACTATCCCATCGAAATTATTAGCACTTTGATCTGATGCATCCCCATTAAACAAGTATGATGCAATTAAATTGGATGAAAATGAAGTATTTGGAAAAAGATCAGCATTATCTCCCAATCCGTCTCCATCGGTATCAATAGTTTCTAAAGGATCATTTGGGAAGGCGTCTGCATTATTACCGACGCCGTCACCATCGGCATCAATTGTTTCACTAGCATCATTTGGAAATGCATCTGCATTATCTCCAACACCATCACCATCGGTATCAATAGTTTCATTTGGGTTTTCGGGGAAGGCATCAAAGGAATCAGTAACTCCATCATTATCCGAATCTAAAACATTAGAGCCTGCAATCACCCTAAAGAACTTTGTTGGCTCGTTCTCTTGAATAGGAATGTCAAAGTTTGCTTCACTACTGTGATTCCAATTTTCCAAATCAGAGCTTTCCTCTAAATTAAGTGTCAATTTCGCTACTCCTTCATGGATAGCTAATAAAGAAGATCCCGGCCTTAAATCAATGACCTCATCAAGAGTTAATCGAGCGTCTCTTTCGCTGATGGCTTGCGCCAAACTGGCTTCGACCACTGCTTTAGATTGCAGCGCAGCGTCTTTTTCTGCGCTAACTGTTGTAAGATTTGCTTGAATTGAATCTACAGTTAAAAGTGCCGAATCCCTTTCTTCCGTTACCGCTATAAGACTGAATTCAGCAGATTCTTTTGCAAGAATTGCGGCATCTTTTTCAGCTATGACTGTAATGAGGTCCGCCTCTGCAGATTCTTTAGCTTGAATCGCTTCATCCCTTTCTGATGTGACAGTGCTTAAGTTAGCTTCGGCTAATTGCTGTGCTTGCACTGCAGCGCCTTTCTCCATAAGAGCCTGATCCCGCTCACTAACTGCCGCATTTTTTTCAGCAACAGCTATATTTCTCTCATTCACTGCTTGTAACTTCTCTGACTCAATAAGATTGTACTCAGAAATAGTTTTAACATTTGCCCATATAGTGTCATCGAAAGTTGTATTACCAATACGCACACCTGTGAGTCGAGCGCCACTAAGATCGGCTCCAAACATAGAAGTTGTATCTAGTACGCAAAAAGAAAAATCTGAACCTGTTAGATCTGAATTATCAAAACGAGTCCAAGCTAGTGTAGCTATATCTAAGAAGTCATTTTGCGAAGGATTAATTAGGAAAGATGCATTAGAAAAAAGTACATTTGATAATTCTGCAGAAATAAAAGTCGCCCCGTTTAAATTGGCACCCGCAAAATTGGATCCAGATAATTTTGCTTCATAAAATGCCGCACCACTTAAATCCATATTCCTGAAATCAGTTTCTTCTAAATCAGCTTGAGAAAGGTTAACGCTAGGACCAACTAAATACCCGTCGATAACCATGTAACCATACGGAACGATAGCATTTCCAGACAGATTTCTACCTTTGACATTAATCAAATTTGCTCCTAGCAGATCAGCACTTTCAAAATTAGCGCCTGAAATATCACAATCCTTTAGATTTGCTGCTCTCAAAATAGCCCCTTGCAAATTTGTATCTTCTAGATTTGCTCCTGTTAAATTCGCTTCGATAAAAGATGCACCTGAGAGATTCGAGGCCGTAAAAATCGCATCTGTGCAATCGGCAAATTCAAGATTTGAATTAGATAGATCAGTATTAGTGAAATTAACCCCTCTTAAATTAGCATTACTTAAGTCAAACTCTTGAAAAACTTGATTACTTAAATCAATTCCGGGGCCAAAATAAATGCCATTAATCGTCCCTGTACCATCACTACCAATTTGAGCGTGCAAAATTCGAGTAACACACAGAGTCAATATCAATAGGGTAAAAATGCGCATAATAAACGAATAGAATCCAATATTAATAAAATTATTTATTTAACCCTGCAAGATTTATTAATCAACGCATAATTCTATAAGTTGTATTCCTAATTAACCTTGTAGTAATTGCAGAATATTTAGGAAATTCTAAACAGGAAATAGACAGGAATTTTCTTAAAGACCCCTAGAGCCAGTGTTTGTACTGCAAGGAGTGGTACCCAGAGAGGGGGTCGAACCCTCACTCCCGAAGGAACCGAATTTTGAGTCCGGGGCATTGATTGCATTTAAGTTATTGTTCATTAACAACTACTAAGAAATACAGAATAAATTCCAATAAAATAACAGAGAAGAAAATATACTATAAATTGCATTTAGCTGACAGGAATCAGACAGGAATAACCTACCTATGGGGAGGGGTTGATTAAAATTAAATATAATTTAATTATATAATATATTTTTACCTATTAAAAAATATATAAACTCAAGGAAAGTAACACCCTTTTACTACCCCTAATACCTTTTTAGAAATAAAGTTTACTCTAAATCTTGAAGTTCAGATTTCAGGGACAGGAATTAGACAGGATTTTTTTTAAAAACCCCCTAGAGCCAGTGTTTTTGCTGCAAGGAGTGGTACCCAGAGAGGGGGTCGAAGCCTCTAGCTTGATTTTTGTCCTATCCTTACTCCTCTTAAATAGTGACTTTGGGCGAGGTTATAAATTCTTGAGAATCAATTTATCCTTATTTGTCCGTATATGTACTTATCAAGTCCGCACTATACTCGCACTATGTAGTTTGGCGATTTTTCTTTAAGTTTATGGGATTAGGTTTTATATCATAATTAATGAAAACTTTTCTTATTTTTGTAGGGTTATCATTAATCCTTAATAGCGCCCTAAGCTACACATACGAATTTAATGAAATTGGAACAATAACTCGTGCCGTTGGGCACGACGGAGGAGCTCTATATTATGAATCCAGCGCAAGTATTTTAGGCTCATCAAATTTTGTAATTAAGCACAGTGCAAATGGAGATTATTATTGGTCAAGTGATGATCTCTATTATATTAATGATGAAAACAATCTAGTACCTATACCATTTAATGGGATTTCAATAGATAGTAATGAAAGTGGCACTGATTACTTCATACTAACCAGCAATGAAGTTTTGTTTTCAAGACGAAATGGAAATAATCTCCAAAATTGGAATCATCTTAATCGATCACATAATGCGTATTCAGAAGTTATTGGTCCGAGCGGAAAAATATTAAAAAACGACTACTCAAATAGCTCTTCCTCAAAACTTATAATAGGCAATATTCATAATCATGCTACTATATATAATAATACGCTAAATATATTTACAGATTCAGCTGGTTGGAACATTATAGAGTCTGTAAATGGCGATAATATAGAAATATCAAATAGACTAAGTAGATATAGTTTTACTTCGGGAAGTAAAAGATACTTTTATAAACTTAATCCAAATTATAATTATTGGGATGAAGATGGTATGACCCCTGCTTATATATCGGAAGGAGAAATTAATTTAGGAACAGTGTATTATATTAGTGATTGGGATGCAATGACAGGAGAAGCATTTGGCAATAATATTACAAACGAGGTTTCATTTAAATACATTACACTTAATGGGAAATTTATAGAAATAGAACAATATGGACCTTCATCTATCTGGGATTTGGGATCTATGTATAATACCACTGAATCAAAGCATTATTTTATTTCTGATGTCGGATTAATTGAATTAGAAACTACTAATTTAGATACAAAATTTTTTAATACATATAATAATAGTTTTGTAAAAAAAGAAGAAGACCTTCTTAAAATATATTCTATTAATGATCAGAGTGGTGTAATTACACAAATTGGACAAAGTTTAAATTACACAGGTAACGTAACAGCCGTTGATTTAAGCAATGATGGAACGGACCTTTCCTTTCATAACGAGGGAAACAGGGTATTTTATAAATTAATTAATTCTAGTTGGATTTTAATAAACTCAGCAAATTTACCGTATGCTTCTAATTCATATAACTCAAAAAATCTCGATTTATATATACATGCAGAAAATGAGGATGGTCATTCTGGGCTATCCACAGCCGTTTATAAGATATATAAGAAATTTCCCCACTTAGATACAGATGAAGATGGTATTTATGATCACCTAGACGCATTTATAAATGATCCTAATGAATGGTTAGATACAGACGGAGATGATGTGGGAAATAATGCTGATTTAGATGATGATAATGATAGTTATTTAGATGCTAATGATGCGTTCCCCTTAGATGCTAGTGAATGGTTAGATACAGACGGAGATGATGTAGGAAATAATGCTGATTTAGATGATGATGGAGATGCTATTCTTGATTTAAAGGAATTAGAAATTGGGACTGATCCTTTGATTCCAGGTAATCATAATGCATTAATTAACTCACTATATACATTAGATTCTATAAGAGACATTAAGCTAGATTCAAAATTAATTGAAGTAACTGGGAACCAGGCTACATTGCAGTTACAGATGGAAGAAAGCTCTGATCTACAAACATGGGAAGATAAGGGTGATCCAGCCACTATGACTATACCAGCAGATACAGATACTAAGTTCTTCCGTTTTAAGATGGCAGAATAAGGATACCCTTAAAGACCCCCTAGAGCCAGTGTTTATGCTGTAAGGAGTGGTACCCAGAGAGGGGGTCGAATGTTCACTCCCCCTACTCTTGAAATTCGAAATATATCGCTTATAGCCTTATTTAAAGGGATTTAAGCAATAATCAAATTGCATAATACTGAATAGAAGCATAAGATATTGAATGAAATATGATACGAAAATGATACGAAATATAGGGGGCGGGGGTTCAATTTTCTAGGGGATTCAGATATGTATATATATTAATTGCCTCCAGAAAAAATTATTATTCTAGGGGTTATATGAGAATTTTTGAGATGGGAGATATATAATTTCCAAAAAACACTCAAACCGAAATTAATCCAAGAAGGTTTTAAGCTCATCTGGGTTTTCAACATTTACCAAAAGCTTTACTACTCTTTTCTCTGAAGGAATCTTCGTGTAATCAAAGTCTTCTTTCCAATACCCATCAAAATTTCTCCAATTCCATTCATAAACTAGAATAAAATATCCATCTTCAATAGCATTCAAAAAAAATTGCTTTTCTATAACACCTTTTCCGTTATTACCCCGCTGCATACTTGGACTATAATGCCAAATGTAGTCTTTGTCTTTAGCTCTTATGCCAATGGTATTAAACCAAGCCCAATTAGTAATCGAGTAATGCTTATCGCTTCTTTCTGACAGTAAGTAATGATTATTGAACTCAAAGAAGCATCTGACATTTGTTTGCGAATCAAAGAATAAGACTTCCGAGTAATTGTCTTTTTTAAAATTCTTAGCAACTACAGATATCTTGTCTTCTTTATATCCAATATTATTTTTCAAAAAATTATGATAGCTCATTTCATAACTATCATTGTGGGCAAAAGCAAAAGTACTCGTGAGGAGAAAAATAATTATCAGAGCATTGGGCATAATTGCTTACCTATATTAATAAGCTTTGCTATGAAGGTATAATAAAAGAATTAGTCATTAATTATTTAAACAACATATAAAAAAAGTCAGCAAACTCGAATATAAAACCAGCTTTATTAGGGTATGAGAAAAAAGAATCCCATAGAAATATAACTGCTGAAAATGAACCGATACTAGTTATCATACCGACCAAATCAACTAAATGGTCAACATCTGAAGATACTTTCAGTCTTGAAGTTATAAAATAAGGAGTACAAGTGAAAAACCCAACAATATAGAATATAAATCCCCAGTCAGAGTAATCATATTTCATCATCAAACAAAGGTAAGTAATTATTGTGGATACAAAAAATGCTGCAAAGATTGTAAAAATAAATCTATTTACTGATAAACCCTTGAGGTGGAAATAATAAGCATTAATTGCTGCGAAAGGGAATGACAATGCAGCAGAAGATACAAATACTTTAATTATATCAAAAATCATATTTTTACCTATACTCCTCCGACTTTTCTGACAACATTTTTCCTCTTGGAGTACTTAAAGCTACCAATGTTTTTTCCTTACAAATTTTACAAACCTTCCCTCTAGTTGTAAGCCTCCAAATCGAATATATAACACCTGGAGCAATAAAGCATATCCAGAGAATTATCTCTATAAATATACTGCCTTTTGTGTGAGTAACTCCATTATTCAAATCAAAACATTTTTCGCAAATATACTTCATTTTAAAAATATATAAAATCAATTATCGCAATCAACCCTATAATGCTGGGTAACACTACCCAAATGCACCCCGAAAGCCTCCCCCTAAAATATATTATTATTGTCAGAGAAAAAATAATTCATTCATGTATATTTATGTAAATATTACTTAGCTCTATAATATTTCCTCTTAAACAAGACATTTAATGGTACCCAGAGAGGGGGTCGAACCCTCACTCCCGAAGGAACCGGATTTTGAGTCCGGCGCGTCTGCCAATTCCGCCATCTGGGCAAGTGATTAATTGTGATGGCTTATCCTTTCTTTGTTGGCAAGTCCGAAAATATTTGCGCAAGGAATTTCCCTTTCTCTCAGATTGACTTGTTCCTTTCAATCCTTTGACTAATGAGCATGGGCAATTCATTTGGTACTTTATTTCAAATTTCTACTTGGGGCGAAAGCCACGGTGGTGGTATTGGCGTTGTCATTGACGGATGCCCTCCTCGTCTCCCTTTATCTGAAGAAGATATTCAATCTGAACTGGATCGCCGTCGCCCAGGACAAAGCGATATTACAACTCCAAGAAAGGAAGCGGATAAAGCAACGATTGTTTCCGGAGTTTACGAAGGCTTAACCTTAGGAACTCCGATTGCTATTTATGTGCCTAATGGCGACCATCGCCCAGAAGCCTACAAGGAAATGAA
>NZEN01000008.1 GCA_002689665.1 Opitutia bacterium | reverse complement strand
TTAAAATCTTAGCAAAAAGCAAAGCCGCAGGAGCATTCATTGCAGAAGCACAAAGTAAAAACTTCCCGAAAAGGATTCGAGACGATTCGTCTGTCCCTCCAAGCATGCCCATATAAATGGCAAATACAGAGCCAGCTATCGTGGCCATACCTCCAACCATCAATGCGAGAATTTCGGATCGGGTCATTTTGGCAATGTAAGGTTTCACAATTAAAGGCGCTTCCGTCTGTCCGACAAAAATATTTGCCGCAGCAGCTAAGCTCTCTGCACCCGACAAACGCATAACCCTACTCATCAACCAGGCCATGCCTCTCACCACAAATTGAAGAACACCAAAATAATAAAGCAGGGATGATAACGCCGAAAAGAAGAGAATGCTAGGCAGGGCCATAAAGGCAAAGACGAAGCCCTGACCAGAAAAAAGCTCGTTCATTTTCTCAAAGTTCGCCAGAGGTCCAAAAACAAAGGAAGAAGCATCAACCGATACTTTCAAGGCAATTGCAAAAAGATGAGCGACATATCCAAAAAGGTTTTCCACCCACTCAATTTTAAGAACTCCAAAAGCTATTATAAGTTGGAGGAAGAGTCCTCCGAGGACTACCCTCCGATTGATACGACTCCGATTTGAGCTCATTACATATGCCAACCCCAAAAGCCCAACAATACCAATTACGGCACGCAATATTGGGTAAGTCGATTCGGTCGAGGCTAATGCATTCATTTAAAGAACATGATGTTAGGTTGGATAGACCAGAGGGGTCAATCTTTGGTTTTTAAATATTAGTGCTTATTCAGTCGATGATCTTGAAAAGTTTAGAATATCCTGCTTGCCCTCTTTACAGTGAAAACCAATATTTTGGCCATGATCCGTTTAATCATTACTTTATCAATTTTTTTCTTCCTTAGTAGTTGTGGCGTACCGCTGATACCAGGAATTTAGTTTTCCCAATGTCGACCTTACACCTCCGCCCTTCCTTCTAATCAGACCCTATGAATGTGACTGATAACCTAAGAGGAAAAAACGTTTTGTTGACTGGAGGTGGTTCAGGTATGGGACAAGCCACCGCCCTCGCCCTCGCCAAAAATGGAGCAAATGTGGCTATTGCCGGGAGGAATAAGGAGAACCTGAATGCAACCGTTTCTCTTGCTCAGGCGACAGAAAAGATATCGGCTAAAGAGGCTGATGTTACTGACCGCAACTCCTTAGAGAACCTCTTCCAATGGTTTGATGCCGAATTTGGCAGGCTTGATTATCTTGTGCACGCAGCTGGAATTAATGTAGCGATGCGTTCGATGGAGGAACTTTCTCCCGATGATTGGGATAGACTCATACAAATTAACCTTACGGGCAGTTATAATGTTCTTCGACTTACATTGAGCAGGATGAGACCACAAAAAAAAGGTCTAATTGTCTTAATCAATTCTGTAGCCGGTAAAAGATCGGTTCCTCTCGCGGGAATTGGGTACAATGCTTCCAAATTCGGAATGAGCGGTTTGGGCATAGGCGTGGCCGAAGAAGAAAGAAATAATGGAATTCGAATCAGTAATCTTTATCCCGGAGAGGTTAATACCCCCATTTTAGAAAACCGTAAGCAGCCTCCCGGGGAAGAACATCGAAAAAGTATTCTTCAAGCGGAGGATGTCGCCTCTGTAATTCTTCACTTATTTCAACTCCCTGAAAGAGTCCATATCCCAGAATTGGTTGTTAAACCGACCTTACAATCTTTCGTTTGAGGTGCGGTCTAGGTCAGAGAAATAAAGGAATCTAAATTTGGAGTTTTTCGATAATCGAAGAGACTGCTTTTTCGACATTTTCTCGATGTCCAAAAGCACTCAGTCTGAAAAAGCCTTCACCCGCTGGTCCAAAACCTGAACCAGGAGTACCCACCACACGGCATTCATTCAGCAACTTATCAAAAAAGTCCCACGAAGAAAGCCCGCCGGGAGTCTTTAACCATACATACGGGGCATTCCCCCCTCCATAAGTGGTGATTCCAAGTGACTGCAACCCTTCATTTATGATCCGGGCATTCTCTAAGTAGAACGCGACCTGAGCATCCGTTTGGCTGCGACCTTCCGGACTCAGAGCAGCTACACCACCAGCTTGGACAATGTTGGCAGCACCGTTGAAAAATGTGTTTTGACGACGAGTCCACAGTGCATGTAATTTCCCAGATTCGGAATCTTCCGTCCTGCATGCTCTGGGTACAATTGTCCATGCTAACCTCACCCCAGTGAATCCTGCAGTTTTAGAAAAACTGTTAAATTCAATTGCGCAGGTTTCCGCTCCTTCCACTTCATAAATCGAACGAGGGAGTGAAGGATCAGTGATAAAGGATGCATAGGCAGAATCATAGAAAATGATAGCCTTGTGCTGGTTCGCGTAATCTACGAAACCCTTTAGCTGTTCCTTCGTGGCGACTGCTCCGGTAGGATTGTTTGGGCTGCAAATATAAATGAGATCCACCTTGCGGTCAGGCAGATCTGGAAAAAAACCATTCTCTTCAGTGCAAGGCATGTAAACCAAACCTTCATACCCTGAATCAGTCGCTTGACCAGTGCGGCCGAAAATCACATTACTATCGACATAAACAGGATATGCGGGGTCCTGAACCGCAACCACGCAATCATCAGAAAATATGCTTTGGATATTAGCCGAGTCAGATTTAGCTCCATCGCTGACAAAAAACTCAGAGGGATCCAATGAAAGCCCTCTCTCCGCATAAAGATCAGCTAGCCCTTCCCTTAAAGGAGTGATTCCCTCTGAGGGACCATAACCGGAGTATGAATCGGCTTTACCAAGAGCATCGACCCCCGCGTGCAATCCATCCAGGACAGCAGGGACAATGGGTTCAGTGGTATCTCCAATTCCGAGACGCAGTACCTGAGCTCCCGAATTCTCTTCGAGAAAAGCGTTGGTGCGGCGGGCAATCTCCGGAAAAAGATAGCCTGCTGCCAATTTATCGTAATTTTTATTTATTCTGGCCATAAGGAAATTAAACTTCTCACAATGTCTTGTCCTCTAAATTTGGCAACTTGGAATCCACAAAAATCATTCCCCAGATTGCAAAAGAAGACCATGGCGGCGGGCCGCCTGAAAAGAAATGAAGAAAGCAATTAATCCAAATATAAGATATATAATATTTAGGGTAAATCCTTTCACCATCAGACCTGTCTCAAAATTGCCATCAACCAATAAAGCACGCATGCCCTCGAACACATAGGTTGTTGGAATAAAGACGGCAATGGATTGCATCCACTCTGGAAGCGTAGACAGTGGGTAATAGATGCAAGAAAACGGTGCAATGAGAAAGGGTAAGACCCATGTTAAACTTTCGGCCCCCAAGCCATACCTGATCAGAATTCCTGTGACAAATTGCGAAATTGCCCACCCCGTAAGTACCAAATTCAGAAAAAATCCGAGCAGGGGGAGACCCATATCAAAAACGGATACTCCGAAAAAAGGGATAGCCAGCAAAGCCGCTGGTAACATACCGATGAGAGTGCGCATCATTGAGATAGTTGCGAGGGCAGCAATCAGCTCGCGTGGTCGGAGAGGAGACACAAACAAATTACCAAGATTACGGGACCATAATTCTTCCAAAAAAGAAAGGGTGTAACTAATATGGGATCGGAATAGACAATCCCAGACCAAGACCACTGAAATAAGTATGCCCCCGGCGGTGAGTTCAGGACTGGAACTTGAAAAGTGCTGGGAAACAAATCCCCAGATGATCATCTGCATAGTGGGCCAGTATGCGATTTCAATTATTCTGGGCCATGAGCTTCTTAACAAATAGAGGTAGCGTAAAACCAATGCGGCAATTCTTCCAAATGAACTCGCTGATTGCATCTAATCCTGCCCTTCTCTAGATAAATCCAGAAATACCTGCTCTAGGTTTTCTCGGTTATGTTTATTGAGTAACTCTTGGGGAGATCCTCTCTCGATTAATTTACCTTTTTTCATCAAGAGAACTTCGTCACAGAGTAATTCAACTTCACGCATATCATGGCTCGCAAATAAAATGGTTGCCCCTTGAGAATCCCTGTAGTTTTTCAAAAGATCTCTTATCCAAGATGTGGTATCCGGATCAAGGCTGGCGGTTGGTTCATCCAGGAGTAAAAACTCAGGCCGGTTAATCAAAGATTTAGCAAGGGACACCCTTGTTTTTTGTCCCGAAGAAAGTTTTCGTACCCTTCGATCAAGCAGTTCCTGCAAGCGAAACTCTTCGCATACCTGATCGATACGCTCTTTTGGCTTTTTGACCCCGTAAAGTTTTGCATAAACGGTAAGATTTTCCCTAACCGTTAAACGTTGCGGAAGATCGACGTAGGGTGAGGAGAAGTTCATTCTGCCCAACACGGAGTAGCGATTCCGGATGAAATCCTGATCGAATAGCCGAATGCCTCCAGAAGTTGGTTCAAGCAGACCAAGAAGCATAGAAAGTGTGGTTGTCTTACCAGCACCATTACCACCTAAAAGAGCAGATATAGTGCCCCCTTCCAATCCGAAGGACAGATCATCAACTGCCAAGACAGAGGAGAACTTCTTCGTTAGGTTTTCAGTCTGTAAAATCATGTTCAAACGGACTGGAGAAAAAAGACATAAATGAGTAGGCTCAAGACGAATTGATATAAAATCTTAAAATTAAAAGATTAATCAATAGTCAGTTCCATCAGAGACTCCCGGGCTAACTTAGTTGCGTCAAGGTCGGTTCCTGCATCAAACAACTTCTCTCTCGAAAGAACTCGAGTACGCACGATGACTTTTGAAAATGGATAAGGCACCACGAACTTATCCCAGGAATTGAAACGAAAGCATTTGGAATACTCGAAGGACAAAAGAAGAATTGGTTTTTTGGTTATTCTAGCCAGCACAATTGCACCCGTTTTCGCATCATACATCGGTCCCCTTGATCCATCAGGCGTTATCCCAACATCATTTCCGGATTTAACAACCTTAACGAGTTCACGAATAGCTTGTGAACCACGCCGGTTTTGGGATCCTCGTATTGGTCGGATGCCTGCCCACCCATAAAAGGTTTCCAACCAAGCCCCATCACGACTGGCACTAATTAAGCCAAAGCATTGCTTCTGCTTGCGGAAACGATGATGCCACTCCCCTGCTAAAAACAACCGGTTGTGCCAAAGAAAAATAACCAATGCCTGTGACTGTTTGTTAAGTTCCGACCTGCCATTTTGTTCCTTGTAATCTAACCTGATTGAGATTGTCCACAACCTGTAAATTATTCCCAAGGGGGAAAGAAGTAAACGAATTAAAAAGCCTTGTCGAAAGGGGATAAAACCCTTTCCAGTTGAGCATTTTGACATTCGTTACTTAAAAATCGAAGTTCAACCCGAGTTCAGCAACATGCGAGGGCACTTCATCCTCATGAAGATAACGGTATCCAAATCGTAATGCGATAAGATCTGTGACATTCCAGGCTAACCCAAGAGAACCGGTGGCAAAAAAACCATGATCTTTCCTTTTACGAGGATCTTCTATTAACGATAAGTAGTAGCCAAGTCCAACACCCATGTATGCATCGAGGGAACTGGCAATCGGAGTTCTAAGCCCAAGATCCAAATATCCCGCCACGGTTTGACTGTGCCCAGAGATCGGGTCGGGACCCCCAATCACTTCATAGGAAGAATCATCCAAAGAATGCCGCTTGTAGGAAACTCCTAAACCTACGCGAAATGGATTCTTCTCGAGCCCACCGGCAATATTGACAGATACACCTGGGTCGTACTCACGATGCCTCGATTTATAAACCGAAGGATCACCTTCGTGAGTTTTGAAAGGGATCGAAAACCCTGGGGAAATTACAAGGTAACCACCTAAACTTTCGCGAGAGGCTTGTTCAGGATCAAACAAAGAGGCTACTTTCCCCTCCTTAGAGTATTTACCAGGAGCATCTACACTAAATGCTAGTTGATTAGTTTGAGAACGGACCGGTTGTTGTTTTTGAAATTCTTGTGGTACTGATTGAGGAACTGAACGGGGAGTTGGCGACGGCGTAAAAGTTCCAGGTGTGGAATAATTGCTTTCGTAAGTCCTTTGCTGGTAAATCGGTTTTTGGGGAGAATTGCTTAATTCAAATGGGGTCGAATGTTTACCTTGAGAGGACAAACCATAGAAGATTTGATCAAATCGTTGTTGGAGGGTGTGCAACCTGCTAGAATAATTATTTAGCTCACTTTTCAGTCCATGAATTCTTTGCTGTTGATAAAAACTTCGGTCATCTACTTTTTCAAAATAATCACTGACCGGTTTTTCCTCAGCTAAAAAGGAACCGCGAGAATCAGATGAGTATTGTCCCCGCACCATGAGGGGAGATGTCATCCAAACGAAGGCAAGAAATGTTTGAAGGAATCGCATATCAACCAATCTTTTATCAGATATTTACTTAGCGAATGGCAACCCTAAAGAATGAATTATTCCTTGCGTCTGGACGCCCTACCCTTTGCAAGACTCCGTGTAAAATAAGGAACGAGAAGATGGTAAGCTAAGAAATAAATAATATTGACCACGAATCCTCCCTTTAGTGCCATGCGCAATCCTTCTTCCTGCCGATATGCTCTCCGGTAAGCTCCAAGGTTGGCGGCCTGTATTTCATCCTGAGATAACGGTAATCTCGCATCGTACATTTCAGGTTTTAAGTTTCTGTCCTTCGCATAATCTGGGACATTAGGTTCTACATTCTTAATTATGTCAATATATGGCCTTTTGGGCATTCCCAACAAAGGACCAACTTTAATTTCCCGATAAAATGTGAGCTGGATAATGATAGCCGTAATAATTAGTAAGCCCTGCGAAACCAGCCATGCTTTTGTTTTAAATTTCATTTTGTGTAAATAAATCCAAATCTCACCGAGAGTACAAACCTAAGGTTTATAACTTTTAACGAATTCTAATTCAGAGTTGCCATGTAATCACAGAATTGCCTAATTGGACTCGGTGTGAAAAAATTTCTGGTTTTGGGAATACTAGTGTTTGCCTTACCTATTTACGGTAATGCTCAGCATGTTGTGCAAAAAAATGAAACGCTTGGCGGAATAGCTAAGCGTTATGGAGTTTCCGTATCCGCACTTCAGGCGATTAATGGCATTTCCAATCCTAATCTTCTGTTTGTAGGTAAGAAGCTAAAAATTCCCGACGGGAACCTTCAAAAAATCCCCTACACTATTCGCAAGGGAGATAGTTTGGGCTCAATCGCTAAGAGATTTGGGGTTAAGCAATCCACCCTGATAGAATTTAATCAAATAAAAAGTCCTAATCTCATCAGGATTGGTCAGAAATTGGTGATACCGTTGCAAGGAGGAAGTACTACAGCGCCTTCCCTATTAAGCAGCAGTACAACAAGTGCTCTCAACAAGATCAGTCCTCGCCTTGGACGATGGAAGCGAATCGTCATTCATCATTCCGCTACTCCAGTTGATGATGCGATGAATATGCACCGTGTTCACAAAGCGCGGGGGATGAAAAACGGTCTCGCCTATCATTTTGTAATCTCAAATGGCTCCAGAAAAGCATACGACGGCGAGGTCTTCATCGGAGACAGATGGAAAGGGCAACTGGACGGAGGTCATATGAAAAAACTATCTGACAACAAGACGAGTATTGGAATTTGCCTCATTGGAAACTTTGAACTGAGGTCACCAACGAGCAAACAAATGAAAAGCTTAGAGGGGCTATGCGAGTACCTAATGAAAAAGTGTCGCCTGGGACCCAACCAAGTTACCACCCACAAAGTCCATCACCCAAATCACACGGTTTGCCCGGGAAAATATTTTTCTTTAGCCAGTCTTAAGAAGCGTATTAGCTAATTGAACTTTCGATTCTCTGCTTATCGCGAGCCAAGAGAACCTTTCCAAATCTTGATTTAGAATTCCTTGATATTGCTTCAGCATACTCTTCAATCGAGTAAACCGAATCAATTGGATAGGAAACTTCCTTCATCGCAAGGGGTTGCAAGACTTCCTCAAGTGAATTCCTCAATTGTGCGGGAGACTGACGGGATTTCCATCGGTCCAACCAAAAACCCACAAAACGAACATCATCAAAAATTAAATTTCTTGTCGGAAAACGAATGGGATCTGAATCCATTGCACCGAAAGTTACATGAACCCCTCCCTGTCTGACGCACCTTGCCAGCCTAACCGCACTTCTCCCTCCAACAGAATTCAGTGCCATCAAGCACCCTTTCTTTTCAGTAAAATCCAGAACCTTGCTTGGAACATCATCATCATCAATCCAAACCTGCTCTCCACCAAAATTTTTAAGATCCGCAACCCTTTCTTCGTTTCTTACTAGATTAATACAAGTAACTCCCATTCGCTTGGCAAATTGCAGCACAGCCAGACCAACCGCGGAATTACCTGCATTTTGAATGATAAAATCCCCTTCCCTCAAATACTCGAAATCATTAAGCAAACGCCAAGCGGTCATTGGGTTTAAAAGGCCTACAGCAAGTTGGTTATAGGGAACAAGGGCAGGCAGAAGGATCAAATCATCGACATCAGCCTCACAAAATTCCTGCCACGCTCCAACTTGGTCAGGAACCGCAACCACCTTATTGAGCACTTCCTCCTTAACCTGACTACCTACTTCAACAACCTTCCCCACACCTTCTCGCCCACCTACGCAAGGCAATGACCTTAGCTTTCCATAACTACCCTGAATCAATCCATAATCGGATGGATGAATTGTGGATGCTTGAATTTCAACACGCACCTCACGCGGTCCCAACTCTCCAAGAGTTAATTCCTCGAGTTTCAGCACTTCCTTGGGTTTACCATGCTGGTGATATCTGACCGCCTGATTAAGTTCGCTCATTTTCGCTCCAACCACCCCATGGTTTTCATCCACAATGCTGCTCGAGAGGGCCAATCAGAAACTGGATTGCCATTCTTTCTCATCCCATAACCATGTCCGCCGTAGGGATAAATGTGAAGTTCATTGCCTTCGACGCCGGCTTTTTCCAACGCGAGATAAGCAAGAACACTGCCCTCACCCGGAACATGATCATCACCAGTATGAACAAAAAAACAGGGTGCGGTTTCCGGTGTAATCTGAATCTCAGGAAACAATGAATCTCTTTTTTTACGATCCACCAAATAGGCGGGATAGACTAATATCCCAAAATCGGGACGGCAGGAGAATTGGTCCGCAGCGTCAATTAAGGAATAGCTTCTTTCCTTAAAAGAAGTCAGCCCCATCATAGTAAGATTACCACCGGCAGAGAAGCCTAAAACACCAACTTTCCCCGGATCTATGTTCCATTTCTTGGCATTTTGTCGGACTAAGCCCAAAGCTCTCTGAAGATCCTGTAACGGAGCCTCATGAGGAGGACGATTCTTTCGACGAGGCACCCTGTATTTCAAGAGGACTGCCGAAACCCCTAATTCATTCAGCCACTTACATACCTGAGTTCCTTCGTGTTCATAAGCTAAAATATTGTACCCACCTCCAGGACAAACAATTACGACCGTTCCATTAGAATTGGCTGGATCAGCACTGTACAAAGTAAGCATTGGCTCGGACACATTCGCTACACGTAAAACATCTTTACTATTAGGCTTAGGCTTTCGATGCTCTTCTGGTCCAACGCTCCCCTTTACTTCACCGGGTGGGACACCTGGCCACAGTTTCAAACTCTCATTTTCAGCAAAATTTGGGTATACCCACAGTAGTGGCAGTAGCAGAAAATATTTTGGATTTAACATGCCTCGGATGTTTACATTTGTTCCGATAAAGGAAAGAAAAAAGATGTAGAATTTTTTCTTTGTGATTTAGGGAGTGAATGGCTTTGATAACAATCATGAAAAATAGTTTCTTGATCGTAATTTTTGGAATCCTCGGTGTACACCTGATTGCCAATGATGATTTATTCGAAGCGATCATTCAAGTTGGTCCCAAAGGGTCCGGGAACGAAAAACTTGTCAAAAGCTGGCCATTAGTCAAAAAAATGAGTTCCTCTGACATACCTCATCTCTTAAAGGTGATGAATCAGGCAAACGATTTGGGTGATAATTGGGCAAGAGCTGCCATATACGAAATTTTAGAAAATGCAGGAAAACAATCTCTTCCCAAAGATGAAACGATTGCTTTCATCAAAGACCAAAGTAATCAAGGCAGTTCCCGTCGTGCTGCGTTTGATTTTCTGAATTCTATTTCTCCCCAGGTTGCTCAATCCCTGCTCTCAACCTTCATCGATGACCCTGAACCGAGCCTACGCAGGGAAGGAGTTGCACTTTTACTTACACAAGCCGAAAACCTGGAAAAGAAAGAACAGGCCGTGGAGGCCTATGAGTATGCGTTAAGTAAAGCCCGCGATGTAGACCAAATCGAAACTGCATGCCAATCCCTCGAAGTACTCGGGAAGGAAATTAATATTACCGAGAGGATGGGTTTCTTGACTGAATGGCAGGTCATTGGACCGTTTGATAATTTATCCAGAAATGGATTCAGCAAAGTTTATTCCCCCGAACACGGAACAAATTTGCTAAAAAAAAGCCATACTGGAAAGGATGGCCCCGTTCAGTGGCAGACTTTTTCAACAAGTGACAGACTTGGACTGGTGGACCTCAATCAACCCTTTGGACATATTAAGGAAGTTCTCTGCTATGCATATTCGGAATTCGATTCCTCCACAGATCAGAGAGTACACTTTCGCATAGGATCGAAAAATGCCTGGAAGTTATGGGTAAACCAGGAGCTAGTCTTTGCCCGCGACGAATATCATCGAGGTGCAACCCGCGTTGATCAATTCATTCTCGAAGGCAACCTCAAGAAAGGGAAAAATGAAATTTTGGTCAAGGTGTGCCAAAATGAACAAACGGAAAGTTGGACGAAGCAATGGGAATTCTGCTTTAGAATTACCGACTTAAGCGGAACAACAATCAAACCCGTTAATTAAAATGAAATTATATCTTTCCCTATTTATTATTACCCTTTCACCTTCACTTGCTTTTGCTGATTGGCTGGGATTTCGTGGTACTCATGGAAACGGTTTAATTAATGAAGATGTTTCGCCTGACCTATCCCTAAGTGCTAAAACATCATGGAATGTTTCGCTTCCCGGAAGAGGATTATCCAGTCCCGTCTTAGTAGGTAACCTGGTTTTCCTGACTGCTTCAAGCGGACCTCAGCAGAACAACCTACATGTTATCGCATTTAATACTCAAAACGGAGAGAAGGTTTGGGAGAGGATCTTCAAAGCAACAGGCCGAACGATCTGCCACAAAAAAACATGTGTGGCTGCTTCCACAATAGTAAGTGATGGCAACCTGGTGGTGGCACAATTTTCTTCCAATGATATTTTCTGCTTAGATATGAGAGGGAATCTCATATGGTTGCGAGGACTCACCTACGACTATCCCAACATCGCCAATGGTCTAGGCATGTCGTCATCCCCTTTGATCGTCAATGGTATCTTGATTGCACAAGTAGAAAATGACGCTGATTCCTTTACCTTTGGATTAAATATCAAAAATGGCACAACTTTATGGAAAAAAGTCAGGCCAAGAGGAGCCAACTGGACGTCACCTGTAACGCTAAAGAAGAATTCAGTGCANTGGGTCGGNCTTCAGTCCAAGGAAGGATTGGCATTTCTTAATCCGTCGAATGGTGAGATTCTTTGGAATTACGAAGACGGTGCATCCACAATCCCTTCAAGCGTGATCAGTTCCAATAATGTCGTGCTCATTCCATCTCATGGCTTGACTGCGTTGGAAGAGCCCGTTGCGGGACAGGCACCAAAACAATTATGGAGAAACAATAAATTAGCTCCAGGCACTGGGAGTCCGTCAGTATCCGGAGATCAGGTTTTTGTCATAAACCGAGCAAATGTGCTTACCTCCGCATCTGTTGAAACTGGCGAAATAAATTGGCGACTACGAATCAAAGGACCTATTAGTGCATCCCCCATTGTGACGAATCAAACCTTATTTATTTTCAATGAGGAAGGGATTTGTCAGGTTATCGATATAAGCCTGAAATCCGAAGCTAAGGTATTNAAGGAAATCGANTTAAAAGACACGATCCTATGTACTCCTGCGGCCGACCAAGGTTCTCTTTTCGTTCGTTCAGATAGTAAACTTTGGAAAATCGGGCCAGCTACAAAGAATTAAAAGCTGACCTGCAGGTTTCTGGCTTTCTTTTGTAGAAGAGAAATTCCGGCAGGTGTAAATTCTGATTTCCAAAGGTAGACCTTCTCTAGGCTTGGCATAGAAAGTAAGGTTTCAGATATACTTTCAGAAACCTTGGTGTCTACCATGTTTAGGCTTTCTAACCTTTCATTACCATTAAAATATTTGATAGAACTAGAGTCNATCTCGGTTCCCATTAAATTTAATTGGGTTAATCGAGGAAAGGTTGAAAGCATTTGTAAGGATTTGTCGGTAATCGAAGTTTCTCGAAGATCCACCTTAACGATGTTCTGCTTAATTGGCATGAGCCATTCAACCACTTGATCATTGATCGCCGAAGGTTCAGTAACCACTTTCGCCTCAAGCAAAACCGACCCCACCCCAAGAGGTCTGACCATCAGGCTGGTTTTTTGAACAATTTCCTCAAGAACAGTTTCTTCCACACCCTGAACACCTTTGGCCAACTGATCGAACTGCATGAGATAGCTCGCTTGCGGAAGGTTATTACTCTCCTTACTTTTCGATAAATTCTCAATGCCATCGGTAGCCCCGACCCAATCGCCAAAATCAACTCCCTGAGCAATCCACATTCTCAGAATTTCCTTTTGCCTGGTACTTAGAGACCCNCCCTTAGGCGGCATATGGTCCGCATCATCCTCTGGAAGAATCACCCGTTGATAAAGGGANCTTCTACTGGGATGATTAACNANAACCACGGGNCCATCATCACTACCATGCATCATGTAAGCAGCCCCATCCAANCTGAGTCCAGCCTTGGGCTTTTTAAAAACTCCATTTTTTTCATATGGAGATTTATGGCATTCAATGCACCTGCTATCCAAAATAGGCCAAACATCTTTTCGAAAATCAATCACCCCAAATATGGAACTGTAAAAAAAGAAAATGGGTAGAAACCGAAAAATAAACATGGAAATTTTCATAGTGCAAAGATCCCAGAAATCGAGACTTTTCCTTAGCTAAAGGGAAGATAAATTTTGTAACTCTCAATGCTTTTCGCTTGGAAAAAATATACTCCAAAGGCTAAATAAAAACTGATGCAAAACCTGAAATTACTATTCCCTCTTCTTTCGTTCATAATCGTAGGAAAAACCATGGCCGACTTTTCGTGGACTGATTCTCAAGAGAAACACATCGATCTTTCCTTAGGAGATCGAAAAATCGCACGCTATGTCTATGAACGCATGGATCCAGAGGATAGAGAGAGGACCTATAAGCCTTTCTTTCATCTATTTGATTCAAAAGGTGAAAACTTTGTGACCAAGGGCCCTGGAGGCAAATTCACCCATCACCGTGGAATTTATTTTGGATTCTCCAAATGCTCTGCTTATGACAAGGACAGCAAGCCTGTTAATGTCGACACATGGCATTGCAAGAGAGGCTACCAAACCCACGAGAAAATACTCTCAAAAGGGGCTGACTCGCACAAAGCATCCATTCAAAGCGAGATAGCTTGGCGGGTGGATGATGGTACTACCTTTATTACAGAAAACCGAAAATTAACCTTCAAATATAATAAGGAGGGCCTTTTACAAATCGATTTCAACTCAGAGTTAACNACAANCCAACCCAAAATATTATTGGATGGGGATCCACAGCATGCAGGGTTTCAATTTAGAGCGTCAAATGAGGTTTTTGAATCNACTGCAAAGCAAACCTTTTACATTCGACCCAATGATGGAAAAGATGCTCCAGGTAAAACCAANAACTGGCCTCAAAATAAAGATATGACGAATTTAAACTGGAAGGCTCAAAGCTTAGTCGTAGGAGGTCAGCGTTACTTCACCCTTTACCTGGATCATGGAAACAATCCAAAACCAAGTTTTTACAGTGAAAGAGATTACGGTCGGTTTGGCTCATATTTCAAAAGCTCGGTTACNCCGGACCGTCCCTTACTGGTNAAATATAGGTTNATTTTTGGAACCGANGAATTATCCGCTGAGGATTGTGAATCTTATTCCAACACCTTTCTGATTCAATAAAAGATCNTAGTGGTAGTCAACGGGTAGCTTGCTAATTTGAGCGAAAACTTCCCTCCATACATTCTCGCACTTTCTGCGGGCTTTCTTTACGCCTGTAGTGCAATTCTTTGCAAACGAGGATTAGAGGAGGGATCAGGTACCCTGCGGTCTTTGGTTTATTCAAACCTTGTAATGTCATCTTGCTTTTTACCGTACCCTTTTTTCGCAGAAAACAAGATTTCTTTGGAATTTCTTCTCTACGGTTTTATTTTGGGGTTCCTCTTTTTCTTTTCACAAATGCTCTGCTTTCTCTCTCTTCGAAGGGGTGATGCCAGCCTCATGACACCCATTATGGGTTCGAAACCAATATTTGTAGCCGTCTTTGTGGTACTTTTTAATTTAGGTGCAGACGATTTGTCTCTATCCACATGGATTGCTGTTGGGTTAACAACTTTCTCCATAGCCTTAATTGGTTGGCCGGATCAGAGATCNAATTTCTCCTTACCCGGTTTACTGATGGCGATCACNGGTGCTGCAGGTTTTGGTCTACTGGACTCCTTGGTTCCTTTTTTTACCCATCAATCCGATCCCTTTTTTCTTTTATTTGTTATATTCGGATCCGTTGGTTTGTTCTCTATACTCATTATCCCGTGGACCGAGGGATCTTTCAGGACTTTTCGTCAACAAGCTGACCGCTGGATGTGGTTATCAGCCATTCCGATGGGTGGACAGGCTATTTGTATGTCGATGGCGATCGGTTTTTACCAAGTTCCCACTGAAGCTAACATCTTCTATGCTGGTCGTGGATTTTGGTCTGTGTTTTTGGTTGCCGTATTAGGCAGTTGGATTGGGCTTAGTGAAGGTAAATCATCCAAGGCCCTTCTTATCCGCAGGATGTCCGGAGCTCTTCTCTTACTGATTGGTATTTGGCTTACATCTTCGTAGACCAAATTGATTCCTAATAACTTAAGTCGAAATAAGCTAAATCCCTGCTAAACGTTCAGCCAATATTTCAAGGATGTAAGGGTGATTTCCCAGCGTAGGTATCTTGTGGATTTTAAGGCCATCATTTTCGAATGGCAGACAGATCTTTTCAATATCTCCTTCGGGCCCAGCATGCCTGCCCGGGGCTAAAAATAATTGAGCTAAAATAACATTCTTTTGTCCATGAGAGTAAATTTCCATTAGTAGTTTCTCCAACAAGGGATCATTGAAAGCATATTCATCTCCATCTCTCCTTTCCATNGAAGCAGTTGAAAAGCCAGAGATGGTTCCCTGCAGTTTTTTTGCCAGTTGGGTTCCTATCGCCTCTCGAACATAGTTTACCTCTCTAAGAGGAGTACCATGATCCACTAAAATTATATAAGGTTTTACCTGATCTTGCTCTCCAAGATACTTGATAATTTGATCATAAAGGGCATTTGCAATTCTTTCATCTCCATCTTGGAATAGACAATCAGCAATTTTGTACTCTCTTCCAGTTTTAGCAGCATTCCATTCATCCGCCTTCACTTTTAACCAATCGGTAATGGCCAGGCTCGGTCCTAAAAACATAGGAATGAAATTCATACATTCGGCTTCATTTGACTCCTCCGATTGAAAAAATGCCTCCATCGACAAGCCGGGGATTCCATTTAACTTTAACGGGTCCACTTTATGGGAATGCATAATCCCGGCTGGATCCACNCTTTTACCAGAAACTTTACTCAACTGNCTGGCTANNTCACGAATGTAAAGTACAGATTCAGCTCGAAATGAGCCATTATCGACAAGAAAATATTTAATAGATGTTGATTTTTCCAATTGACGAGAAGTAGTTTGGTGGACAAATTATTATCAAAATACAGTTGGGAAGCTGTATGCATAGTAACAAAGCGGGAAAAATCATTATGAAAAGTAAATTGTGGATGGCAACATCACTTGTTGTATTAACTTTGGTATCATCGTGCTCAAAGAAGAACGGTTTATCTCCTGAGGATACCGCTCTAATTAAAGGAACCGACCGGGGAACTTTTATGGGATCACCCGATGACTTCGAAAACGGAACGAACTCGGATGAACTATCCCCTATCGGTGCGACCATAACTGGCATCGATGGCAATGATGGNCTGNCACCGCAAGACCCATTTTGGAGCGACCCAGACTCCTTGCAAAACGCAGAACGTCCATTCGATCCGATTTTCTTTGGATTTGACCAATACAACATAGGCTCGGATGAAAGACAAAAATTACAGGACATTGCTCTTTTCATGACTCAAAATCCTTCAACGAAAATTTTAGTGGAAGGATATTGCGACTGGAAAGGCACTCCTGCCTATAATAAATCTTTGGGAGACAGAAGAGCGACAAGTGTTCGCGACTACCTGACTGACTTAGGCGTCGATCAAAACCGCATTGAAATTATCTCGATGGGAGACGAAATGGCTACTCCAAATGCGGATCCGACAACCGCCGGCATGGAAAGAAAAGCTCATTTTGTGATCCTCAGAGATTCCTAAATCTGAACCTATTTATATGAAGATCTTCCAATTATCATCAGCCTTATTAACACTCTTTTGCGTTGGCTTTTCTTCATGTTCGAAAAAGGTTGAGCCAGACACCGCATTGATAAGAAACACAGGAAACAATTCAGCAACAAGTTCAACAGACTCCCTGAGTGAAGCCTCGGGAGTTGAATTCTCACTTCCCGGTGATGCCTTGCTTGGTGTAAACAACGACCTGCTCGCTCCGCGAGATAAAGATCTTGATGCGTTCAATGACCCACTCAACACGATTCGACCATTTGAGCCGGTTTATTTTGGATTTGATCAATACAATATTAACCCATCGGAAAGGGATAAATTGTTTGAGATAGCCGAGTTCTTAAACACCAACCCCAAGGCACAATTGCTGATTGAAGGTTATTGCGACTGGAAAGGCACACCTGCGTACAACAAATCGCTTGGAGATCGTCGTGCTACCACAGTGAAATCATACCTTGCTGACTTGGGTGNTGATCAATCGAGAATTGAGACGGTTTCGATTGGTGATGAATCTGCCATTCCAAACGCCGATGGAGAACAAGCTAAACTAGATCGTCGGGCGGCTTTTGTGGTGACGAAAGGATCCTAAGATTCGCTTATACCTTCTTCCCCGAGCTTTAGGAAAAATGATTCGAAAGAATCAATTGCTCTGTTCATTATTTTTAGATTAAAACTTTCGTCTGGAGCATGAAGATTATCTTCATTGGTGAAGAGCCCGAGCATTAGAGCCTCCAATCCTGCCACCTCCTGAAGGTCACGAATAATTGGAATACTGCCTCCCTCCCGTAAATAAATTGGCTTCGTTCCAAATTGGTTTTCAACGCAACCTTCGAGAATCGGAAAAGCTTTCTTCATTAATTCAGTCTCCTGTCCATTTGAACCAGGTTTGCCTGGCGGAATCACGACATAAGGATCCCCTCCCCCTTTGACCTCTACATCTACTCGGATGGAATCTGGACATACTGCTTCAACAGCNCTTTTAACCTTATGTGCTATATCTTCAGATTTTTGATTTGGTACAAGACGACAGGTAATTTTAGCAAAAGCTTCAGATGGAATTACTGTTTTGGAACCCTCCCCCTGATACCCCCCTCCCAACCCATTAAATTCTAAAGTGGGGCAGAACCTAATTGCCTCCAATGCACTGTAGCCAGGGGGCGGCGAAAGTTTAGGAACACCGAGGAACTTTTGATATTCTTCCTCTTTTATCGGAAGTTTATCTAATTCCTCTCTTTCCCACTGTTGGGGTTCGATAACATCATCGTAAAAACCATCTACCGTAACTTTTCCAGACTCATCATGGAGAGACGCACATACCTGAACCAACGCCTGTAAAGGATTGCGTAAAGCACCACCATGTACTCCTGAATGTAAGTCCTGAGTAGGTCCGGTAAGCTTAACTTCCATCGCTGTAAGCCCACGTAAACCGGTAGTCACGACCAATTGATCAACTCCAGGACTTCCCGTATCCGAAACTAGAAGCATATCTCCTGCAAGTTGTTCCTTTCTTTCCTCTAAAAAGGGGCGAAAACTGGGACTACCAATCTCCTCCTCTCCTTCAATTAGATAAGTAATGTGAATGGGAAGGTTGGGGTTTTGCTTGAGAGCTCGGTACAGAGCACACATGTGCACAATTTGAGGTCCTTTATTATCAGCAGCTCCACGGCCATAAAGCCTGCCCTCCCGTTCAGTTGCTACAAATGGGTCTGTTGTCCATAATTCGAGCGGATCGGGCGGTTGGACATCATAATGTCCATAAATCACAAGTTTTGGCCATGATGGATCCCCTCGTGTGGCTAATAACACAGGATGAATGGGCGTCTCTATCGTCTCTACGGAAAAACCAAGTTCCTCAAGCCTTGCCGTGGCGAACTCTCTGGCACCGCAAATACCATCCAAAAATGAGGAGTCAGCTGAAACACTTGGATAACTAACATATTCAGTTAGTGCTTTAATGGGGTCATTGAGAATATCGGTCATAGTCTAAAATTTTTGTTTTCTGGTATTATTTTGCATTGCGGTAGAGATTCATGGCATAAGGCATTTTTGATTCTAAATAATTGATTCTGTTTCCCGAATCTGGGTGTGTGGATAGGAATTGCGGCATTTTTCTTCGGCTTTTGCTTTGCATTTTTTTCCAAAACCGAATCGATGCTCTGGGATCGTATCCAGCTTTAGCTGCATAAATCAGGCCTAAGTCGTCGGCTTCTCTTTCTTGAGAACGACTAAAAGGAAGAACTGCTCCAACGGTGGCACCCACTCCATAAGCCCCCCTTGCCAAAGCCCGATCACCCGAGCTCTTGTTTCTCATAGCGGTGTCTAAAATAATTCCTCCCAAAGCAACCCCAACTCCCTGACTCATTCTTTTATTGCTATGCCTACGGGCCACATGAGCCACTTCATGGCCTATCACAGCTGCAACTTCATCTTCATCCTCATTCGCTAGCTCGATCAGTCCGGAATTTACACCAACTTTACCCCCAGGCATGGCAAATGCATTCGGTTCACTTTTATCAAAAACCACAAATTCCCATTCAGTTCCCGGAACATCAACCTTAGCTACATCCGTAATTCTCTTCCCGATCCTTTTAACCATTCTTTGATATTTCGCATTCTTGGAGACAGGATCCTTCTTTTTCATCTGCGAAAATTGGGATTTGGACTGCCTGGCCAACCTCTCATCGGACATCATGGCAACGCCACAACCTGTGACCGAAAATAAAGAAACTACTGTAAAAACAAGTAGTGTAAAAAAATGCGAAAACCTAATCATTTAATAAGGTTAGGTTATTTACACACGGTTTTACCTCAAATTAAAAAAGAGGCATTCAATCAATGCTTAAAGTGACGGGTTCTAGTAAAAAGCATTGCCATATCACGCTCATTGGCAGCTGCAATCACCTCATCATCTCTGACACTCCCACCAGGTTGGATAGCCGCGGTCGCACCGGCATCTGCTGCTGCCAGCAAGCCGTCTGCAAAAGGGAAAAAAGCATCCGAAGCAATCGTTGAACCATCCAGTGACAAACCCGCTTCTCCTGCCTTCCATACGGCAATCCTAGAACTGTCCACTCGTGACATCTGTCCGGCTCCCACTCCAATAGTCTTTTCGTCACCGGCATAGACAATAGCATTACTTTTCACATGCCGCACAACTCTCCACCCAAAAAGCATCGATCGAAATTCAAGGTCAGTAGGTTGTCTTTTGGTCACGACCTCAAAGTGTTTGGGATTAATTCTTTTTTGATCACGATCCTGTACCAAAAGTCCCCCCGGGACGGTACGAATTTCCTGCAAAGTATCAGGACCAAATCCAACCTTGGAAACAAGTAAACGCAGATTCTTCTTCTTGGCAAAGAATTGCTGTGCTTCTTCCGTAAAACCGGGAGCGATGATCACTTCGCAGAAAATTTCGCCAATTTTTTGAGCTAAATCGATGTCCAAAGTATTGTTGACTACAATAATTCCACCAAATGGAGCCTGTCGGTCAGTAGCATAAGCAGATTCCCAAGCCTCTGCTAGATTATCGGCACTGGCCACACCACAGGGATTTGTATGCTTCAGGATAGCCACAGTGGGTCTTTCAAATTCTCCGATCAGATAAGCTGCAGCAGAAATATCGATAATATTATTATAACTTAATTCTTTTCCCTGTAATTGATCAAAATAGTCGAGGAAACCGCCGTACAAGGCTGCTTGTTGATGGGGATTCTCTCCATATCGCAAGTTCTGTATTTTATTTTCCTCGAGGTTGAGCGTAGCGGGAAAACCAGAAATGGAATCCATATCCAGTTCATCCTGATTACCTTGGTTGGCAAGATAGCTCCGGATCGCACCGTCATAAGCGGATGTCCTGGTGAAAACCTTCAATGCCAATTCCTTTCTAAAGTTACTATCCAGTTCCCCTGCCTCCATCGATTTTAGCACTCTGGGATAATCCGTAGGATCGCAGATAACTGTGACATCTTTGTGATTTTTGGCGGCACTTCTTAGCATGGACGGGCCACCAATATCAATCTGCTCAATCGCTTCATCAAAGGTGACATTGGCACGCGCAACGGTTTCCTCGAATGGATACAAATTGACGACAACAAGATCAATCATCTCTATTCCATGACTGGAAGCTGCCTCGACATGCTTAGGATTATCGCGCAAGCAAAGCAACCCACCATGAATCATTGGGTGAAGGGTTTTAACCCGTCCGTCCATCATTTCCGGGAACTTGGTGTGATCACTCACATCTGTTACTTCGATGCCTTGATCACGAAGCAACTTGGCTGTACCGCCGGTGGATAAAAGAGTGTATCCGAATTGACTGACCAATGCCTGGGCAAATTCAGTGATTCCGGTTTTGTCACTTACTGATAGGAGAGCAAATTTCTGCATCCACTCCGTTGTGTATTCTCTTACTCGCGGAGCAAGCGTAATTCATTCACAATTCTAAAATTAACTGTAATCAATTAATCATTGGTCTTTAAACAAAGTGTGATATGCTCAACTTTAAATATTTTGAAGGAGGAAAGTATAGAGTTGGAGGGTTTACACGCCTCCCTTGATAAATTAGTTCATCATCGAGAAAAATCGAAAGTGGAAGGCATTGATTTACACGCCTTCATTTATTTTATCAGTATTTCGAATCTTTCGGACCGTAGTGTGACCCTTTTGGGAAGAAAATGGGTATTGGCCAACGATGATGGTACCAAAACGGTGGTGGAAGGT
Organism: Opitutia bacterium; assembly: GCA_002689665.1. Lineage (GTDB taxonomy): Bacteria > Verrucomicrobiota > Verrucomicrobiia > Opitutales > Seribacteraceae > Seribacter. Next base: position 33,862 of record NZEN01000008.1, on the reverse strand, counting down.
GAGAAGATTGTTGGAGAATCTCCTATCATTCCGCCCGGCGAAAATTTCTCGTATAATAGCTATCATGTTACCCATCTTTCAGCAGAAGCGTTTGGTTCTTTTCATGGAGTGGATGAATTCCAAAACCGTATTCATATCAATATGAAACCATTTCGATTGAATATTCCCGGTGGACCAAGCATCGATCCTGCTCATTCATGAAGTTCACTGATCTGAATGCTCACGGTGGCATTGGTGCCAATTGCAGTCTCTGTGAATTGGGTCCATTTAAATTTGTGATCGATTCCGGCTTACATCCGAAATATGCAGGTCCAGACTCCCTGCCAAGACATGAGATCATTGAACGATTTTCCCTTGATTTCATCATCCTGACCCATTGTCACCTCGACCACCTCGGTAGTTTACCACTACTATCCAGGGAACAACCCGACGCTCCAGTTATTTTAAGCTATGCCAGTTCTGTTCTTGCCCGCCGCATGCTTTCAAATTCAATCTCAGTAATGAAAAGGCAGCGGTCCGAATTAAACATTCCTGAGCTGCCCTATTATGGTAGGGGCGATCTTACATCTCTCTACGATCGTTTCAAAACTCCCCCGCTCCACACACCTTATCGTTTGGAAAAAAACGGTGAATTTATTGAGATTACTCTTCATCATGCGGGGCATGTGGCTGGTGCAGTTTCCGTAAATGTAAAATATAACCGGAAAAGCGTCTTTTTTACGGGCGATATTCTCTTCAACGATCAGAGAACTTTGGATGGAGCCAATTTGCCCAAAGAACCAGTGGATATCCTGGTCACGGAAACCACCCGTGGTGCAACCGAAATTCCCAAAAACCAATCTCGCGAGTCAGAAATAGTCCGCATGCTGAGACAGATGAACTCGACACTTGCCAAGCATGGGTCGGTTCTCGTTCCGGTTTTTGCTCTTGGTCGGATGCAGGAAATGCTCGCAGTATTGGATGAAGCTTTTCGAAAAAAAGCCATACCCAAGGTTCCGGTTTTTTGCTCGGGCTTGGGCATGGATTTGGTTAATCACTTCCACGAGATTTCAAAAAACACAAATCGTGTTCGCTTCAACCGTAAAGTCCTAAAATCTATCGGAGCCCGCCCATTGCCAAAAAAAATCGAACCGGGCAGAAGACCGCCAATGGATGGAATTTTTTTGGTAAGCAGTGGCATGATGGTTGAAAACACACCTTCTTATGTTTTGGCTTCCAGTCTTCTGGGCGACGCTAAAAACTCCATCCTCTTTGTAGGTTATTGCGACCCGAGTACACCAGGAGGTAAACTTCTTTCCGCTCAGAAAGATGAGACATTTGAATTTGATGCCGTGGATGTAATTCAAAAAACAGAGGCAAAAGTTTGTAAATTTGATCTCAGCGGCCACGCGAATAGGGACGAACTTTTATCCTACGCCAAAAAAATTTCACCTCGGTCAGTTATTTTGCACCATGGAGACCCGGAAGCGCGGGAGTGGTTTAAGCAAAATTTAAAAGACGAGCCATTTAGTATTTACGACCCTGAACCTCTTAAAACTTATGAAATCTGAATCCCTTCAAAACCCTTCCCTTGCCGATCAACTCAACGAAGCATTCACCCGTCCATCCGGACGGGAATTTGATCAAATGAGGGAAGTAACATTTAAGAAAGACATTGCACCGCATGCAAACGGATCGGTGCTTTGCTCCTTTGGCAATACACAAGTTATCTGTGCTGCCATGATCGAAGACCGCGTGCCCGGTTGGATGAGACAGCAAAAAGTGGAAGGTGGTTGGTTGACTGCGGAGTACAATATGCTCCCCTACTCTACCCTTTCCCGAAAAGATCGCCCCAGCAGTAAAGGGAAGCAGGATGGAAGAAATATTGAAATCCAGCGACTCATCGGTCGTTCCCTGCGAGCAGTGGTCGACTTAAAAAAATTCCCGGATAAAACATTATGGATTGATTGTGATGTACTTCGTGCAGACGGAGGCACTCGCACGGCTTCAATCACCGGAGCCTGGGTTGCCATTCGCATCGCAATCAATGAACTCCTGCAACGCGGAAAACTGGAGGAGGACCCCATTATTGATCATCTGGCAGCTATTAGTGTGGGCGTTTACAAAGACACATGCGTGCTCGATCTTGATTACCCAGAAGATAGGGATGCATCGGTCGATGCAAATATCGTCATGACAGGGAACGGTCAATTTGTAGAAGTACAATCCACCGGGGAGGAAGCCACCTACAGTAAAACCCAATTAGATGAAATGCTGGATCTCGCGGGAAAAGGAATTACTGAATTAGTTTCTGCCCAAAAAGTAGTTTTATCCTCCTGAAACAACCAGTTCTCAGATTTTTGCTTTTTTATCGGTCTATTTGTAAAATTGACTTTTTAAATCTGAAATAACTTGCAATCCACCTGATTGCATAGTTTGGGTATTTTACTCTCTAATCTACCACTCAGTATCCCTATGCAGAAATATACTTTCCCATTCATTTCTATATTACTGGCTAACTTTTCTTTTTGGACCCTCGCACAAAAAGAATCGAACCCACCTTTCAAAGTACTCCTTTTCGCTGAAAGTAACCTGAAGCAGACTGATACCCAAATAACTAAGAGTTTTTCCAGTGCATTATCAGCCAGCCTTGCAAATGTCAGGATGAGAGTGATCAGACCCGAATCGATAACCCAAAAAATATCATCAACCAAAGATAACGAAATTTCAGGATCCTCCTACAGACAACTCACCCAAAATAATAAGATTACCCTGGCAAAACAATTGGGTGCCCATGCTATTCTCTCCGCAAATTTAAATTCTTTCACAAGTACAAGAGCAGAAATACCGAAGTTTGACCGCACCGTGGTAACACTCAGGTTGTCTGCAAACTATGAATTTATTGCGACTGACAGTGCTGCCGCTTTTGCGGGTGACCGGATTGAGGTTGAGAAAAAAATTCCCATCACCTCCCAAGTAGGCTTATCTTTCTCAGAAGATGCCATTTTGACAGAACTCGTTGAAGAAACCGCTGCACTCATTTCTGATAAGATTCTTGCTTCTGATCTCCTCGAAAAGGAAGTGAGTTCGAAATTTGTCAGAAATTCCAATATGCCTCTCGAAAACCCCGCCACCAAGTTGGACCCTCAGCAAAAACTCATCTCTGCTACGATTATTGCTAGACTCCAAGGAATCAAACTTCCCGAAATTATTAAAGATGCGGATGGGACCATTTCACTTTCAGGAAATAACCTCGAGGTTTCACCAGGCGATGCAGAGGTCCACATCAACGGGATTCTCGTGGGTGCCTGTTCTGAAAAAAATCCTCTAAAAATCCCCGAAGGAATCTGCAGGTTACAAATAAAGAGACCAGGATTTGTCATGGAGGAAAAATTAATTAACGCTTATGAAGGAATCACTCTTTCTTTTAACCTTGAGCCAACCAATATAGAATACCAACTTTGGCGTGAACAACTCCAGTTCCTCCAGGAAATCAAAACTGGAGAAGCTTTTAACGAGAACCAAAAAAGACTCGCCGAAGGCATGTTTGAATTCTTAAAAAATTCCAAATACGAGGTTCCAGAAATCAACCTTAATAAAAGTCTATTCCAATGAGAAAAAAAATCCTTTTATTTTTAGTAACTCTAGTCACACTCTCTGTTTCCGCTCAAAAAGAAACGATCTTGCTGCGAAAAATTGACGCCANCAATNCGGTAAAATCAACAAGACCTCAATCCCTTAGCTCCTACCTGGAATCCCTCCCNACCCACTTCGTAAATTACCTTAATAAAACTGGAAAATATGCAGTCATAGATCTTTCAAGTGTGTTTTCTGAATCAAACTTGGATTTAGAACTTGAAAATTCTGCCGTATTTGAGNCAGCAGATAAGAAACTTTTGAAAAAACCAAAATATATTCTCAACTGTTCAGTTACCGCGTTTGTTGAAAAACAGGTAAATATCAAAAATCCACTCGATGACTCCACCAGAATTAATCGCGACATTTTCGTTTCAGTTACCATGCAACTGATAAACCGGGAAAATCCCGCAGATCAAAAAACATTCCAAGTTCCTGATTTCTCTGATGCATGGGATGAAGATCAATTTGGATCAGGAAATACCGGGGATTTAGTCCGANTTCAAAAGGTGGAAAACTTCNCAAAAGCTTCCGCCGAACAAATGGCATCCAGTTTCGTATCCAGTTTTGAACAAAAAATTTATGTTTACCAAAAAACGGGCACACAATGCACCATCCTCGCCGGATACAAGAATGGTGTTGAAGTGAACCAAGTTTACAATGTTGGTATTGCCAAACCAATCATCCACCCCATTACCAAACAAGTTATGACAGGAACCACCTTCACCAAGATTGGTCTTATCAAGGTAGTTAGCACCCAAGCGGATGTTGCTACCTGTGAAATTATAGAAGATNTGGGAATTAATACTGATGTAGAACCAGACAAACTTCCCCTCGCTCGCTTAGCTACCAAATAAATCCCTTGGCATCTCCCGATTATGAAAAATAAATTAGCTCCCCTGCTTTGCTTGGCAATTACAGTAGGATTNAGTTCATGTGCTTCCTATCAAACAAGTACAAAAGAATTCAGAAACTCCTGGGACCTGGGTGATGAGGTATCGGCTCTTTCGAATCTGGAAAAAGCAGGTCAGTCAATCCAGGCAGGACATGATGAGGAGTTGCTATGGAATCTGGAAATGATCACGACCTCCCGGGCGAATAAGGCGAATGAATTAACTGACCTGCATATTNATCGAGCTAAATCGATTGCGGATGAAAACTTTGGAGGAGGCTTAATTGATCCCAGCTCCAAAGGCATAGGTGAGTATGTAGGACATTTCCATGATCGTAACATGCTCGAAATCTACCGCACAATTCGTGCTCTTGAATCGAAAAACAATGCCCGGGCTCAAACAGCTCTGACTGAATTAAAATTTAAACGTCAAGAGGCGGAGGAGATTAATCGGAAAAGGATCATTGATATCGAGTCGAAAGCAAATGAAAGAAAAGATCTTAAATACAGTGAATTTCTCGAATCTGGAGAGATTGACCAAAATGAACTGGTAAAACAAGAAATNGCCGAAAAATATCAGGAATTCTATAATCCCATGGGCGATTACCTTCGTCTTATTTTAACCAACCGAGGCGGGGAGCAGTTTGACTTTGGAACCAGTAAAGAAAACCTCAGTAAAACTATTGGAGAAAATNTTTCTTTCCTTGAGGGNGAGGAAAAAATCTCTTCANCCGATTCAAATTCTACAACCTATGTTTTTATGGAAACGGGTTCCGCTCCTTATCGGATTGAGAAAAAATTCCGTCTCCCTCTTGTACTCTTCTACAATGGGATGCCCCCAGGAGGAGTCCTATATGTCCCATTCGCCCTACCCCAACTTAACTACCGCGACGACTATGACCGTCAATTTACCGTGAGAACAGAAGCTCATTCAAAGCAAATGGAAATCCTTACCGANATGGACTCGGTTGTTTCAGCCGAGTTTAAAGCCAAGCTACCCGGAGAAATTGCCAAAGCCCTTATTCAAACAGTATTGGCCGTTGCTTCCCAGGTAGCCATCGAAGAGGCGACCAAAGATCAACAGCAGGACAACCTGGGAGTTTTCATACTGGCTACAGTTGCTAAAGTTGCCGCCGCTGAAGCTTTCACCCAAGCTGATGATCGCTCCTGGTATTCCCTACCCAAACAAATCATGGTCCAGAAAATCGCCACTCCTAAAAACGGGAAAATTTCAATTCGGGCGGGATCAAGTTCTGAAACTTCTTTTGAAGTCGACCCCAACAACCAGACCAACTTCGTGTACTTAAAGTCAATTCGCCGAGGAAACCCAATAAAAGTATTAAGTTCATTTGGGTTCGAACAAGGCCTAGCCGAATTTTACCATCCTAAAAACACTAAGATTTTTGCCACCAACCATTGACAAAATCATTAACCTGACATTTCCCATAAGATATGAAATTAGAAAAACTATTGCTTAGCCTCGCTTTCCTTTCATTTGTAGGATGTGCAACCTACAACAAAAACCCGACCACCACTTACGAAAGCAATGAGGATGCATCCGTTAGNCGCATCGCCGGAGGGGATAANAAGACAAAAAACATCGTGGTCGTAAACAGTTTTAAAAACCGCGTTAATGGAAAGCTACTAGCGAAAGCCGAAGTGCAAAACCAGTCCTCTAAACCAAGCATTTTTCTCTACAAGTTTGACTGGATAGCCGAAGACGGATCGGTCGAAAACTCCCCAGTCTGGCAAAATGCAACCATCAACGGAAAAGAGATGCAAACCCTGCAAGCTGTTGACCCTCGGGGCAATGCAGTCGATTTTCGCTTATTACTCAAAGGAATCTAACCCTTGAATCATACTCCATAGATCTATGAAAAAATTAACTCTCTTCTCTTTCATCATCTCCTCCCTCCTCTTCGTNNNTGGTCTGNNAAAGCGGAAAAANCATCCGGGTGGATTCATCTCAAGTTACGGAATACCGNGATTTAACGATTCGGGACCTCGATGAAATGTCTACAAAAATGTTNCCCAAGCTCATGCAGTCGGNCTTGGCTCAGTCTAATGATACGCAACCNCCNAGTCTAGCAATCGGTCCGATGACAGCACAAATTTCAGTCGAATTCCCGGAAGCTTTACGAATTAACCGTCTGCGAAATGTGATTACTCAATCCGGACTCGCTCAGATTTCAGGAAGTAGTTCGAACAGCACATTGAACGAATACATTCGGTTTGCGAAGTCTCAACAGGGCAGATCCGGCACCAATCTCCCTGATTATGTTCTGACGCAGAAAATATACGAAAATCGTGAGTACCAGCCTAGAGTGATATTCAAGACATACACTTACATTCTTGAATTGGTTGATTTAAAGCCTAATTCTACAAGCTTAGGTAGTGTGGTTGTCTCTGAGACCGAAACAATTGTTAAACAGGTTAAAAAATAATCTACACCAAAATTTAGAATGNATTCGTAAGTTAAGTCAAAAGCGACACTAGTTATTAATNTATGAATNTTATGAAAAGCCCATTNGGTTAAAAAATGNCAAAAAAACGAGATAACTTCCCTGTCACTAAGTCCTGTAAATCCATGCCANCCAAAGGNACGGATGATTGGATTATCTGGGCAGCATGGGCTGATCGTATAACATTTGAGGAAATNTACAACACAACTGGCAAAAGTGAATCTGATGTCATTCGGATTATGAGAAAAAAATTAAAGCCAACAAGTTTCAGAAATTGGCGGGCAAGAGCCAGTCAAGTNAGTCATAAACATCAAAAGAAATTTAAGAAACTTAGGCAAAACTTAGACAATGAGTGATTGCATCGCCTCTAACTGCAAATGATACAAGTTTGAACTTCTGGAGCGACTTCCAGTCTCTCTGGGGCAATGTCTCTACTGCAAAATATACATTTACCATAAGTCCCCATTTCAATCCTTGATATAGCTACTTTGATCTCAGCAAGCTGACGCTTTTTTCGTCTTCTCATCTCCATGACAAGTTGCTGATCTTGCATCGCCTCCATGCGTGACAAACGCCCCAGCCCTTTATCCGGTTCGACTGCAGCAGCCGCATCTTCACTTGATTCAAGATACTTTTCCACCTCGTACAAGGCTTCTTCCAAGCACTTAAGGTATTTATTCTGATCAGACGGAATCATTTGAGTTTAAAGCAATATTGAGTAAATTTCGGCTGAGATCCAATAATTCTCAAATATAAAGTTCAAAATACTTTTTTGGAAAAATGTTATGATAATCTTGAAAAATTCTCATTTTCAGGACATTAAATACTATATGAATAAATTCTTAAGCTCTCTCCTTTTCTTATTTCTTTTAAATTCTTCACTTGTTGCTGAGGAATGTGCCATCATGCTAGGTGATGAAATTGATCCTGAAGAATTTTCAGAAAGTACCGGCAAAAAGATATTCTTTTGCTGTGGTTCCTGTGTAAAAGCCTTTGACGGTGCTGCTGCTTATTACATCAAAGCTGTTCCCGCGTTAGCTAAAAAGTTTACCGAGGCGGAAATGAAGAAACTCGGCGTTGATAAAGTTAAACTTCTCGACCAACGGGTATGCCCCATTTACCCAGAGCGTTTCATCAACCCGAACTCAAAGACAGTTGAATACAAGGGTAAGACTATTTATTTGTGGTCCTCGAGTGCTCAGCGTCGTTGGAAGCGTGACCCTGATGCGTACTTCAAGGAAGCTTTTGATAAAGGTCACCTTCCACAGTTTAAGAGCTAATAGCATTTACATTTCTTTCACAAAAAACCTCGTTCACATAATGAGCGAGGTTTTTTTGTGGGCATTATACTTTTTCGAGAAACACAAAAAAGGTTCCAGTGGAACAATGGATTTCAACTGAATCAGATTGGCACCTATTACTTTGCCCCACGATTCTTGATCCTCCAATAGTCTCACAATTCAGCTCCCATTGTAATCCTTTTGTCGTGACTCCACTTGACTCACATATAGGCACAATACTCACAGTAGCCCCTTTCCTTCCATGGAGAGTGAGTGGGCAAGACGGTGTTACCCTTCGTATCCACTCCTTGTCATCATCAAAGGTAATTTCCAACGATTGATCAGCAACGGAGGCAACTAAGAGATTAGTCATCAAATGATCAGTTCGTTTTCCCAAGCCCCCTAAAATAATTAAATTTTTTGTTTTGGTGTTATGCTTTATCCAGTGGAGAGCTTTTTCAAAATCAGTTGTATCCTGTTCATGCAAGTGCACGACTTTCAATTGAGGAAACTCACTTCCAGGGTGTTCTTCATTCGAAAGGGAATCCAAATCTCCAATCAGCGTGTCTGGTACTAAACCAGCTTGCCTAAAGGGAACAAAGCCACCATCCACCGCAATCGAGTGATCCGCTTCTTCCATCCTCCAAGTGATTAGCGCATCCGATGGCGGCATTCCCGCCAATACCAACAAGCAGGTTTCGCCCATGGGTAGTTAAAGAAAAAAGGCCCTTTGTTTTTCAGATACGGACATTTGAAGTTTTTCCATCACCAACAAGAAGTCTTCCCAAACTTTCCTCTTACTCGTTTTGCTTGGGTTATGAAGCAGGTACGATGGATGATAGGTGATCATCATAGGAAGCCCCAAAACTTCATGCCAGGATCCTCTCACTTGACTAAGCCTTCTTTTGGGATCATGCCCCAGTAATCCGTCGGTGGCTGTTTTACCCAGAGCCATTACTATTTTTGGCTGAACGATCTCGAGTTGTGCCTTGAGATAAGGAAGACAAAAATCCATTTCCTCTCGGGAGGGAGGTCGATTCCCATAGGCTTGGTTGTGCCTTGGTCTCCAATTCAAAATATTGCCAAGGTAAACTTTTTCGCGACTTAACCCCATCGCACTCAAAATCTTAACCAATAGTTCACCCGCAGGACCCACAAAAGGCGAACCCGCCACCTCCTCCTCCGCACCGGGAGCTTCTCCGCATAAAAAGAGTTCAGCATCCAAATTACCCTCGCCAAAAACCACCTTACCAGATGGATTGAGTTCAGCATTACAGGTCTCACATTCCAAAACCTTTTTACGCAACCACTCCCACTTTTCCTCCTTATTACCATCCGGAATTTCAAAACTAGGGGGTGGAGGAAGTGTAGGTGTTGTTTTTTCAACTTTCACTTGTGCTTTGACTTCAGTAGATGCGGGCTCTGCTACAGTAAGAGGTGCAATTGCCTTTACCCTCTCATTAGATTGAGACACTTCAACTTGAGTCTCATAACTTTTTTCAATTCCAGAACCCGTTCCCAATAAATCTTCAAGATCCTTCAGTGTATGATCTTGTATATAGATGCGGTTGACTCCTTCAGATCTCATCCTCGACAATTCTTCGAGAACCGCTTGCGTGGCGAGAGCCAGGTTCATGATCCTAAGTCTTCCAACACCGGAGCAGAAAACTTTTCCACATATTTTGCCAAAATATCGAATTCCAAATTTATCAAGTCTCCTTCTCCTCTTTGCTTGAGATTTGTCTTTCCCAGCGTGTGTGGGATTAACCAGATTGCAAAAGAATCTTCTTCCACTTCACAAACGGTAAGAGAACATCCATCGACTGCCACACAACCTTTATCAACAAGATATCGTGAATATGCAGACGGCAGGGAGACTCGGAAATATAGATTCTTTCCTCTTTCCTCGAAAATTTTCACTTCACCCACCCCATCGATGTGTCCAGTAACGAAATGTCCTCCCATTCTGCCGTTAGCCGGAACCGAACGCTCAAGATTCACCAAATCACCGGGCTTAAGCTTACCAAGATTAGTCCTGCTCAGGGTTTCGTCCAGCAGGTCGAATTCTCCAAACTTGTCACCCTGCTCCCTAAAAGTCAGGCAGCAACCATTGACTGCCAAACTTGCACCCGCTTCCAGCCCGTTACTTTCCTCGAATGGTAAAGAAAGGGTTAAACACCATGATTCTTTTTCTTCAACCAAAGACTCTACCTTACCAACTCCCTCTACAATACCCGTAAACATATCAAATAAGTCCTTACGCTTTTCTTGAGTAAGAGGAAAGATAATTTGACCTCACCTTTCCCAAAACTAATCTGAGTAATGTGATATATCATCCCACCTTAAATATTCTGCGAGCTGCTTTTACTTGCATCTGTTTATCTTCGGTTATTTCTGCGAATGCTGTCCCATTCCACGCAAAACAGATTCCGGCGGATTCTTATTTTGTACTTTCGCTCAAAACCAAAAAAATTATCTCGGACGCTTTTTTGCAAGACTCGCATACCTGGGCACCCATACTTAATGACTGGAGCAACACCAAACCAGAACTTATCGAATTTTTCATCGATCCAAATTCAAGCGGTTTAAACTTAGACCACCCTATTCATTTCTTTTCCAGTCTGCAGGGTATCCAAAAGCCTGACCCAATCATTGGAATATTTGCATCGGTAAAAAATCCGGACTTGGCAGATGCATCACTTCACGCGATTGCTGAAAATTATAAAATCCAAAAGAAACCAAGTGGTTATCCCCGTTTTGGCAGCGATAAGTTGCCCTATGAATTCGGAAGGAAAGGGAAATTTGCCTATTTTGTGGCTGTCATCAGCAGGACAAAACAAACCGGAGGCTTACCCAACGATGTTTATCTGGATGAAATCGTCAGAAACCTTCTGAAAAAGCCTTCTGAAAAAAAGATACCGACCCCTTTAATTAATCACTTTTCGAAGCTCAAAGATGCATCGCTCTACTTGGATGGCACAGGTATTGTTCGTTTAGCTGAGGCTTTTTGGCCAAGTAACCAATGGCAAACCGCAGCACCCATCATCGAAACAATCACCAACCGATCGATAGGAATCTATGCCAATAGCAATCAAGGAAATTTAAAAGTAGAAGCACGAAACCTACTTGAGAATAACCATTCCAAAGAAATTAGATCTTCCCCATCTGAAGCAATCCAACAAATCCCGGGAGACGCTCCATTAATTGCCAAATTGGATTTTGATTCGGATTCAATTAAAAGAATAGGTTCTCAATGGTTCGATCAAACCCTGAAAATGTTTTCAGGAGGACAAATGGATCTTTCTTTCCAAATCCCCGGCTTCAACTTAACAGCCAAGGATTTGCTAGATTCTCCAAGTGGTGAATGGGTTCTTGGACTGGGCTCATTTAACTCCGTTGTCATTCCCCCGAGTGAACGATTTCCGACAGGCGAGGTTCAACTAAACCCAGTCCTTTTAAGCGGTATCGGCTTAGCAGAAAAAGAGACTCTCAGAAAGCTATCCATTGGTATGGAAACAACCAATGCCCTCGGTTCAATCCTACGGATGAGAGGAATTGAAGTCATTGAAAAGGAAAAACATTTATGGTTTTCCAGTCCTGAATATGTCAGGGAGATTGGTTTTGATCGTACTCTTCGACCATTACCCGCAGAGAGAGAAAAATTTCTTAACTCCCATGAGTTCGCCCTCGACCTTCGGGTGCTTCCGCTCACCCAATCGATCCGCCGCAACCGCACTTTACCTTATGACTATTACAAAATGCTCGATTGGCTGGAGCGTATTTCCAATGTCCGGATTTTTTCTCAGAATAACTCTCTCATCTTCAATTTTCGAATGTACGAAAAAACTGAGAATCCATTTCATACCCTACTTGATTTCCTGGGACAGGAAATGATTGACCGTCGAAATGCCAGCCTTTATCAAGCCATCGCTCAAAATGACTTCCAATCCCTTCAGAAGGCAGTTCAAATGGGTGCGTTAATCAATGCAAACGATCATTTTGGTCATTCCCCTCTGCACTACGCCGCTTACAAGGGAAATGAAGGTTTTGTTGATTTCCTTCTTCGAAATGGGGGTGATCCCAATGCCCGAAGTAAACATTTATCTACCCCCTTACACAGTGCCGCATGGGGCAGAAACCTGAAAGTGGCGGAAATCCTCCTTGAGGATGGAGCCGATGTGAACGCGGAAACCGATGAAGGAGAGACTGCGGCCATGACAGCAGCCTTACGCGGGGAGAAAGATTTACTGGAAATCCTTTTTTCTTTATCGGCCGATCCGCATGCCAAAGACATCCATGGATCCAACCTTTATGATCTCGCTTCTGCTGGTGGTCATATCGAAATACTGGACATTCTCGAATCCTTGCAGGTTAAAAACAATCACCCTTTCCATGCGGCAGCCGGCAAGGGCGATCTCAAGACCATCAAAAAGATGCTCAAAAACGGTAGATCTATTAATGAAAAAGATGCTTTTGGAGCGACTCCCCTGATCATCGCAACGGTCTCGGGTAAAATCGATATCGTAAAATTCCTCCTTGGCAAAAAAGCAGATCCAAAAATCGAAGCCAAGGACGGATATACCATGATGCACGCCGCCGCTTTTTCAGGTAAGAAGGAACTTGTACAACTTGCTTACGACCTGGGGTTGGATATCAACGCCCGCTACGGCCAGGATGGAGTAACCCCCGTGGATGTGGGTGAAGATGCTAGCGAAGCCATGCCTTTTTTAAAGTCGCTAGGAGGAAGAAGAGGTTGGGAACTAGGCAGACTGCCAGTAAAGTAACCTTCCATTCTGTTAAGCTCTGGCCAAAAGCATTAGCTCTCGTCCTGCCGCAGAAAGTTCACGGTCAACCATTTTGGCTCCGGGTACCCACTCTTCAAGTAACTTCCAGTACTTAGATGAATGATTCATGTGCCTCAAGTGAGCCAATTCATGATAGAGCACATATTCTCCAACAGTATAGTCCAAAAGCAGAATTCTCCAGTTTAGTGAAATAACCCGCTGAGAAGAACAGGAACCCCAGCGTGATTTTTGATTACCTACCCTTACTTTTTTATATGTGACCCCGACATTTTCGGCACAGCGGTCAAGACGGGATGGCAAATAAACCCGGGCCAATTGGAGCATGAAGGAAAGTATGGTACTCTCTTTATTCGCATCTGACGGCAAAGTCACCTCAATTAAATCAGCCGTAATTTGAGGAATGATTTTTTTGCGAGACTCCGAAAAATCGAAAATTATATTCCTTGGGTGGTGATCAAGAAAAACTAAAGGTTTTCGTTCCAGGAATTCAATCAGATCAACCTGCTCGGGCATGCCAGCTGTCTTTTTACGAATCCAATCGATTCGGCTGGCAAGAAACTTTTTGGCTTCAAATATACTTCCTCGTGAGGGAACATTCAGGACCACCTGGTTATGCGTATTGATCCGCAGTGAGATTCTTCTCGCCCGTCGATTTCTTTTAATTAGGCAGATTACTTCGCGATCTCCAAAACTCAGGGTATTGGATTCGACCACATCATCCTCTGACATCAGTAACCGGATCTACGCAGGAGTATGCTCCGCCTCCTGCATTTGTTTTGAGGCAAAATCTCGCAGGCATGCTTCCGGATCCAGACCAGACTTTCGACAAGCCGCAACCAACTCAAAAAGAGCCCGTCCAGCCTTCTCCTGATCCAAGTTTTGAGTCATCGATTCAATTTTGCCTTTATCCAGAGACAACCGATCTTCTACATCTGCTTTTTCCGCTCTTTTGTAAATGTCGTTAGCAAACAGTAAGGCTGGGAGACGGGGAGGTAATTTCTTAAAAATCGATGGATTTTCATTGGATATACCCTTTTGTTTTTTTTCTTCAGCCTTTACTTGCTCCCATCGATCAACCACCTGATCTGCCTGATCGATGGTTCCTTTTTCATCCCCAAAAACATGAGGATGTCGCCTAACTAATTTGTCACTGATTCCCCGGGCAACATCTTCAATATCAAAACTTCCATTTTCTTTGGCAATTTGAGCATGAAAAACCACCTGTAGAAGTAAATCCCCAAGCTCTTCCTCCAAAAGCTCCATATCATCCTCATCAATGGCCTCCAAGGTTTCCGACACTTCCTCAATCAAACAGCGGGTCAAAGATTGATGCGTTTGCTCCTGATCCCACGGACATCCTTCAGGGCTTCGAAGGTGGGCCATAATTTCCATTAGTCGTTGTAATTCGCTCACGACTTGTCATTCTGAATTTATCTCATGATTCTGGCAACGAATTCCAACATCACTAGCTAATTCTCTTTCAAGTAATGGATAAACTCGATGAAATCATGGAGTGGAAGCGTAAAGAAATCGCTCCAAAAATTCGACCCGTCTCCGAGAGAGAACTCTCCCAACTGGGGGAACGGCTTCAGGGAAAGACCACCTTTTATGATGCGTTGGCCAAACCGGATGAATTATCAGTGATTGCGGAAATTAAGAGAAAATCTCCTTCGGCAGGTACAATTGCTGAAAATGCCTCCGCCATTGATCAGGCCAGAACCTATCAAAATGCCGGGGCGGATGCCATGTCTGTCCTGACGGATGATAAATTTTTTGGAGGACAGATGGAAGACCTCTGGGAAGTGAATGAATTTTTATCCCAGCATCAGAGAAATACTCCCACGATCCGCAAGGATTTCATGATCGAACCGATTCAGGTTTTGGAAGCCGTCGAAGCTGGCTCACAGGCGATCCTTTTGATTGTAAGGGCTCTAACCAATGATGAACTGAAAAGACTGAGAGAATGTGCAGATATAGCCAGGATTGATTGCCTCTATGAAATCCATACAGAATCCGAACTTGAGAAAGCTCTTCCTCACAACCCCAGGATCCTCGGAGTTAACAACCGTGATCTGGCCAGGTTTGTGACCGATCTTTCCGTTACCGAAAAGTTATTTCCGCTGATTCCGGAGGGTATCATCAAGGTGAGTGAAAGTGGAATCCTTTCCCCTGAAGATGCCTGGCGGGTGGAAGATGCGGGAGCCGATGCCGTCCTTTGCGGAGAAGCCCTGATGCGGGCCGATGATACAGAGTCCTTTATTGCAGAAATGAAAGCCCTGGAGGAATAAATATTTCCCCCTCCCCTTTTTTCATATGCCCCTGAGTCCATCCGAGACCACTTCATTGCTTGAGCGTCTCGGGCATCTCCCCAAAAAGAAACTCGGGCAGAATTTTCTGATTGATGGAAATATTGTTGAGAAGTCCTTGCAGTTGGCTGACCTGCCTGCATCTGGTGATGTCGTGGAAATCGGTCCGGGACTGGGAACACTCACCAGGAAACTTTTGGATGCTGGGCAGACCGTTTACGCGGTTGAGATCGACCATCGTCTCGCAGAAAATATCGAAAAAACCGAAACCAAAGCCATTCAACAGGGCAAATTAATCCTATCCCGTGCGGATGCCGTTAAAATGCCACTTGGCTCACTTCCTGATTCAATCGCCAACTATGCCATCGTTGCCAATTTGCCCTATGCAATCTCCTCTGCGTGGCTTGAATCCGTTCTCAATACCCAAAGACTACCCCAGCGAATGGTGCTAATGATGCAAAAAGAAGCAGTCGAAAGAATCTGGGCTAAACCGGGAACCAAGGAATACCATGCCCTGAGCATTTTCATTTCAAACACTTATCAACTTACGGAAAAGCATGCCGTCTCCAGAAAATGCTTTTACCCGGCCCCAGCAGTTGATTCCATGCTTATCAGGATAGATCTCAAGGAGGATGCATTTTTATTTTCATCTTCCACCCGGGCTCTTATTCGAAAAATTTTCACGCAAAGAAGAAAACAATTGGGTTCTCTTGCAAGAAAAGAGGCTCCTGAGATCAAAGAAATAATTCAACAATGGCTTGATGAAGGTGAACATCCATCCTCCTCACGTCCTGAACAGATCCCTTCTTCTGACTGGAAAAGACTGGGGATATTATTGGCCGGTACTCATTGAACAACCACTGCTCCCCCAACACCTTTTATATTTTTTACCGCTTCCACAGGGACAGGGATCATTGCGTCCCACTTTGGGTGCCTCTCTCACCACCGGAGTGGCAATTTGCGGAACTTCCGATTCCTGCTGTGCAGCAGCGGGACCGCCCTGCCCTCCCTTAAAATTATCAAACCCGGCATTCCCTGATTCGGGCCCTGTTGTTTTGGCCACTCCTGAAAGAGAAGACAGCATATTTTCAAATGCAGCCAGGTTGGTGGATGAACGGAATAAGCCGGTGCAAACTTCTGATCTCATTCCCCCCATCATTTCCTCAAATGCACGAAAAGCCTCATTTTTGTACTCACTAAGAGGATCTTTTTGTCCATAACCACGAAGCCCCACGCTTCTCCTTAGCTCCTCCATCTCGGTGAGATGGTCCTGCCAGTGAACATCCACCGCATTGACCACCACATATCTTTCCAGGGATAGAATCTGATCTGGGTCCTCAAGTTTTCTTTTGGCATCGTAAGCGGTTTTTATTTTCTCAAATAAATGCTCACGGGCTTCCTCAAAAGATTTCCCGGTAAATTCCTCCAGCTTTACGGACAGTGGAAAAGTAACATTCACCCAGGAAGCGATGAGCGATTCAAATTGAGGCATCTGCGAAGTATTATCGACCCCAAACTCCTCAACAGGAACGGTCGCTAGACGGCTATCCAATTCTTCTTCCACCAGTTCAAAAATGATTTTGCTCGGTTCCTCCTCAAGCAGGACATCATTACGGATTGAATAAACAATTTCCCGCTGACGGTTTAGCACATCATCATACTGCAGGAGTCGTTTACGGATGGAGTAATTTTGCTGCTCCACCTTCTTCTGGGCATTTTGGATCGACCAGTCGAGAGTACCATGCTCGAGCATATCGTCATCCCCAAAGGATTTTTCCAGCATCTTGGCCAGGGCACCCTGGTTGGCAAACAGCCTCATCAAATCATCTTCCAATGAAACATAAAACCTCGACCCACCGGGATCCCCCTGACGGGCACAACGCCCACGCAATTGACGGTCGATTCTACGAGACTCATGCCTTTCGGTCCCCAATACCAAAAGCCCGCCGAGTTCTTTAACGCCTTCACCCAGCTTAATATCGGTTCCACGACCTGCCATATTGGTAGCAATGGTCACCGCACCCTTTTGTCCTGCCTGGGCAACAATTTCCGCTTCCCTCTCGTGAAATTTTGCATTCAGAACGGTATGGCGAATATTGGCACGTTTCAGCATGCGACTGAATACTTCTGACGATTCGACCGAAGCCGTTCCGATAAGGACGGGCTGTCCCTTTTTATTGGCTTCCACTAAATCTTCCAACACCCGGTTGAATTTCTGTCTTCTTCCCTTGAACATCAGATCATTCAAGTCTTCCCGCACACATGGGCGGTGTGTCGGTATCACCATCACACCCAGCCGATAAATATCGTGAAACTCTCCAGCCTCCGTCTCCGCGGTACCCGTCATTCCCGCCAGCTTATCATACATGCGGAAATAATTCTGAATTGTTATGGTCGCGTAGGTTTTGGTTTCCTTCTCGATCTGGACATTTTCCTTTGCTTCGACCGCCTGGTGTAAGCCATTACTCCATCGGCGACCCGGCATCAGACGGCCGGTATTCTCATCAACGATCATCACCTTCCCCCCCTGCACCACATATTGCTTATCCTTTTCGTACAAGCCATATGCCTTGAGTAATTGGGAAACGGTGTGGATCCGCTCGCTCCTGAATTGGAAATCACGCTCAGCGGTCTCCCGCTCCCTGCGCTTATCATCATCCGAAAGATCTTTTTTCCGATCTATCTCCACATATAAAGTGGCCAGATCTGGGATCACAAACCCATCAGGATCACTTGGGCTGATCAAGGTTCGTCCTTTTTCCGTAAGATCAGACTGCTGGTTCTTTTCATCGATCACATAGAGCAGTTCTTCCTTTAAATTATGAGCACGCTCCTTGTTGTAATCTGAATTCATATCGAGATCGAATTTCTCAAATCTCTTACGGATCGCAGCATCCTCCATCATCCGCATAAACTGACGATGGGTCGGCATTCCTCTCTTCACCTGAAAAAGTTTGGCGGTTGCTTCATCGGCGGCCTCATCATCCAAGTCCTCCTTGGCAAAGGCCCGTTTTGCCTCTTCGGCCAACTGATTGCACTGCTTAAGCTGACCATCAAAAAGTTTGGTCACCAGTGGTTTCATTTCCATGAATGGAAGAGGATGATCTTCCCGCATGGGACCGGAAATAATCAAAGGTGTTCGTGCCTCATCGACCAGGATGGAGTCCGCCTCATCAATAATACAGAAATAGTGATCCCGCTGGACCTGGTCATCAATGCAGGTCGCCATGCCGTTGTCGCGAAGGTAATCAAACCCAAATTCAGAGGCTGTACCGTAGGTAATATTTTTTTTGTACATCTCGCGACGCTCGGCCGAAGGCATGCTGTTTTGAATACAGCCGACCGTAAGCCCCAAAAATTCAAAAAGGGCTCCCATCCAATGAGAGTCCCGGCGGGCAAGGTAATCATTTACGGTCACCAACTGGCAATTTTTACCACTCAAGGCATTCAGATACAGGGGACAGGTCGAAACCAAGGTCTTTCCCTCCCCTGTAGCCATCTCCGCAATATGCCTTTCATGCAGTGCAATCCCACCGATTAATTGCACATCATAATGAACCATCTGCCATTCGATCGGATGATCGCAGACTGAAACCATTTGTCCGCACATTCGACGGGCGGCATTTTTTACGGTGGCAAATGCTTCAGGCAAAATATCTTCAAGCGTCTCCCCTTTTTCTACGCGATCCATAAATTCCTGAGTTTTTGCCTGTAATTGCTCCGTGCTCAGTGACTGGTATTCCTTTTCGATCTCATTGATTTTATTAACCAACGGGGCACATTTTTTGAGAAACTTCTTGTGGTGTCTGCCTTTAAGGGACTTGAAAATCGACTGAACGGGGCTGAATAAATTCATATAGGTAAGAATTTTTTATTCTTTAATAATTTCTCGAAAATAAGGAATGGTACGGTCCAACCCGGCGGTCAATTCGACGGACGGATTCCACGACAAAAGTTTTTGGGCAAGCGAAATGTCTGGCTTCCTCTGGGTCGGGTCATCCGCAGGCAGAGGTTCCTGCGTAATCTTGGATGTGGTCACGATTCTCCCCAATACCGCTTCCGTCAGTTGGCGTATGGTGAACTCTTTGGGATTTCCCAGATTGATAGGCCCAACTGATTCTTCCTGTTCCATCACCCCGATCATGCCATCGATCAAATCATCAACATAACAAAAGGAACGGGTCTGCGAACCGTCACCATATAGAGTAAGATCTTCTCCCCGGATTGCCTGTACAATAAAATTGGAAACCACCCGACCATCATCCGCTCTCATTTTGGGTCCATAGGTGTTAAAAATACGGATCACCCGGATATCCACCTTATTTTCCCTGTAGTAGTCAAAAAACAGGGTCTCCGCACAACGCTTCCCCTCATCATAACAGGAACGCAATCCAATCGGGTTCACATTTCCCCGATAGGATTCCGGTTGTGGATGAACTTCCGGATCACCATAGATTTCAGAAGTCGATGCCTGTAAAATCCTGGCCCCCACTCTCTTAGCCAAGCCCAGGCAATTGATTGCCCCCATCACCGATGTTTTGACCGTCTTGATGGGGTTGTATTGATAATGGATCGGAGAGGCCGGACAGGCGAGGTTATAGATCCGGTCCACTTCCACCTTGAAAGGATCGACCACATCATGCCTCATCAGTTCGAAATTCTTATAATCCAACAAATGGGAGATGTTTTGACGGCGACCGGTAAAGAAATTGTCCAGACAGATGACTTCCTCGCCCTGCTTGACAAGGCGTTCACACAAATGACTTCCGAGAAAACCGGCTCCTCCTGTAACTAATGTTGGCATAACTTCAAAAGGGATACCTTATCAGGAACTTGAATTTTGGAAACCTTCTTTTATCAGATTCTTAGGATGCATTGATCTCGCGCAAAATCTTCATCAATGCCTGGGTTCCATCGTTTTCCCAGTCGTGAGAATGTGCCAGTGAATAGAACCGTTGGGCCAAAGCCAAACCTTCCAGATTCAATCCCATCCGAGAAGAATCATCCAGGGCAATTCCAATGTCCTTCAAAAAGTGTTTTATGTAAAACCCGGGTGCCCAGTCTTCCTTCACGATTCGCGGGCCCAGGTTATTGATCGACCAACAACCCGCCGCCCCCTTACCAATCAATTCAATCACTTCTGAGACATTCAGCCCCGCCCGCTCCGCATAAAGCATCGATTCGACCATTCCCACCATCGTCGATGCGATCAGGATCTGATTTGACATCTTTACCCGCTGCCCTGAACCCGGCCCACCAAAATACTTAATTTTATCACCCAGGATTTGTAGGAATGGCTCAGCCCTGGCAAAAGCTTCCTGTTCTCCCCCGCACATGATGGCTAGGGTGCCAGCCTTCGCTCCGATATCTCCACCACTCACCGGTGCATCAAGGGAAAGAACCGTACTTTCAGATGCCTTTTGAGCAATCTGTTCAGCTAAATCAGGACTGGATGTGGTAAAATCAATCAGCAGACTCCCCGGATTCATACTGGCCAACGCTCCCTTTTCTCCCAGCACTACTGATTCCACATCCTTGGGATACCCCACCATGGTACAAAGAAGATCCACTCGGTTGGCCAGATTCTGAATATCCTCCACCCACTGAGCTCCAGCTTTGAGCACTTCATCAGCCTTTTCTTTTGTTCGGGTATAAACGAATACCTCATGCCCGGCTTTGCGAAGATTACAGACCATCGGCGTTCCCATCACGCCCAGTCCGATCCATCCAATCTTTGGTTTTGTACTCATTTCGGAAAGAAAAATTTGGTCGGGCCGGCGAGATTTGAACTCGCGACCCCTACACCCCCAGCGTAGTGCGCTACCAGACTGCGCTACGGCCCGACCTATATGCACGAATGCATTTTCGTAAAATGCTCGAATGCTGACCATCCGTCAAGAGATAAGCCCTCACGGCAAGATTGGTGTTTTTTACGATTAAAGTGGGAAGAGATTGGAGTTCTCATTTTGTCATTGCGAGGAGGGAGCGGAGCGAGGGACGCGGCAATCCATCGTGTCTCCCAGAACGCGGTCGGGTTCGTCTCTTCGCTTACTGGCTGACAGTGGATCGCTACGGGCTTTCAGACCTCGCGGTGACAATAATTGGAGACAAGGAACGTTCAGAGCTTACTTTCCACTCTTCTCCCTTCAATCTTCAATCTTTTAAGTCTCGCCGCTCGGCTCGTTTGGCCCCGCGGGGCTTCCGCCCTGCTTGGGCCAAGACTTTCCTCGCTTCTTGCGTTACTCGCTTTTTTGGAAACCGACACGGAAGCCTAAGTTGTAGTAACGGTTGCTGGGGGTGAGGAGAAAGAGATAGTATTTACCGAAGTGCATGTGCCTGTTCTCGATTACTGCCCCAGGTTGTACAGAGCCTGCACTTCTTCGGCGGATAAGGCACGGTCGTAGATGCGAAAATCGTCGATGACACCATGGAAAGGTGAGGTATAGCCATCACCAATTTTGGCACTTAGAGAATCGATCGAAGCCGTTGTATGCTCAGCATTAAGTGTAACATCTAATAATCCATTGAAGAAAAATCGGACTTTCAAGGTGACAAGATTTCTAGTTAAAACTAAATTACTCCATTCATTTAAAGCTAGAAGTGAAGTTGTCTGGTAAGCCCCGTACGGACCAGAATCAGTACCTGAAACTCCGTAAAAGTATGTCATTACTTGATTAGGTTCTAAAGTGAAAGTTCCAGTACCTCCATATGCTTTATTGTAAGGATTGCGCCTTGCATTGAAGCTAAATGGCTTTAACCACATGGAAAAAGATTGGTTTCCACTTAACCCAATCTCAGGAGGATTTCCCAAAAAAACAAAGTCATCCACACCATCAAAGCTCAATGCCCCACCAATCTTTCCTATCGACCAAGTCGGCCCGTTAGTCAAATTACCATCATTTCCATTCCCGCTTGAATCATATGCAACCGTTCCACTCCCTTCATCAAATTTCCACCAACCGACAAGTCCATCGGTAGACCAAGTTGTATTAACATCAACTAGAATTTGCCCCGACTCCTCACTTCCAAAATCATTACTCACAACTACCGAATAATTTCCGTCATGCTGAGTGGCATTGGCATCTTTGATATTGAGGGTGGCATTGGTCTCACCTGCTAAATCAACTTCGTCCTTTTTCCATTGGTAAGTAAGGTATTTTCCTTCGGCGGTTACTGAGTAAGAAACATTGGTTTTCGCATAAACCTTTTGAGCCTGAGGCTGAGATGTAATCTCAGGCTTCAGATACTTTAGAATCGTTCCATCAAGCTTCGCAGTCGTCACCGATCCATCGGCATATTCTGACTGTACAATAGGTGTGCCAACAGGAGCATCGCCATCCTTGCGGTATAGGTCGTAGACGCCTTCCATGGAGGCGTTCAGGTCGGCGGCGTAGACTTTGTTGGAATAGACGCCTGATGCGGTTTGTCCTGCGACGACATAGACTTGGTCATTTAGGACGACGGCGTCAGCACAAAATTTTTTTTCAGGAAGATTCCCAGCGTCTGACCATTGTTTAGTTGTAGGATCATAAACCTCAATGGAACTATCAATTCTTTGCCCTCCTCCTACATAAATTTTACCATTAGTCACCCATGTGACGGACCACATTCTGGCAGTTGCTAGTGATGCTTCAGCTTTCCAGGTATCAGTAGTTGGGTCGTAACTTTCAACTATTTTTATAGCACCCCCAACATTTCCTCCAATCGCCCAAATCCGATTATCAAACCAAACAAGTTTCATTCCATGTCTCGCTGTTGGCATGCTCGCTTTAGCTGTCCATTGATTTGAGGATGGATCAAAGCAAAGTACTTGATTTATATTTTGATCAGACGAATTTGTACCACCAATTAGATAAATTTTACCGTTAACAGTTACAGCGGTTCCAGCTTTAACTTCGCTAGGTAATGACGGGCCAGTTGTCCAAGCTAGTGTTGAAGGATTATAAATTTCTACGCTCGATAAACCATGTCCACCAATAGCATAAAGTTTACCGTTTAGAACTGAACAAGCAACTGTTCTCCTAGCCACCGACATTGGAGAAAGCGTTTCCCAATTGTTTGTTACTGGATCATATCTTTCAGCAATATTAAGGGCGTAATTATTTGCTCCATATCCCCCAACAAAATAAATCTTATCATCCAAAACCTCCACTCCATCATAAGCATATCTCGCCACACTCACAGGAGCCTTCTCCTCCCATACAAATTCCTTTGGCTCACCACGCTGATACAGCGAATACCCCGCAGGAGCATCTGATCCATAAGGCACCGCAAGCAGACTGCCAACGGATGGAGCATTGTAATTGTTGGTGGTCTTCTCCTGATTCAATTTTTCTGTAACTTCTGAAGACAGGCGATTCATGCCGATGGTGGCATTTATGTCTGTAAGTACATCATTACCCAGCATCTGCTTGGTAATCGCTCCTGCTTGGACAGCCATTGCAACATTGGCAGCTTCTGCTGTTTTTGCTGTTTCCGCAGACTTCGCACTTTCAGAGCTAAATGCATATGGCACCGAAGCAAAAGGGCGGTCAGGGCTTAATTGCTGAAACCCATTTACCCCATCACTAAACCATACCCGCAATTTGGTACCGGTATGCTGGGCAAACACGGCAGGGTCAATTGCTCCCATGCCTTGTTGGGCGGTGTTGCCAAGAAGGATCGAATACAAACCACCAATAACAGGAACGCTGACCGAAGCCTGAGGTTCCGATCCGTCCACACTTGTTCCGTCGTTGCTCCAGTAGGTGGTCGTGCCATCAGCATTGACTAGGGCGAATTTGAACAAGCCATTGCCGTTAAAGGCTTCGCCATTAACCGCTACCTGACCTGAATAATTAAGAACAGGCGGTACGGCATGGGAGGCAGCACCCAAGACCATAAGAAAGGTTACAAAACCGACGATTTTCGTCATAGGGCAAAAAGTTACTCAATCAAATTGAATTGTCAATCCATCAGGGTCTAGAAAACGAAGACATTGATAACCTGTCATCGAGTACTTTAGCCGGAATTTACCCTGAGCTATTAGAAAATTTGTTGCGAAAATGGAAACTTGAGCTATTAGCTAGATAGAAACCTATGAAATTAAAAACCATCTTCACCCTATTTCTCACATCTATTCTTTCTCAAGCGTTGTTCGCCGACAAGGTCGAACCACCCAAGGATGCCGTGGCATTCCGTGGTAATCACTACAAAGCTTTTCTTGATACCAACAGTACCTGGTGGGAGGCTAAGTTTGCCTGTGATGATATCGGGGGAGAGCTCGTGGTGATCACCACTGCTCAGGAAAATGAATTTGTCCGCAGGATGGCCAAGGGAAATCTGATCTGGCTCGGTGGTACCGATGAGTTTGAAGAAGGAACATGGACTTGGGATAATGGAGAAGCTTTCAAAATGAAGAACTGGGACGAAGGTCAACCGTCCGCCGCTTCCGGGCACAACTTTCTCATTCTCAGCGGAAAGAACGGAAAATGGGCAGACACCACTGATTTCTCTGGAAAAGTAAAGGGATATGTTTGCGAATGGAAAGGAACTGCCCCTAAGGATGCAGGTCCTAAGGATGCTGAATTAAAAGCTCCCAAAGGCTGATTTAGTACACTATCTATTTATCATAAGAAAGCCGGGTGATTGCCCGGCTTTTTTATTTACCGGACTGATAATGAGCGATCCATTGAGCAGACCATTTGGAAAAAGTCCCTTCAAGAATTTTGGCTCGGGCGGTCTCCATTAATTGTACGAAAAACCTGAGGTTGTGCAGGGTAAGAAGTACACCGGCTAACGATTCCTTCGCCATGATTAAATGCCGCAGGTAGGACTTGGTAAATTCCCGGGATATATAACAATCCGTGGAAGGATCGAGGGGAGATAAATCCTCCTTAAATTTCTCGTTTCGCAGGTTGAGAGTGCCGTCCTGGGTGAAGGCCATGCCATGCCGTGCAGCCCGACTGGGCATCACACAGTCAAACATATCTGCACCCATGCCGACCATTTGAAGGAGTTGGGGAGGCGTACCCACCCCCATTACATACCTGGGCTTTTCCTCGGGCAGAACCGTACTGACCCATTTTACCTGTTCGAGCATTTCCTCTTCGGTCTCCCCGACACTGACCCCACCAATCGCATAGCCCGGAAAATTCAGGGCAATCAATTCTTCGGCGGATTGGAGGCGTAGATCTTCAAACCGACCACCCTGGACAATCCCAAACAATTTCCGGCCATCCTGATCGCACCCTTTCCCCTGCCAATGCTGGAGACAATGTTCAGCCCACAGGGTGGTACGATCGGTGGCTTCCTGCACTTCCTCCCGTGAGGCTTCCGCTGCGGGACATTCGTCCAGACACATAGCAATATCGGAATTTAAACCATCCTGAATATCCACCGCCTCCTGCGGTCCGAGAAAAATTTCCTTCCCATCCAGGTGGGAACGGAAGCGGACTCCCTGATCATCAATCTTTCTGAGCTTGGATAAACTGAAAACCTGAAAACCTCCTGAATCAGTGAGTACCGGT
This sequence comes from Opitutia bacterium, assembly GCA_002689665.1. Classification (GTDB taxonomy): domain Bacteria; phylum Verrucomicrobiota; class Verrucomicrobiia; order Opitutales; family Seribacteraceae; genus Seribacter. The sequence goes on along the minus strand of NZEN01000008.1, from coordinate 7,994 downwards.
CCATTCCAGTTCATAAATTTACTGAGGCCTCCCGCCTGACGGACAATCTCAACCCCGGGTCGTAAATTCAAATGGTAGGTATTTCCGAGGATAATCGGACATTTGACCACATGGTGGAGATCACTTGGCAGAGTTCCTTTCACCGTAGCCTGTGTACCCACTGGCATAAATACGGGGGTAGGGACATCTCCCCGCGGTAGTGACAGGGTGCCTACCCTGGCACTGGAGGTTTCGTCTTTGTGCTGAAGATTAAAGGAACTATTTGAAATCATTTTGCGGGCTGTGGCTGACACATCCCGATCAGAATAGGGGAAAGAGAAAGATTATGCGACTAAATCAATGCGATCCCGAAACTTCTTCCACGGATGAAACTTCATCCCAACGGTCGGCCCAGCGATTCCAGACAGAGATATTTACTTCATCCACGGAAACTTCGTCTTTTCGGCATACAAATTCAAACATTTCCCTCGCCACCTCGGGGTCGGTAGCCGAAAAATGTCTTTCAGAAGTTAGGGTGCTGCCAGTTTCCCGAAAGGTGAATTTATACTCGGAAGTCGATAGGTTGTTTTCATCAGTGCTCATAATACCTAATATACAGTTTGCGTTAATTCTTCCCAATATATGCACAAATAGTAAAAGTTTTTTTGAAGGGTAAGATTGCATGAGCTTATGATTAAGCTATTCTAAGTGTTAACTTTCACTGACTTGCAATGATTCTAAGCCAAACTGAGAAAATCGACATCATCGGTGATGTTCATGGTCATTATCAGCAGTTGATCAGACTGACAGAAAAAATGGGCTACTCGGTGGGCCGTAAAAAACTGCATCATCCGGAAAATCGAAAACTTGGCTTCGTCGGTGATTTTATCAACCGGGGCCCTCAATCGGTTGAAGTGCTCACCTTAGTCAAATCACTTTGCGAATCAGGGGATGCAATAGCAGTACTCGGTAACCATGAATTCAGGTTGATTCAAAACTCGGTTGAAGGGAAGAAAGTGCCAGCGGAATTTGAACCATTTGTTCCATGGCTCAGATCACTCCCTCTTTTTATAGAGCTAAATACTTTGCGCATTGTGCATGCGGTTTGGCACTTCTCATCCATTGAATTACTGGATGGCAAAAGCGTGGAGGAGGATGCCTTTATTCAGGAAACAATTGTAAAAAAAAGTCCTTACAAAAAAGCAGTCAGTCGCATCCTGTCCGGAATTAAAATTAACATACCAGAAGATTTGAAGCTCATGGACCGGTTTGGAATCAAACGAAGTAAAGCAAGGTTAAAGTGGTGGATGGATTTGCGTGAAAAACCCTATGCGGATTGCTTTTTATCACCGATGAAGCCGGACATTTTTAATCGTGGTCCGGCAATCGATGAACTTTCTGACCTCGAACTTTATAACGAAAAAGACAAACCCGTATTTACCGGACATTACTGTTTACCACCCAACATACCTAAAGTATCCGGAAATGTGGTTTGCCTAGATGGATGTGTGACCTGTGACAAAACCCTTTGGGGGTACCGTCATCAGGGCAAAGATAAAATTTCTGCCTCTAATTTGATCGAGGCAAATTGATCTAGAATTAATTCAGGGTTGGGCAGGATGGAAGGGGCTCAATTGTTTCCCAATCGCGCTTCCATCGATTCCACATTTCCACTTTTGTAAGGTGCGGATGTAAGTGCCTTTTGGTGCAGGCATATTCAAACATTTCACTCGCTTCATCGAGATCATGAGCCATGAAATATTTGTCCGAAGATCCTACAGAATTACCCAAGTGATAATGGAACTTGAACTCTTCTAATGGTACTTCTCGTTCTTTTTTCATCAACGACTAAACATACTCCTAAAACTGGGATTTTTCAAAAAAATTATCCATATTTCTATAATCTTTTCCTCGGTGAAGATTGAAACGATAATCCGGAGACATTACTTCGTTGAAAATTAGTAAAATCCGTTCATTGAACTTGATCTTAACCGGGTGATTCTTCGAAATTAAAATCCATGAACTCTTTACATCCCCCTTTCCTTCTATCGAGAAGAAACTTTACCAAGTCCATCGCGTGCCTGGCGGGGGCAACCGTCCCTACTCTTTCTGCCAAGGAAACCAATACCGACAGACTCCTGCTCGGCTTTGATAATTTCTCAATTCGGGCTCTTGGGTGGAAGGCACCCCGCTTGATTGAATATGCAACCAAGCACCAAGTGGATGCATTGCTTTTCTCTGACCTCGATGTCTACGAATCTCATGACATGGGATACCTCAAAGAAATTAGACAGGAAGTAAAAAAACAAAAAATTGTGCTCCATGCAGGAACAGGTGGCATCTGTCCCACCTCGAAAAGTTTTAAGGATAAGTATGGAAGTGCGGAGGAACACCTCCGCTTACTGATAAAGATAGCGGAAGGAGTGGGATCTTCGGTTGCACGCTGTTACCTGGGTTCCAGCAAAGATCGTAAAACCGAGGGAGGCATCCGGGTGCATATGGCGAGCACCATCGAAACCTTAAAAAAAGTTAAGAAACAGGCTTTGGACTCAGGTGTACGGATTGCAGTGGAAAATCACGCCGGTGATCTGCACAGCCGAGAATTGGTGGAACTGATTGAAAAAGCCGGACCTGAATTTGTGGGAGCCACCATCGACACGGGAAATTCAACCTGGACATTGGAAGATCCGCTTGAAACTTTCCGCAACCTCGCCCCTTATGCCATTTGTAGCGGCATCCGTGACTCCATGGTTTGGCCAAGTGAAAAGGGAGTAAAGGTCCAATGGACCGCCATGGGGGAAGGTTGCGTAGATATGACTACCCTCTTTAGGGAGTGGAGAGAACTGTGTCCGGAAACCCCTGTACAAATCGAAACAATTTCCGGATTTGCCAGGGAATTCCCCTACCTTGAAAAGGATTTTTGGCCCCCCTACTCAACTATCCGGGCGGATGATTATGCCCGCTTTCTCGCCCTCGCCAGAAAAGGAAAAACATTATCCCCTTTTTCCTCCCCCCAAGGAGTGGACAAGAAAAAAGCCCAGCAGGAATACCAACTGGCAGAACTGGAGAGAAGTCTTTCCTACTGCAGGAAAAGTTTGGGGATAGGACGAAAAAAGGCCTAGGCGTCGTCCAGTGAATCAAGTCCGTCGAGATGGGCAACATCTCCCCAACTCACCAGATTCCATCCATTTTCAGATTTCTCCAAACGATTAACTGAGCAGTTGAGTAATACGAAGTTCCTTTCCGCATCGAGAGGGATATTCAAAACATAACGGAAGATTGCCCCCAGAAAACCACCATGCGTGACGACTCCAATTTTCTTACCGGGATTTCGATTCGCGACATCCTCCAATGCCCCGGAACACCGATCATAAAACTGACGAAAGCTCTCTCCTCCTGGCACTTGATATTCAGGGCCATCGTTACGAAAGGATTGATACTCAGCAGGATTTTTCTGCAACATCTCATCCGTGGTCATCCCTTCTAAAACTCCCAGATCTCTCTCCCGCAATGATTCCATAAATTCAACCTCCCAACCGGATGGGCCTCCCACCAATCTGGAAGTATGGCGAGCTCTTTCCAAATCACTGGAATAGAAGCAGTCTATTGTCTCGCCTTTCATTCGTCCCCCCAATGCTTTGGCCTGCTCGACCCCGCGATTACTCAAGGGGGAATCCGCGTGGCCCTGCCACCGTCCGCTCAAATTCCATTCCGTTTCACCATGCCGAATTAGGATTACTTCTGTTTTGCTATGCATTTTGTCTTTTTAACTTATGACAGAAGTAAGGTCAGTCTTAATCCAAAAAGATTGCCAAACTACTTCATAATAGTTGCTAAAATAGTGTGTTCGAGAAAAAGCTTACAGAAAACAGCCCAAAACCAGATTCCTTCATGAAAAAACTCTTGCCATGTCTTCTATGCCTCTCCCTAGGTCCATCCATTTTTTCCAAGGTCGAGGTAATCGAAATTTCCCCATCGAACACAGCAGTACTTCCCGGCGGTAAGGAGGCAGATGGAATCATTGGTGATTTTGTCCTCAGGAATTCCCAGATCGAAGTCACTATCGGCGGAGGAGCTCCCAACCGTAAAGCTAATATGGGTGCTTTTTGGGGGGCCAACGGAGTGACACCGGGCTGTCTGTATGACCTGACTTTGCGGGGTGCGAATAATGATCAATTGACAATTTTTTCTCCGAGTAAACAACAAGGGCGCATTTCTTACATTAAGATTGGGGATGATCAAAAATCGGTCATTACCTATGTCTCTCCTGCCCTTTCCGGAGGGCTCACCAAGACTCATACCTATTCGATCGAGGAAGGTGAGTATGGCATATCCGTAACTTCCAAACTATTTAACGGTACCACCGAAAAAATTTCTGGTCCCATAAATGATAGTTGGACGAGATTTCGTGAATCAGGGAAATTCGGCGAGGTAGAGTGGGCTGATTCCGTCGACCCTTCTCATAAATGTGGCTATGCTTATGTCTGGCTACCAGGGGAAGATGGAAAGACGCCCCCGAAATCTAAAACCTTCCAGCCAGGCACAGAGGTCATCATTCGTCGATTTCTTTGTGTAGGTACCTCTCCGGCACAAGCCTACGGTAGGGCGATGGCCAAATTAGGTGAAGTGGGAAAATTGTCGCTTACCATTACCGGTCCCGAAGGTAAGGCTATTTCAACGGCACGAGTCGATTTGAAACGGGATGGCCAATCGATACCGGCTTATCCGGATACGAAAGGAGAAATCGAAATTTTCCTTCCGCCAGGCGAATGGCAACTGACCACCAAAGATAATGGGAGGGAAGCCCTCGATACCAAAATCGTTATTAGTAAGGAAAAAGCGACAAATGAAAAAATTACTTTGGGAGAGCAGTCCGGCATACATTTTGCCATCACTAAGGAAAACGGAGATTCCACACCATGTAAGGCCCAAATCATCGGAATGGAAGGTACTCCGACCCCCAGGTTAGGTCCCGTGGACCGCGCCCATGGATGTAATGACCAGTACCATTCAGAAAATGGAAAGTTTTCAATTGGGTTGGCTCCGGGAAAATACAAAATCATCATTACCCGGGGCATCGAACATGATCATTATGAAAAGATACTCGAGGTGGAAAAAGGTAAATTTGTGACAATCCAGACATCCCTTATTCGGTCGGTTAAGACAACTGGATGGGTTAGCACGGACTTCCATAACCATTCAACTCCAAGTGGAGATAATATCTGCGGGACACCGGACCGCCTGATCAACTTGGCCGCCGAGCATATCGAATTTGCTCCAACCACGGAACATAACCGAATCATGGATTGGACTCCCACAATTAAATCCTTGGGTCTGACCGAAGAAATTTCCACTATCCCAGGCATGGAACTTACGGGATCCGGTCCTCATTTGAATGCTTTTCCCCTCACTCCCAAGCACCACCACCAAGATGGCGGTGCCCCGACATGGACTAAGGACCCGAGAATNAATGCCCTTAATTTAAAAAATCATTCCGGGCATCACCCAAGCGGATNGATACACATTAATCATCCGGATATGATCGAAAACTTCATTGATCGAAACAAGGACGGAAACCCCGATGGCGGATATCCTGGAATTCTCTCCTTGATTGATGCCATTGAAACCGAAAACTATCGTGCCGCGGAAATTCTTCATCGAGCACCCTATAAAATTTCACGCCGTGCCAGTCGTGAACAAGTTTATATTGTCCGTGAGTTTGTTTGGTTACAGATGCTAAACCGGGGCATGAAAACATGGGGAATTGCCGTAAGTGATGCCCATACAGTCCATGGAAACGGAGTGGGTGGATGGAGAACTTATGTGCGGTGCTCAACGGATGATCCATCCAAGATCGACTGGAGAGAAATTAGCCGAAGAGCCAAGGGAGGTCAGATGATTCTTACCACTGGTCCCTACCTTGAAGTTGCCACTACTGATGGCGTGATCTCCGGAGGTCTCGCCAGGGCGAATGATTCGATTGATTTGAAAGTCCGGGTGCAATGCCCATCCTGGATCGATATCGATCGGATTCAGGTACTGGTCAATGGTCGACCAGTTGAAAGCCTCAACTTCACTCGTAAATCCCATCAGGACTGGTTTTCCAATGGTATTNTGAAATTTGACCGAACATTATCAGTTCCCTTGAGTGAAGATGCCCACCTGATCGTGGTTGCTTATGGAACTGATTCAGACCTAAAAATTGGATATGGGAGTAGCGGGCAGGCTGGCATTCGCCCCTGTGCTTACAACAATCCTATTTTCGTGGATCTAGATGGCGACGGGTTTACACCCAACGGCGANACNCTTGGTTTCCCCCTTCCTTCCGGTAGGATANCCGTTGAAAATGCGAAAGACTTACTTAGNAAAGCTGGNGTTCCTATCGAATAGGACTTCACCAAATTNTCCGTTTGAANTAAAACTAGTAGGCTTAAGCTTAGTATCACTTTTTCTGCTTGCAGGTTGTTCAAATCACCAAAGCAGATCTCCGCAACAACGGATTGAGTTTTATGAATCTAAGGCACGTCACTACCAGACACTCTCCGATTTGCAGAGATTGAGTCCTCCCTATTCCATTACGACCCGCAAAGGAATTCGTACCCAAGGCAATCAAGGGCACCTCCGGATGGCATACCTAATGGAGGCCAGAAGATATGAGAAACTGGCAAAAGAAATGAGGGAAGGACTCAATCAAGACTCCAACCAATCATTGAAAGGGAGAAACTGACTTATTTTTTGGGGTAATCCCGATAGTCCCATTTTGGTGAACCCTGAGGTTCCGGTGCCGTGGGGCTTTTGCCCAATCCATAATCCTGCGGTTGCATATCAAGTGATGGCCAGTGCTCCTTATCCCGAATAAATCCATAGAAGGACGGATAAAACGGATCCACATAGGCTACATCAGCGTGATCGGGGACTGCCTGGCCTGTCAAAAAGAAAGCGGCATTTACAATCAGGCGGCGGAGATCTTCACTGACAAGATCAACGGAAGCTCCCATGGTGGTGCAAAAAGTCGTTCCTTTCTTGCCATTGGGTGCTTTGTAGGGGTGTAACCAGGCCAACGGTTGCATTGGGTCATTTTTCTTATCCACGAAAGAAGAATCAGGTGCAAGGGTGGCTGTGACTGCACCTCTCATTAGAATGGTATCTTCGTCGGTTAAACGTTTGATTCCATAGACATCGGACGGACCAAACACATCAGTTACCCCCTTGAGAATCGGGTGAGCGGCGTTTTTTGCCTCAACAATTCCACGAGCCCCCTCAAGCTTATGCCTTCCATGGTGACTGACCCAACCTTCTCCCATGATAAGCGGACCAAACTGACCATAAGAAATATTGTCACCAAACTTACCGCTCCCGGTGAAAGCATGAGTTGATGTGCGAATGCCAATAATTGGCTTTCCCGCATTGAGAAACTCAGTGACATGCTTAGCATCGTCGGCTGTTGGGCGACGAAAGCGCGTGCCTATCAACATAAGGTCGGCATCTTTGAGATGATGCCACCCACGAACACCCTCCTGATTGTTGGGATCTATGAATTTCCCTGTTTTGTCCCATGGGAAGAGTACCTTACACTCAAAACCATGTTTTTGAGACAAAATCTTTGCCAGCATAGGCATACTCTCCTCTGTCCGGTATTCTTCATCCCCGGCGACCAAAACAATGGTTTTCCCTTTTTCGGGATCATCATTGCCTGGCAGATGAAGAATCTCGTGATGCTTGGCAAACAGGGAAGGAATGGAGATGAAGAAGAAAAGAAGAAATGAGAAGAAGGTTTTCATGGAAAAAGATGTTGGCAGTTTACTTACTATCTTCTTTTTCAAAGCCTAGAGCAGACTTTGTGGAAGAGTAAGCACTCTTGCTTTTTTCCTTGATGTAAGTGCCGGTTTTGGTAACCCAGCAACCAGAAGCGAAAAGTACCCCGAAAGTTAGCAAGATAACAGAAAGAATTTTAGTAAATTTCATAATATTAAGATTTAACAGTTTGATAGTTTAGAGTGATAATTGAATAAATT
>NZEN01000075.1 GCA_002689665.1 Opitutia bacterium | reverse complement strand
CCTCTTCCTCTGGAGCCTCTTCCTCAGGTGCCTCTTCCTCAGGTGCCTCTTCCTCAGGTACCTCTTCCTCAGGTGCCTCTTCCTCAGGTGCCTCTGATTCAACGGGTGCCTCTGATTCAACGACCTCCTCAATTGGTTCTGTTTCACTCACTTCAGGTTCTACGGTATCACTCATTTTATAATAAGAGACAATAAAATAATTTTAGGTAAGATAACTTACGGGAACAAAAAAGAGACGAATAAGGTGAATAGTAGAGCTTCTGTGAAGGTCAAGGGTTTGACTCTTGTATCGGAACGAATCTTAGGCATCACCGCATTGTACGTGTATTGAACAACCAGTGCTCTCAACACAAACATTACCATTAATCCCAGAATAACAGTCATAGGAGAGGCTACCATAGTGGTCGCTACCGTTTTCTTCAGCTGCTTCGCTCCACCCATCATAACGACATCTCTCAACATTGTATACCTTAGATTAGATATTTTTAAAGAGTAATTCCGTTTGTTTGGGATCCATTTCAAGATCTAAGACTTGTTTAACTGGATTCATAATTTGATTGGTTATATAAAATTCATAATCTAATTCAATATCGTGTTGTTTCATATAAGTAGGGTCCTCTACACGATCCCCTTGTAACACTTTTTTGGTGCGAGGTTGACCTTTTCTAGGTCCGCTTTTGTAACGATTGTCTTTATCCAGTAACATATCTTCCGGTAACTTACGATAAGCGAAAGGCATTCTATCTCCAGCCTTGGGTTTGTTTCCTGGATCTCGTTCACCGATTCTATCCGCCAACACTTTATGAGCTATAGCTTTTGGATTCTTGTAATAGCCTCGTAGTGATTTAGTTATTACGAAATAACTCATAGGGAATTTACCTTGGCGAATCGCGAGAAGTGTTTGTTTCAACCATTCCACTGATTTTTGTAAGTCACGATCAATCATAATCTTTTCAATCACATTACCAAAGACATGCTTTACTATCGGAGCATTGTCTCTCCGCTTCAATACGATTCCCATAGAGTTACGCTTACACGATTCAGCATTAAACTCATATTTATCGGCTACATATCTCTTTTTGGATACTAAGATGAAAGGATAAAAGGTCTTTTCATACTCTAAATCTTGAGGTGCGTGTAAGCAATGTTTGGTTACCCATTTGCCCGCAGCTTTCCCACACTCAATCGCATATTCCAAGGCCTTGTTCCCCGTCAAAGTAACTACGGTACCGTCTACCATTCGTTTTCTAGACCATTTGATAAAGACAGAATCTGTATCTCCATAGATTACCTTAGGGGCTTCCACAACACCCAACTGTATTCCTCCAAATTCTGGATCGTCGCTGTCCCACCATCCCCCCGTTCCAGTTGCTTTATCTCCTTGAACCCCCCACTTAGCATCGTAAATTCGGGCTCGTCCAATGGCGGTTGTGGATGCGGCTAACTTGTTCTTGTAGATAGGACTCGTTCTAGCTCCCGTTTGACCATACACTGAATTGGCTACCAACTTGTACGATAATTGTAAACCATCCAATACTTTCTTTTTAAACTCATTGGTTTCATCCTTTAATCGTTTCTTGGTGGCTTTNCGTTGATNTAACAATTTCTGAACGACNGTNGGTATAATTCCCATAGGNGCTCCNTCNTTTTTCTTNAGATAATTACACGTGATATANGGTTGAACTTCGCTNCGTTTTTTACTGATAGTGATTTTACCTTCNGCNTCCTCATAAATGAANTTCTCNTANGTNATAGATTCATATTCATCTTCATTCAAATACTNTAGATANNTGGGNTCTTCTATCAAGGTATCGTGAGATATATTCTTTTCAATAATGGAACTCGGATACAAGGACGCATAATCCACTACACCCACTGGATCTTCTAGATAAATACCTGGATCGGGATCCAATACAATGGCTCCTTCGTATCCAGCACGGGGCGGAGGATTGTCCGTTGTAATGAGGTCCAATTCATCTTCAATCGCATAGTCTTTGTAAGGACGCCACGGTTCTTGTAGATATGCATTGTGTTCCTTATTATCCAGATAGTCTTGGTATTCAATGGCATCTCGTTGAATACGCTGTTTCAATTGGTCTGGAGTATCTTCAGAGTACCTCTCACGATAACGTTCTAGAATCAAATGTTCTTTCATTTGTTTACGTTTTTCCTCTTTAGTTCCTTCATAGGTTTTGTAGAGTTTGATGTACTCGTGTCCCGTAAAGGGTTTGTTGACAGTAGGAATACGAATATTGTTGTTGTCGCATTCTTTTGAAATTAAGGAAAAGATCTTCGCTCCTTGACCTCGTAAGTAAACATAGGATTGAGGGACCCAACAAACATTNGCCATAGCAATATTATTCGGAATGATATCTAACGCCAGAGTCAAATTAATACAAAGCTCACAATCCTGAATACAATATTTCGCGACCAACGCTCGTCCCTCGGGTCCACCGGTTTTATGATATTTGAAAATATCCTGAGGAGACACATCATCTTTCATCAAACACCATTCAATCTTGAAATACTCTGAATTATCCGGTGTCCACACTGATTTTCGTTTTGAACCCTCTTCAGTTTCTTGAAACTTCATATAGGATTTGATTTTAATAAATGGATTGGATCTTTTATTCATACCCACTATCTTAAATTTACGATTGTCTTTGTAATAGGTTTCTCCGATATTACTATGAAGTCTCAGAGAAATGTAGTCACCGACTTTCAAATGTCCAAATTCAGATGTGTATAACTTGGCATCAAACATCTTCGCTCCATTGGGTTTCTCTATGTAACTAGATTCGATTCGTTTGATTTTCCCTCGCATAAAATGAGCCGCCACATTGTCTAATTTATACGATTCTAGATTATGTCCTTTTTCAACTTCTTTTTGAAGATCATAAATGATACGACCATCCATATGAAAGTAACGATCATAATCCACCGAACCAAAATTACTCGTTTTCTTTTTCACAAGTTGACAGCGCTTGTTTCTGTGATAATAGCTATAGGGTGAGTTGATTTTGCCCATATTGAGAAACTTAGACATCAAACATTTACGAAAACAATATCGGGATGAACATTGACAATAGGTTAGAGCCCTATCGTACAAATACCCAAAATCAAAACCAAAGATGTTGTAACCGGTTACATAATCGGGATCTTCGGATTTCATTATTTGAGTCCATCGGATCAATAATTCATATTCGTCTCTACAACACACCACGTCAATATCGGTAAGTGGGGCGCAGATTTGATCTTCGGGTAAGTTGTCTTCAGGTGCAATCACCAATATATGACGTTTATAAGGAGCCTCTTCACCATACCGTTGAAAGACAGTACCGATTTGAATAACTTTGTCACCTTCTACGACTAAAGGTTGATTATCACTGTTGCGAAGGAGGTTCAATTTATTGGTCATTAGTTGAATTGTTTTGTCTCGTTTCTTTGGATCAAACATAGATTGTAGGAAGGAATCTTCACAAAAGAATTGAGAACACTTTTTCACCGATTCTTGGGTGGGTTGTTCTTGATTTTGGATATATATTGGACTGATATCTATAGATGATTCCCTAGAAAGAAGTTTAGTTCGTTTTGATTCATCAAATGCGGCTTGGATACAAAATGGTATATATACTGAAATACGTTCCGGAATTGTGTTGTTGGCACGCATACGATTTACCGAATCATACAATTCAATTGCCAGTTTCTTGAAATCTTTGGTCGGTAGAGGAAAGTCACCGTGAGAACTGTCGCACTCAATATCAAACGAAGCAATCACAAAAGGAGAGATCGTTTCCTCTTGTAGAGGTTTGACCTCTTTATAATGAACTGCGTCGGCTACATACTGAATCTTGGGAAACAATCCATCTTCCGATAGTTCGTCTTCATCCAGATTGATTGTGATCCAATTGGCTGGTTGGATTTTACATTCGTGAATAAATCGTATCGTGGGATGAATATTGGATTCATACAAATGACTATCACAAACATCGTCTTTGTCTTGATTTATCCATTCTTGATACAAGGTATCATATAAATTATTGGATTGCCTATCAAGTTCACTGTACTTTTTGCGTATAGCTTCACTATACTTACTCATCCCAGTATAAGAAGTGAATTCCAGTTTGACAAAGCGAAAGCATTTTTCAGTTTTATCTGGATTACATTTGAATCCATACAATTCTTTACAGTCTACGATATGTTGTTTCGTTAAGTCCACAAGGTCTTTACGAGGATCATATTGTTTGATATTTGAGATGATTGAGTTGATGTTTCCGTCAATATCTTGGAACATTCGTACCACATTGATATGACTCCAGTGTGAAGGTATTTTCATATAAAAGTATGGTTTGAAGCCTATAATATGACATACAACTGATTCATTGTCTCGGTTTTTACTATAAATTGTCACCTGAAAGTCTTTTCCATTGGTTTCATTGTTGGGTAGATCATCCGATAGAATATCCACAATCTGTAATTCAAGCATTTATAGAGTATAGGTTTGTGATAGATTTAAATAATCAAAATCAAATTTAATATATAGGATATACTATGAGAGAATTAACGACTCTTCTATTGGGATTTATAGCAATGAGCGCTGTACTAAATCAATTTTATAAGGATAGTCANTTAGAGAGTGTTGTATCCACAATAGATAATCGTAGTTATCAAGTACGTAAATTACCCGACAAACAAGATGCCGCTAATCAATTAGCTAGAATTAGTCAATCGTTAACCGATTTAGTGGATCACGTATTTACAAATGATTCTGACAAAGAGGGGGTCACTCAATTAAAGAGTCAATTTAACAGTCGGAATATTATAGAAAATGAACCTGGGGGTCAATTTACTGCTTATTCGGTCAATAAAGGTGAGCAATTGGCTTTGTGTTTGCGAGACGCTCAAACCGATGTATTTGTAGATATGAATTTGGTGATGTTTGTTGCGATTCACGAATTAGCTCACATTATGACCGATGAAGTGGGTCACACACCTAAATTTTGGGAGAATATGAGATATCTATTAGAACAAGGAGAACAAATCGGTGTTTATATTCCTGAGGATTATAGTCGGTTTAAAAAGATGTATTGCGGTCAAGAAATCAATTCAACACCGTATCATTTTACTTAATTCGTGTGATAAATCAATTTATTTTATAATCTAATCTAATTTATATGTCGGGGGTAGAGTTTTTAAATTTATCTGGACTGAAACCATCCTCAGTCAAGGTTCACTATAAGAAGAGTCCTAGTGAATCGGTAAGGATTGAGTTACCGATTTATTCCGATGAAACGTGTAAAGATATTTATTTGAAAGTAGCTCAACAATCAGACGAAACACTCACCAGTGATCATATTTTTGCGTGGTATAAGGTCGGTAATGATGTGATTCCTCTGGGTTTTCAGTATACGGGGCTCACGATGGACCAACCCTTCACAACCAAAGAGTTAGATTCTCGGTTTGTCACCGAAAATGGTGATCGTAAATTGGTGTTATCGGATTCAAGTGCAGTTTACAAACTAAATGAAGAGTTTCCAATAACAATACTTTACTATACCACGTGTTCGGATTATCTGCGATATCTAGGATTTGACCCAACCCAGGCTATATCGGATGAAGAGTGTATTGAAAAAACCTCACATCCGAAACAATTATTCTATAATGCCAAACTTCGGAAATATTGGCCATCCCTTTCAATGAATGATATCTTTAATTATCCCGAGTCATCGAGACGTCTTGAAAAACATAAACGAGAATCAATTATATACCAACGCATAGGTAACCAACTTACGATGCTCTCAGAGTACAAAGCCACGATTCAACCCGATATGATTACCTCACCTCTATTGACACTAACCAATCTATCCGAGGATGAGAATACCGTTCATTTATTTCGGTTATTTTCCGATATTTCTGTGGGTTTGTTAGATACGATAGAAATACCCTTTACCAAACTATCCTTAGATGATTATGGTTCTACATATTGTAAATTATTAAAACGAACTATTTCAATTACATCCTTAACTGAATCTACCTATGTGAGTAAAGAAGTCTTTTTAAAATGGTTTCGGAGTCAAGTCACATCCATACCGAATGCACCCGTGTCTTATATGGATGAGCGTAATTCTGTTATATTCAAATTGTACGAAAACGGTTCCTATGTATCCTTGGTGATTTATTCAACGGGGTTAGCCAAACTGGTATTTACAGAAATTAAACCAATTGACTTGACAGAGAGCTTTCTAACGAAGAAAATCAAAGGAGCCAATCAACTCATTCAATTCCTCAATTCAAAAAAAATCTATTCAGAATCACCTATATCTCTGATTAAATCAAAGTATACAGACTCGTTTAGTTTTATGACAGCCTCTCTAGTGTACCCTATCAAAGATTATAAACCGAAACTATTCAGTCATATCATTCAAAATATGACCTCATTTGTCCGATTCAATAAGCAGCAAGATTTGTGGATTTCAATGATGTACAAACGAGTGAGTGATTATGAAACGGTTCAATCTAAATTACGCGTGATTTCACTCTTACAGTATTCCAAGCGAAAGTTATCCCAAGAAGAAATCATAGATGAATTAGAAAAGATATTTAATATCAGCAAAGAAGAAGCTCAGGAAGAATACGAACAATGGTCTTTAGTGACTAATGGGGGTCGTAAAATTCAGCAAGGAGAATCGGGTATAGAAATGATTCTAGATTTGGTAGGGACCAATGTCAAGGTAGATGTTTCTGGAATGAGTTCGTATGATGAGTTGAATCGTATCGTTGTGTTTTTAAATTTCCTGATGAGCTATTATCAAACATATATGGATACTAAACAAGACCCGTATAAATTATGTAAAAAGTCAAAAGA